>NZ_CAXMZT010000001.1:0-416016 GCF_964199965.1 Legionella sp. W05-934-2 | reverse complement strand
TGGTGATACCATAAGCTTTAGTGTGAATGGCACAAACTATTCAGGCACCGTTGGTGCGGGCAATACGTTTAGCATAGCTGTAGCCGGTAGCGATTTAGCCGCAGATACCAGTTTTGATGTCAGTGTCTCAGGAAGTGATGATGCCGGTAACCCATTCACTGCCACCACCACCTCAACCCATAGCGTTGATACAACCATACCTAGTTTGAATATCACTTCGTCACAATCCACACTTGGACCTAATGGTTTAGCTCAGCTTACCTTCACTTTCTCCGAAGTCGTCACTGGTTTCACCTTAGGTGATATCGTAGTAGCAGGTGGTGCTGTTTCAAATCTAGTTCAAGATTCAATGGATCCTAAGATTTGGAGAGCTGATTTTACAGCAGATGGAAATGATATCAGTATTTCCGTAGCAAATGGCTCTTATCAAGACATCGCCGGAAATTCAGGAAATGGCAATAATTTAGATATTAATGTTAATCCCGACGCCAATAACGACATCATCAAAATATCAGCAACCACACCAACCATTCTAAAATCCGCTGGATTATTAGGCGAGCTATATAATACAAACAACCAATTAGATGGCGCAGGGTTCCCTGGCAATAGTGTTCTTGCTGAGGTGCAATCGATTATTGATAATCAAACGCCCAATGCGACGTTTGTATCAACTTCTATCAATTACAACGAAGGATCAGGTGACTTGGGCCAGGGGAATAATTTTGCTAATTGGATTGGGCCTGATGCGAGTTCAATTGAATATAATAACCAAACTAGTTCGAGCGATGCTATAGTCCGATTTACTGGCTATATGTCTTTTACAGAAGGTGACAATCGATTTAGAATTCGCGCAGATGATGGTTATATATTCCGCGTTAAAATCGATGGTGTGTGGGTTGATACAGCGGTTCAAGATGTGAATCAAGCACCTACCACAACAACGCATGGTGTCTTTTCTATCCCTAGCGATGGTGTCTATGAAATTGAAGTGATCTATTGGGATCAAGGCGGCCAATATGAATTGGAAGTTGAGATCGGACTAGATACCGGCTCAGGGTTTAGTTATCAAGTTGTGGGTGGTGATCTTCTTTCAAACATTGTAATTACACCCAATGAACTGCTTGCCAATGATACAGATGTGGATGGACCTGGTAATTTATCAATCATAGCGGTATCCAATGCCGTTGGCGGAACGGTAGAGATTGCCAATGATGGCAATATCGTCTTTAAGATAGATGCCGGCTATTCCGGACCGCTATCGTTTGATTATACCATCAGTGATGGTGCCGGCGGTACCGATACAGCATCCGTCCAACTCAAATACGATGTGCCAACGCTGGATATTGAAAATGGGTATGGAAACAATCTAACGGGTACTATTATCGAAGGTAGTTTGGTGGATATGGGGTATGACGGAGGCGGTTCAATTACGTTGAGTGATTCATTATTACCAAACGATTTAACAGCGAATGGTGATACGATCAATTGGGAAGTCAATGGTAATGTCTTATCTGGCTTTGTTGTGAGAGGCGGATTACCGGTCACTATTTTAGATATAACCGCTAACCCAACGAATGGCACTTATCAACTTCAAATATATGAACCTATTGATCAAGATTTTGATTTGTTTGACGTTGATTTAAGAGGAAACGGTTCCAATCAAGCTAATTTATATATCAATGAATCTGAACAATTAACCACTAGCAGTGCTAACCAAGTTGTTCATATCACGGCTAATAATGGCTCAGGACTAGTCAGCCGAACCAATAGTGGAATAGGTGTGGGCAGTAATCAAATATCAACCGGTGAGTCAATTTTGATGACCTTTATTGGTTCGGTATTTCAGGTGGATATTGACTTCCAGGGTAGTCGACAGACTTATTCATATACTGTCCAATATAAGGATGGGACTAGTGCTTCGGGAAGTGATAATTCATCAGGAAGCAATCCACTTAATATAGCTGATATTGGTAAAGAGATTGAGTCGATTGAAATTACAGGTATCAATCGGGTCAATGGTGGAAGTAGTAATTTCTATATCCGAGATGTCCAATTTGAACAAGCCATTAATGATCCCCTTAACTTAGATCTTCCATTTACGGCAACAGATGCCGATGGTGATCCAGTCGTTGGACAATTTGAAGTTGTTCTAACTCACACGGAATTAAATCTTTCCGATTTATCGGGTGAAGCAGGTGTTTTTGTGATGGAAACGGATAATGATACCTTGCTAATAGACAGTGCAAGCTTGAGTAATTTTAGTGGTAAGATTGAAGGTGGAGAGGGAATTGACACCATTAAATTCAATGAGTCAGGGCTTGATCTGACCGGTTCTGAACTCCATGACCACTTTGGTAGCGGCTTTGAGATTATTGATCTGGATGATGGTGGCAATAATACCATCAATCTCACGCTCGAAACGGTGAAAGAACTCTCTTCTGGCAGCGAGTGGAGTGTCACCGATACCAATAATAATACCTATGACAATGTATTGAGGATTGTTGGTGGCGATGAGCTGGGTGAAACAGATACGATTAATACAGACACAACTTGGACGCAAGTGGGAACGACCTCAGGCGGATCAACGCTTTATCAGCTTGGGCCAGATGCCGCGACTGCTCCGATTGTCGAGTTGGTAGATATTCCACCAACACAGATTGTTGAGGTATAATATTGGCTGAGTTCAATAAAGGCTAAGCCCATGTCAACCTTTCTACTTCCTTTTGCAATTTTTACCACCCTGTTTTTTTGGGCTTCAGCCTTTGTTGGTATTCGGCTTGGATTAAGTGATTTCTCACCCGGTGCTTTGGCATTGTATCGATTTTTTGTGGGGTCGTTGATTCTGTCGGTTGTTATCGGCAGTTTACAAAAGCTCCCATCTGTTTCCACCAAACATCGAATCCAATTAATGCTAGTTGGGGTCTTTGCGATTGGGGTATACAATTTTTGTTTGAATTATGGCGAGATTAACATTGATGCAGGCGTTGCAAGCTTTATTATTGGCCAAGTACCGGTGATTACTATTATTTTGTCGGTTGTACTTTTAAGAGAAAAATTGCCTTGGCGCTCGTGGATTGGAATACTCCTATCAATAATTGGATTGATGGTCATTGCTATGGGAAATAGAAAAGGGGCGTTTATTGACGCTAACGTATTGATCATTATGATTGCTTCAGCCTGTGGTGCGTTTTACACATTAACCCAGCGACGTTATCTAAAATTTTATCATCCTGTATCGGTCACAACCTGGGTGATGTGGGGTGGGACGTTGTCATTATTGGTATTTTTCCCACAACTGGTTGCCGAGATTAAACAGTCGTCGTTACAGGGTAATTTAACAGTTATCTATTTAGGCATTGGTCCTGCGGCTTTAGCGTATTTGGGATGGTGTTATATACTCAATCGAATGCCAGTTTCGAAAGCGGCATTGTATTTGTATGGATTACCTCTGATATCAACGATACTTGGCTTTATCATCTTACACGAATCCCCATCCCCTATGGGTTTAATTGGCGGGCTCATGGCAATCCTTGGTGCTGTTTTAGCCAGTTATTATCTTCGTCAGCAACCTCTACGAAGTGCGACACAGCAAAGTGAATAACATCGAAATTTGACGATGGTGGCGTACCTACTATAACCGCAGCCTATTCGAAGAGAGAGAGTTGAATAGCGCTCGGTATCGGTTGATGCTTAAGCTTTACCCCAACACCAATCAAGCGAACAGGCAAATTTTTACGTAAATAGCCTTCTGCTAAAAGTTGTTTATAGGCGGTTTCATCGATTTCTGTGCCAATGCATTCGATGGTCGTTTGTTGGAAGGTTTTAAATTTCAACTTAACAAATAAGCCATGGATTGGGTCAATGTTTCCTGCTCTGTCTAATCTTTTTTGCAAGCGAATGAGTAGTCCGGGAAGTGAATCAATGCATGATTGAATGTCAGGCAAATCTTGGGAAAAGGTCTCTTCAACACTGATGGATTTGCGAATACGATTCGGGTTAACCGGTCGCTCATCAATCCCACGGCATAACTCATAGAGCTTTTGGCCATAATTGCCAAATAATTGATTTAAATTTTCGAGCGTTAATTTTTGTAATTGTGCACACGTGTGGATGCCGATAGCGGTTAGTTTCTGTTCCATTTTTGGACCAACACCAAACAATTTGCGAACCGGCAAACTAAGCACAAATTCAGATACCGCTTCAGGCAGGATAACTTTTTGGCCATTGGGTTTATGCCAATCGCTGGCAATTTTGGCCAGGCTTTTATTCGGTGCGACCCCAGCACTGGCTGTTAATCCACGTTCTTCTTGAATTCGCTGGCGAATTTCTCTGGCAATCCAGGTGGCACTGCCTTGGCAACGGGAGGTATGGGTGACATCCAGATAAGCTTCGTCTAAGGATAACGGCTCTATGCAGTCGCTATAATCGGAAAAAATATTGCGAATATGCTGGCTTTCTTGCTTATACACCTCCATGCGAACCGGTTGTAATACTAATTTTGGACAAAGCTTCAAGGCTTGGGCGGTTGCCATAGCTGAGCGAACGCCGTATTTTCGTGCTTCATAATTACACGTTGCAATGACGCCTCGACGAATTGATTCACCCCCGACCGCAATAGGTTTAGTCTTTAATTCGGGGAAATCCCGCATTTCGACGGCTGCAAAAAAGCAATCCATATCAATATGAATGATTTTTCGACTCATAAACTCGTAAATACCCCTAATTTTCCAACATGCAATGGCATCGAATTAGGCTAGGGGGCTGATAGCCCATAAGCTGTGACCAATATTCGCCTGGCCGTTCCTTTATCACGATGTTCACCAAGGTAGACTCCTTGCCACTGACCGAGTGCAAATCGACCATTTTCGATGGGTAGCGTCAGGTTAACCCCCAATAGGGTGCTTTTTATATGAGCAGGCATATCATCAGGTCCTTCCATATTATGCTGGTAGCGTTGGATACTATCGGGTGCAAGTTGATTGTAGAACTCCTCCAAATCGCGCCTCACATCCGCGCAACAATTTTCAGTGATAACAAGCGATGCTGAGGTATGTTGTAAAAATAAATGGACTAACCCTGCTGATAGGTGGATGTTGTTTTGCAGAAGTGCTTCGAGTTGGGCATCAATACGATGAAACCCTCTTGACATCGGTGGTAACGTCAAAAGCTGCTGCCAGAATATGGGCGATGAATTAGCCATGTTTGAATCCATCTTTACAAGCAGGGGAGTTAGGCGTTGTTGACTGTTTCTCCCATTCCTCTGGAGTTTTTAAGTGCAGGCTCAAGGCATGCATTCCGTTAGTACGCTCTTCTTCCACTAAACTGTTGACTAAGCGGTGGCGCTTAATCAACGACATGCCTTCAAACGCTACGCTAACAGCGGTGACTTTAAAATGGGTTTGTGCGTTTTCGGGCACGTGATGACGGTTCGACTCGTCAACCACTTCGATGTAAACTGGGTTTAAGTGTGCTTTCAGCGTTTGTTCAATGCGATCTTTTCTATTCATAGGATATATTCAATTTAAAACTAATTAAGCTAGAGTATATCCTTTGTACCTGACATTTCTTAAAAAAAGCTGTCGTTGCGAACGTAGTGAAGCAATCCAGAACAGATTTCTGTTCAGAGATCGAACTGGATTGCTTCGCAGAGCTCGCAACGACAGTGCTTTTAAGGAATAGTCCAGCACAAAGGAGAATATCCTTATATTCTAACAAACTATTTAAAGTTGTTATATAACATTGTAGTATACTGATTTTCTTTGGACCGGTCATTTTTTAAAATAGCCGTCTTTGCGGGCTTTGCGAAGCAAGCTAAAATAGATTTTTGTTCAGGGATCGAGCTGGATTGCTTCGCAAAGATGGCAAAGACTGGCGTTTTATATTGTTGTCCGGTAAGTAGCCGATTTTCAATTTTAGTAGAATAATATGACAGTTAAAACACGATTTGCACCAAGTCCAACTGGATTTCTGCATGTTGGAGGCGTTCGAACAGCCCTTTTTTCATGGCTATTTGCCAAACACCATCATGGTGAGTTTTATTTGCGCATTGAAGATACGGACCAAACACGATCAACGCAAGAATCGGTCGAGGTGATATTAGATGGCATGAGCTGGCTTGGCCTGTCATCCGATGGACCTATTGTCTATCAAACCAAACGCTATGACCGTTACCATGAAATACTAGAAAACTTGCTCGATAGAGGCCTTGCTTATCATTGTCATTGTTCTAAAGATCGTCTGGAAGGCCTGCGGGAAGCCCAACTAGCGGCGAAAGAAAAACCCCGCTATGATGGTCATTGCCGGGAGAAAAATCTGCCTGCGAAAGCAGGGGTGTCCGTTATACGCTTTAAAAATCCTGTGGAAGGAACGGTGAAATTTGTCGATCATGTTTATGGCGACATTCATATCAACAATGCTGAATTAGATGATTTGATTTTGCTTCGTTCAGATAACCATCCAACCTACAATTTCAGTGTTGTCGTTGATGATATGGATATGGCAATTACCCATGTTATCCGTGGGGATGATCATATTAACAACACCCCAAGGCAAATCAATTTATACCAGGCATTGAATGCAACCCCACCGGAATTTGCTCATTTACCCATGATATTAGGCGAGGATGGTAAACGATTATCAAAACGACATGGGGCTGTTAGTGTTTTAGAGTTTAAAAAAATGGGTGTTCTACCTGAAGCCTTGCTAAATTACTTAGTTAGATTAGGATGGTCTGCTGGTGATCAAGAAATTTTTTCACTTGATGAAATGATATCGCAATTTAGTTTAGACAAAGTTAGCCGGGGTGCTTCAAGTTTTAATTATGAAAAATTATATTGGTTAAATCAACACTATATTCGCACACTGCAAGAAAGTCAGATAATGCCGGCTTTGCAATATCAGTTTGATGAATTGGGCGTCAATACCAGTCAAGGCCCTGAATTGTCTGCATTAATTTCCGTTTATGCGGATCGATGTGCAACCCTACATGATATTGCATCGCAAAGTACGATTTATTACGCTGATTCAGTAAGTTACGATGATTCATCGGTGAAAAAACATCTACGCCCCGTTGTGCTCGATGCCATGGTTGCTTTAAGACAAGCTTTTGCTCAAACGAGTCAATGGGAAAGAAATCAGCTTCAAGAAATCGTCAATGATATTTGTGTCCGGATGGATATGAATATGGCTAAGGTGGCCCAACCACTGCGAGTTGCAGTCACAGGCTCTAGTTCTTCCCCAGCCATTGACCAGACTTTGGAGTTAATTGGTAAAGAACGAACTTTGCAACGATTAGATACTGCCATTCAAATAATTGAACAAAGAGCGGCGCAGCAAAATTGACAATCTACTTTTATTCTGTTGAATCATGCGTTAAGATTTTAGAAAACCAGATTAAGAGTATGTTTTAATGTATAAAATTTTTCGCATACTGTTCCTATTTACGCTTTTTAGCGTTGCCATTGAGGCGGTTGGTAATCAACAATTTTATCACAGCTTTTTGCAACCAATGTTTCATGGACAACGGCTGAATTATTGTATGTTAGGCAATGGGGGATGTGGTGATACCGTTGCTCAGAAATATTGTCATTTGATGGGCTACAAAAAGGCAAATAAATATATTAAAGCAAATAATGTTGGATTGACTAATTATATTAATTCTCACTGGCATTGCAAAGGATGGCGTTGTGACGGATTTGATCTCATTCTATGTTCAGATGATATCAGTCACCCACCTGCAAAATCTTACCACTATCGATTTAAACGTTATGCTTTTCCACGCCATGAAAATTATCGTGTGGCTTGGTGCTATAAAGCGCATTCTGGGTGCGGATATCGTGCGGCCAATGCCTTTTGTCAACACAAGGGGTACATGCAGGTAAAACATTACGAAAAGGAAACTCAGGTTGCTGCGACGAAGGCGATCGGTGATAAGGGGTTATGTTTTGGCAAACAATGTAATAGTTTTCGTTCAATTCAGTGCCAGCGCTAATTAACATTGAATTTAACACATAGTTATTTGATAAATATGGTCTGTTGTTTATCATATTGATCATTGATTTGACATAAGCTGCTTTCGGAGCCAAAATTAAAATAGTCAATATCGTGGTTAATTGACGTAGAATCTTAAGGATGAGCAATGACGACAACCTGTCATTATTTGATAATTGATGATGATACAGCTCGCGGTGAACGTATAGGTACTTTACTCGATTTTGTTGGGGTATCCTGGCAAATGAGTGATACTAAAAACTGGATAAACACACCTTACTTAACGAAGGCGGCAATTTTTATTAGCTGTTTGCCAACCGAAAGCGAAACAGCAACTTTTCTCGACCAAGTGCATGCAAAAGCACCGGATGGCCATATTATTCTATTAATGGATGAAAAAAATCGTTTTACGCCATCCCACTCTGCGGTATTTTCAAAATTATGTTTTCCATTTACTTATGCTCAATTACTGGAAATACTGCATAAATGTCAGGTAGCCCAGCGAGAACACTCCGATGAATCGCGAGCGCATCTACTTCAATCGCAAAAATATAACTTAGTTGGGCAAAGCGATAAAATGAATGAGATACGCACGTTAATTAATCAAGTGGGTATTACCGATGCGTCAGTATTAATTCTTGGTGAATCAGGGACAGGAAAGGAAGTCGCAGCAAGAAACATTCACTTAACGTCGTCAAGAAGAACCAAGCCCTTTGTACCAATTAATTGTGGGGCAATACCAGGTGAGCTTTTAGAATCGGAATTATTTGGTCATGAAAAAGGTGCGTTTACCGGTGCTATTTCAACTCGCCAAGGACGCTTTGAGTTAGCAAGCGGTGGAACCTTATTTTTAGATGAAATTGGAGACATGCCCCTTGCAATGCAGGTGAAATTATTACGAGTTTTGCAAGAAAGGACATTTGAGCGAGTTGGAAGCAATAAACCGATTGAAGTCAATGTACGAATTATTGCTGCCACCCACCAAAATTTAGAACAAGCGATTAAAGAGGGTAATTTTCGCGAAGATCTATACTATCGTTTAAACGTTTTTCCAATTGAAATGCCAGCTTTACGCGACCGGAAGGAAGATATCCCTTTATTATTGAATGAGTTAGTATCTCGTGTTGAGCGTGAAGGTCGCCCAGGCGTGCATTTTCTGCCGGGTGCTATCGATTCATTGACTAAATATCGCTGGCCAGGAAACGTGCGTGAGTTAGCCAATATGGTCGAAAGACTCACCATATTATACCCAAACGGCATCATTGATCGTGAAGAGTTACCGGCGCGAATCCATCGGACGATTTCAGAAACCAGTCAACAATCGCAGGAGCAAGATGAGCGCACTGCCTTATTGAAAGAGTTGGCACCCGAGACAGACCTTTCTGAAGGCATTGATTTAAAAGAACATTTAATTCAAACAGAGTTAAAGTTAATTAAACAAGCATTAAATGAAACGGACTGGGTCGTCGCGCATGCTGCAACCGCACTAAATATGCGACGCACCACCTTAGTTGAAAAAATGCGAAAATATGGCTTATCGCGCAAAGAAAATGTATAGGGATGAATATTTTGGTGCTTAAGTAGCCCTTGGCGCTGCGCATTTCTAAGCATTAAAAGCAGACAGCTAATTCGTGAACGTTTGCGTTATCGTCTGCGTTACCGAATTAATCCCTGTATACCACAACAAATTATGTTTAAAAATCCAAATTTACGAAGCAATGAACCCGTATTAAAGCTTCAATTAATACGGGGATTTTTTTACGATCTTGTCGATAGTTAGGAAGGCTAGACCCGTTATTAAGACTCACTTTCTTCGGTATCTTTTTTCGGCGGTGCTTTTTTAGCAGGTTTTTTATCTGCTTTAGCCTCTTTTTCTTCACCTTTGCTTTCAGCAGTATCGTCGTCACCAGGGTGGTTTTTCTGATAGTCTGTTACTATTTCTTTAACGCTGTCTTTAATATCTGTGAACAATTTCCCAACATATTTTCCGAACTCCTCAAGACTAGGAATTTTTGATTTTTTATCAGACACGGTTGTTATCTCCCTGTTTATATTCTATTTTCATTATAGACGATATAAAAAAAACGGTATATATGACATTTAGTATCCGAGAAAGAAAATGGCGTTCATTATTGTCCTATAATGTCTATCGGGTATTTAGCCTTTTCCTGATGGTAGGCTTATGGCTCAGTAACCACAAAGCGTATGGGAATTTTCCTTTATTATGGATAACCATTTTCTATAGCCTATTTTCAGGACTAGCGTTTGTCGCTTGGCATTTTAAACAGCCTAGATTCCCAACTCAAGTGTTGATCTCAGGTGTTATTGATATTGTCATTTTGTCATTATATGTGACTTTTCTCAATCAATTAGAATCAGGTCTTGGTGTATTAATCAACGTCAATGTTGCGATATTAAGTCTGTTAGTGCCGGGAAGATTAGCCATTTTTTTTGCAGCAACGGCTAGCTCAATCTTATTAATCATTTCCGGCATTGAATACCTTTATCGAGTTGTGCCTGACACAGGCATTTTCTTCTACTCCGGTGTACATGGGGTAGGGTTGTTTGCTACAGCAATTGTCGCATGGTTTTTAGCTAAACGACTACAATCAACAGAGCTGTTAGCCCGTCAGCGTGGAAGCCAATTAGCGGATATGCAAAAGATCAATCAATACATCGTTGAAAAACTAAAAGCGGGCGTTTTATATGTCAATCAAGACGGAACAATCGAAGTGATTAATACGTCAGCAAGAGAAATATTCAATTATCATGTACAAAAGAAACCGTTATATTTACATGAACTTTCTCCTCAACTTGCTGTTAACTTTTCTCATTATCTTGATGAATTCAAAGATAAAAAAAATCCCTATACGGTTATTTTGAAAAGCCAATCCTTGCGAGTCCAATACATTCCAACGACCGAAAGCAATACACCAAGCTATCTCATCATATTGGAAGATATCCATTTTATTACTCAGCAAGCACAACAATTAAAACTTGCTTCATTAGGACGATTTACTGCCAGTGTAGCGCATGAATTACGAAACCCATTAGGCGCTATATCCCATGCTGTGCAACTCATGGGAAACAATGGTTTAAACACGGAAGATATGCGCCTGCAACGTCTAATTGAAAAGCATTGTAATCGCATGAATGAGGTTATTAAAAATGTGCTTCAGTTATCAAGAAGAGAAAAAGCAAAGCCTGTTCAATTCGATATTTTTGAGTTTTTAGAAGATTTTGTCGACGATTATCGCCTATATCAACAATGTCAATTTATAATCAATCAACCAACTTCATCTTCTACGCATATTTATTTCGATCGAAGTCAACTCGAGCAAATATTAATTGTGCTGTGTGACAATGCCGTTAGACATAATCGTGATGTGACTGATTCAATCACGATTACATTCCAAGTAGAAGAAGGAGATGACAATATTTCCTTAAAGGTCATTGATAATGGAAAAGGGGTACAAGAGGCTCATCAAAGCCAATTATTTGAACCTTTTTTTAGTACGGACAGAACAGGACATGGCATGGGATTATATATTGCTAGAGAATTAGCGGAGATCAATGATGCCCAGTTGCGCTATGATAGTAGTATCAGTAATGGGTGTTGCTTTAGAATCGATTTTCGAAATAAGGATATTGGATATTATGAGTAAATCAGTATGTGTGATTGATGACGAACCCGATATTTGTGAATTATTAACCATTACATTGCATAGAATGGGCTTAAAAGCGGAAAGCTATCATACCTTTAAAACAGGATTAGATGCTATTTTAGCCAACGACTATTCCCTCATCTTAACGGATATGCGATTACCCGATGGGGATGGTATCGATTTAGTGAGAAAGATTCAAAAGCACAAACCCCATATACCCGTTGCTGTTATAACAGCGTATGGCAATGTGGAGGGTGCTGTTAATTCTTTGAAGGCAGGGGCATTTGATTATGTGTCTAAGCCCGTTAATCTGCCAATGTTAAAAGATCTCGTGACCACGGCTATTTCGATAAAAGAAAGCCAATTGAGTAGCGTCGATGAAAAACTCATTGGTAATAGTGTGGTCATGCTTGAATTGAAAAAGCAAATTGATAAAGTGGCTAGGAGTCAGGCGCCTGTGTTCATCAAAGGTGAGTCAGGTGTTGGTAAAGAGCTCGTTGCCAAGTTAATCCATTCACGAGGACCTCGACAAGAAAAGCCATTTATCCCGGTAAACTGTGGTGCAATTCCTGCCGAGTTGATGGAGTCAGAGTTTTTTGGCCATGTCAAAGGTAGCTTTACTGGGGCAATTGAAAATAAAATAGGCTTATTTGAAGCCGCGCATGGTGGCACACTCTTTCTTGATGAAATCGCTGAACTGCCCATTGCGATGCAAGTGAAATTATTACGGGCAATCCAGGAAAAAGCGATTAAGCCTGTTGGAAGCAACCAAGAGAAAAATGTCGATGTTCGCATATTAAGTGCCAGTCATAAAGATTTGATGCAAGCCATCCAACAAGGGAGCTTTCGTCAGGATTTATATTATCGAATCAATGTGATCACACTGTTTGTTCCCCCATTAAGAGAGCGTCAGGAAGATATACCATTATTAGCGAAATCGATTCTTGCCAAATTATGCAAGGGCGAACAACGTCCAATGGTTACTTTAGATGGCGATTGTGTTAATTCGTTAAAGAAATACCGCTACCCAGGTAATGTTCGTGAGTTAGAAAATATTTTAGAGCGAGCAATCGCCCTTTGTGAAAATAACACGATAACGCGAGATGATTTAGATTTGCCCGTTTTAGCCAATCGAGAAGAGGAACCTCTAGACCTTGACGGAACCCTTGATGAAGCGCTGAATGAAAGGGAGCGACATATGATCATCGAAGCATTAGAGAAAACCAAATGGAATCGAACGGCTGCGGCAAAATTGTTAGGATTAAGTTTGCGCACTTTACGTTATCGGATTCAGAAACTAGGAATTGAGTAATTTATGATTGCAAGTGCTCTATAATGTCTCAATCAGAACTTTGCCATATTTTTTTCTTTGCAACTTATTAATATATCAATAGAAATTCAAACATACTTCGTTTTCACGTTGAAAAACGCAGAACCGACGACTACGCTTTTATATAGGGAGTATATCAACTCAAAATCGGGCTGAATTAGGAGACGAGGATGAAAAGTGCAATGTTGTTTGCTGGTATTGGTCTAAGTGCTTTATTATTAGCCGCGTGTGAAAATCAAGCCGAAGAAAAGGTTGACCAAAAGGCTGAGCAATCTTTGGAGTATCAGGATAAATCCATGGGAACAGATAAACAACAAATGAATCAATCCCCCGGTGCTGAGAAGAGCAATGAGTCAAAAAGTAATGACGCCAAAAGCCCTGAAACACCACAGTCTGATGCTAAAATGATGGAAGTAAAACCTGCTCCATCAAGTGATAATGTGTCTAATTGATCAACTTAGATGACAACCTCAAAGTGAGAGATTCATACTTTCATTTTGAGGTTTTTATCATTTTAGTGCTAACAGCCCCCCATAGTTTCTATATTACAAAATTTTTTGATTCGGTCATTTAGTAAGCATTTCAGGCACTTGGTACCACACATCAGGATATAATTTCATTTCAAAAATCCCTCTCCCGCCCTTTGGGCACCCTAACCCCGTTTCCGGGGCGAGGGGAACAATGTGGAAAGTTATAGAGAAGTCCGGGCATATTACCAACGTTAAATGCGTGTTGCTAACAGGATATTTATTAATATTTAGCTTCTTACAATGACATACAGGCCACAATATGGACACAAAATTAAAAATATTGTCTATACTTTAGTTGAAATGCCTTGTCGTGTAAGTGCAAAAATATTTAATTAGAAAAAGTGATGTAACTGTGCTTTTTTAATTTGGACGTTGAGACTTTCAGTAAATCATGCTGTGTGCTGAAAACATGCATAACTGGAAAGTGGTAGAGGGATTTATGAGCAGATCACAAGTATCCTATCAAGTTGTTGCAAAAGCGGCAGAGCGAATAAAGAAAACAGGCCGTCCACCATCCTTAACAGATGTGAGTAAAGCCTTGGGATTATTGGAAGAACCGCCGGAACTTTCTAGCTTGTTGGAGGAGTGGTACCATAATCAGCCTGAGTTTAGGCGCTCAGCTAACCAACCATTAACCGATAATATTCATATTGACTCCACCTTTATCGTTGAAAAAAACATTGAATTAGAAAAGTCATTATCACTTGTTCGTGCTACGTTAGAATCAACCGCGGATGGGATCATGATGGTGAATGGTAAAGGACAAGTGGTTGATTGGAACCAGAAGTTTATTGATATGTGGCGGATCCCATCCCATATGATGGAAGTTGGTACGGAACGGATTAGTTTTGATTATATTTTGTCTCAATTACAAGATCCATCCTCACTCATATCCGACGTTCAATATTTGTATGAAAATCCTGAATGGCAAGGGGAATTACCCGAACTTCATTTTAAAGATGGCCGTGTTTTTGAACGATATACTCAACCTCAACGTATTGGTCATCAGATTGTTGGACGGGTATATAGTTTTAGAGATGTGACCGACAAACGACGCTCAGAAGACTTCCTACGCATTCGAGAAAGGGCGATTGAAGCCAGTTCACATGGTGTGGCGATTATAGATGTTGAATCGGAACCGAACGCTATCATTTATGTCAATAAAGCGTTTCAACGTATCACGGGTTATCGTGAGAAAGAAGCGCTTGGTAAGAGTTTAAAAAACTTACAAGGTTTTAGTCCCACAGATGCTAATTACAAGCGAATGAGCTTGGCGATTCGTGAACATAGAGAAGAGTTTCTAGAAATCGAGTGTCGACACAAAAATGGCAGTAAATATTGGTCTGAAATCAGCTTGTCGCCCGTTAATGAAGCGTCAGATAAAAGAATAAAGCATTTTGTGTGTATTTTAAATGACATCACCGATCGTCGCGAGCTGGAACTACAGTTATTACAGCAAGCAACCCATGACTCACTGACTGAATTGCCCAATCGGGTGCTACTGATTGATAGGGTTGAACAAGCCATTCTTCAAGCAAAAAAACAAAAGTCCATCTTGGCTTTTATGTTTGTTGATTTAGATAAATTCAAAATGACAAATGATACGCTAGGCCATGGTGTTGGAGATAAGTTAATACAACTAATCGCTAATCGGTTATTAATTGCCACTGATGAGTTTGATACGGTTGCTAGGCTAGGTGGGGACGAATTTTTTATCTTACTTAGCAGTGTCAGTACGGAAGAGGAAGCGAAAGAGAAAGCCAATGAGATTTTAAAAAATATTCAAAACCCTGTCCAAATTGACCAACACACTATTACCATCACCGCAAGCATTGGCATATGCTTCTATCCAAAAGATGGTGGGGATTTTGAAACGCTCATGAAAAATGCCGATTTATCCATGTATCATGCGAAGGATAGTGGTCGAAACATGTATAAAGTTTTTGAACCAGACATGAATAATCGTCTAATTAATGTTATGCAACTCGACAATGCCTTACGAGATGCTTTAAAAAATAATGAATTTACATTGGTCTATCAACCGCTCATCGATATTATTAATCACCGAATTATGGGTGTGGAAGCGTTGATTAGATGGCATAGTAAGATTTTAGGGCCAGTTTCTCCCATGGATTTTATTGGTGTTGCTGAAGAAAATGGATTAATTATTGATATTGGTCGATGGGTGCTTGAAACGGCTTGTATGCAATTAAAAGAATGGCATAAACTGGGTTTGAAAGATTTGATCATGGCGGTGAATATCTCTGAGCGACAATTTAAACAAAACAACTTGGTTAATATCGTGGATGAGGCACTGGAAAAAGCAAAGCTTGATTCAAGGTTTTTGGAATTAGAGTTAACTGAGAGTCTATTAATTGAAAATATCAACAGCATCGTCACCATTATGGGCGCTTTAAAAGACCGCGGTGTTGGTTTGTCGATTGATGATTTTGGCACAGGGTACTCAAGTTTATCTTATTTGAAGCGATTGCCAGTGGATAAGTTAAAAATCGACCGGAGTTTTATTAATGACATGGTTTCCGATAAAAATGATGCCGCAATAGCCAAAGCGGTTGTCAATTTAGGTCATAGTCTAAGTTTGACGGTGTTAGCTGAAGGGATTGAAACCAAAACACAATTAGACTTAATTCGAGAGTATTCCTGTGACTATGCGCAAGGATATTACTTCAGTAAACCATTACCCTCGAATGAGTTGATTGACTACATGATGAGTTTTAAAATAATAAAGGATGAGTAAGGAGGATCCATGCAATCTGTGACAATCATCGGTGGAGGCCTAGCGGGTTGTCTGATGTCCCTGTATTTAGCGCAAAGAGGATATGATGTCATTATTTTTGAATCCCGAGGCGATTTGCGACTAACTCCTCATGATTATGGTCGTTCAATCAATATGGCGTTATCTTGCCGTGGGATTACAGCGTTAAACTCGCTTAATTTATTAACAGAAATTAAGCCAATTATGGTGCCAATGCGTGCCCGAGCCATCTATGAACAAGACGGATCAATGACCTATCAACCCTTTGGCAGGACTGCCGATGAATATATCAATTCAATCAAACGAACGGATTTAAACCGGATGTTGCTTGATTGTATTGATGCAAACCAACACATTACTGTGTATTTTGATCATACGTTATCATCCATTGATTTTGATAAAAAATTGTGTCTTTTGAATCATCATAACCATGTCATAGAACACCACTACGACCATTTGATTGGTGCAGATGGCGCGCCTTCGATTGTCCGTGAGAGCTTAACACAGGCAGGAATTGCAAAAGCAACGCGAGAATTTTTACAGCATGGCTATAAAGAATTAACCATCGCAGGACCCGGTGATAAACGTTTTGTACGAGAACACTTACATATTTGGCCACAGGATCAATTTATGCTGTTGGGCAACCCAAATCCTGATCACTCCATTACCGGCAGCTTGTTTCTTGCTGTTGAGGGTAAGCAAAGTTTTGCTACCATTCAAACAGAATCACAAATCCACCAGTTCTTCCGTCAAAATTTCAAGACGATCTATCCGCATATGCCATCATTAGTGGATGAATTTCAAAGCCATCCTGTAGGTTATTTGAGCACTATCAAATGCGCCCCTTGGTTCTACCAAGATCAGTGTTTATTAATTGGTGATGCGGCCCATGGCATTGTGCCTTTTTTTGGACAGGGTATGAATGCTGCGTTTGAAGATTGTCGAATTTTGAATGATTTATTACATCAACATAACGACAATTGGTCAAAAGTACTACCTGCATTTTATAAGCAACGTAAAGAAAATACCGATGCGGTAGCTGCCATGTCCATGGATAATTATGATGAGATACGTCATGATGTATTAGATGACCAATTTGTGTTGCGCAAAGCATTAGAGCATGAGCTAATGAGGCGCTATCCGGAACATTATTTATCCAGGCATGTCATGGTAATGTTTACGAACTTGCCATATAAAGTTGCCCATGAGCAAGCAAAAAAACAACTCGATTTAATCGAGAGGCTGTGCGTTGGTAAGTTTTCAATCGAAGAAGTTGATTGGCAAAAAGTTGATAATTTAATTAAAGAAAATGTCCTTAATACCTATCAGCTTATCGATGCATATCAAACCAGTCATCGACAAGAGAAGCACTATAATTACAAATCTTCATGAGAGCGCTATCATGCTTAAAACCAATCCAGATGAACTCATCGACTACGCAGGTGATTTCAGTCGATTGCATTACCAGATTCCCATAGGTGTGTATCAGCCCAACTTGATTGGCGATTTAGTTAAGATTATTGATGATGCTAATCATTTTCATCATCCTCTCACAATTCGTTGTCAGGGTTTAAGCCAAGGGGGGCAATCAATCGCTCCCAATAACGGCTATGTCCTATCAATGTTGAATTTTAATCAGCTGGATGAAATCAGCGATAATCAAATTTGGGTGAGTGCTGCAAATACCTGGGAGCAAGTTTTAGCGAAAACGCTTCCTCTTCGCTTAGCACCGATGGCTCTACCTTATAATTGTCAGTTATCCGTTAGTGGCGTTCTTTCGGCCGGTGGTATGGGCGCGGGCGCTTTTAAATATGGCCCCATGATTGCTAACGTTTCAAACTTGGAAATAGTGGATGGACGAGGCATGCACGCTATCATTGATCGCCATGATGATCGATTTCATGCAATCCTTGGTGGCCAAGGTAATTTTGGTATCCTTGTTCGAGCCGGTATTCCTTTACGACCGGTCAAATCAAAGGTCAAAACTTGGTTTCTATTATATTATGAATTCAGTGACTTTTTAGCAGCAATCACCCTTGCTAGAGAGCATTTTGATTACATTGAGTCCTTTTGTAGTGCTTCGTCACAAGGTGCCATTGTTTACGACGGACAAAAGAAACCGCTTACTCATTGGCTATATGGTCTGCATGTTTCGCTTGAATATGAGGGTAATGAGCCAGACGATGAGGTGGTGTCAGTATTGAGTCCTTGCAAACGATTGCACCAACAATCAGAAACGATTGATCAATACTTTTTACGTCACAATCATCGTTTTGATGCCATGCAAAAGCAGGGATTATGGTCAATGATGCATCCTTGGTATGAATGCTATATTGATCAACACACGCTCACTGAAGTACTGCCAAATATATTAGCTAAGATTCCCACAGTAATCGCACCTTTAATCCATATTATTCCCATTAAGTTGATTCACTCCGGAATGCTAATGTTTCCCGAAAAAGGCCCCTTGTTTTCGTTTATGATTCTCAATCCGGGTCTGCCGCATTCTTATAAATCGGTTGCCATTGACACAATGAACTGGCTCAATGATATTTTTTTACCATTGGGCGGAAAGCGGTATCTGTCGGGATACCAGGGGGATTTTCTTGAGCCCAAGTGGTGGCAAACCCATTTTGGTGATAAGTTATCCACTTGGATAGCCAATAAACAAAAATATGATCCGAATCATATCTTCACTTCAAAACTATTTGAAAATATGCCCATTCGTTAATTTAGGCATAACTAACAGACTTTAACCACCTATAAATCGATAGCCCACATTAGCCGCAGGCGTAATGCGGGATTGTCTATGACAGTGAGTTGGAACTCACACAAAAACAACTGTCATAAAAATGACCAATATGATTAATTATACAATAATAAAATTAAAAATATAAAAAAATCAATTAGTTGATGGTCAAAAAATAGTCACATATGTTATCCGAAACGTCAAATAAATGACGAATATATGATCAGACTAATCAATAAGCGAGCAAATTACGGAAAATAGCAAGGTATTTTTGGTTAAAGTTGGCACGATATGTGCATTAATTTATACGAACGGTTTTTTTATGTTGGAGAATACCATGAAAAGTATACAAGTTTATATCGATTCAAAACAACAAGAATTTATGAATCATCCATTTTTTAAAGAGTTGGAGAAATTAGATAGCATTGAAGAAATTAGTTACTTTGTGCCAGAGTTAACATTTTGGGCGATGACGTTTCAAGATATTTTGCGTATCAATGAAGAAAAGGTCACCGATCCTTATCTGAAAAAGATTGCTCGCCATCACCGTTTAGAAGATGCTGGGCATGACAAATGGTTCTTGCATGATAAAGCATATCTCGGTAACAAACTAAATAATCAGTGCAAGAATGATGACGTTGCCTGGTTGTATAGCAACGAAACGCAACTAACTCGTGATGCTGCTTATGCCATTATGTCAGAAATCTACAAGTCAGAAGATGAGCGAATCAATATCGCATTGTTGTTAACCCTTGAGTCATCAGGCCATGTTTTCTTTGAAAAAGTGGTTAATCAAGTTAAAAAAACGGGCGAAAATGATAATTTGAAATACTTTTCAAGTACTCATTTAGACGTTGAATTAGCTCATGCAATTTTTGAGGAAGAAATGGAAGCAAAAATGTTCGCCATGAAGGTCCCTGTCGATGTACGTCGACAAGCCTTACAAATGGTAGATCGCTGCTATATTGCCTTCAATAAAATGTTTGATGGTTTATTAACAGCATTAACTCATCGACTCAATGTTGCGCAACAACAAGCAGCCGCAAATCATCCTTATGATGATAAAGTGGAGGTTAAACAAGAGGCTGTTTAATCACGACAACAAATCGATAAAAAAATGCCCCACAAGGGGCATTTTTTTTGATATGATATATGCCAACCTTTTGAAAAAGATTGGTATGAAACATTACTTGCCAAATTGGCTCACACTAACACGAATAACATGGCTTCTTGTGGTATTTTTTTTATTGCTATCAATCTGGCACTTGACGTCTTATGTGCAATACGGTAGAAATCCTAGCCTGGAAACAACATCAGTCAACCCAAATTTGGGTGCTGGTCATTCTATAAATCGAGAACGAATCGTCGCTAGCCCTTATTTTGGTCAATATTTACCGGAAGATGCCAAAGACATTCAGCAAGCCGATCTGGACTTTGTACTAGTAGGGGTGTTGTATTCAGAAAATGTTAAGGATTCTCAAGTGATTGTTCGACAAAGTAATCAAGAAGAAAAATTTTATCATATGAATGATTCGTTACCCGGTGGAGCGGTTGTGAAGAAAATTACAGAAAATTCCGTGATAATTTTGTATGATGGTAAATTACAACAGCTTTCATTACCAAAAGACTCACTGGCTTTTGAACCAAAACCCAAATCATTATTGATTAAGGAGTGAACGTGAAGCGCACATTCATAACGCTGATGACCGTCGTAGCTTTATCGTTACCTTTGTCGGCATGTTTATCGTCCCTTAATCTCGCTGAGGGTATTGCTAGTTTCAAAAAGCAAAATTATCGACAAGCATTCATTCGTTTATTGCCTGAGGCAAACAAGGGTAACCCTGAAGCTCAGTATGCTATCGGTTATATGTATTATTATGGCCAAGGAGTTACTGAGGATCGTGAACAGGCTTTAAAATGGATTCGCTTAGCGGCGCTTGCTAACCAACCTGATGCTATCGTTGCGTTAAATGCCATTAAGAAACAGCCCAAAATAGTTAAGCATTTTGATTAACCTCTACTAGCTTTAACAGACTGATCGATTTTCACATAATCGCATCAATGACCAACCCCATGATGTAGGCAAAATAAATGATTAGCAAAAACATGCCTTGCCAACGGGATAGGTGTTTTTGGTTAAACCAATTCATCGATAGCAAAACCATGGTGATAACAAACATCACGGGGATGTCTCGCCAAAGAACGGTATTGGAGAGATGTGCTGGCCTGATGATGCCAGGGAAAGACATCACTGCTACGAGATTAAAGATGTTAGAGCCTAATATATTTGCAATAGCAATATCATCATGTCCTTTATAACTGGCTATCAATGATGTTGCGAGTTCAGGTATGCTTGTGCCGATTGCGATAATGGTTAATCCAATCACCAATGGGCTAACGCCAAGTATATGAGCAAGGTTTGCTGCGCTGATGACTAGATAATGTGCGGAGATAGCTAGTAAGACTAACCCAATGATAAATGATAGGAAATAAAACCATTGGCGGTGGGTTTTAACAAGCGCTTGATGTTGTTTTTGCACCATTCGTGAGTGAATGGATGAATTTCTTTCCCGATAGACGATAAACACTAACGTGGCGATAAAGGCAATAATAAGCAACGAACCATCAATCACGCCGAGATAGCCATCAATTATCAATAAGTACGTGAACAACATAATGATAAAAAGCAGTGGGTATTCCCGACGAATGATGCCATGTTTTAAAGTTATTGGCTTGAGCAACGCGCTTAAGCCAAGAATCAGCCCGATGTTAGCTATGTTTGAACCAATAGCATTACCCACCGCCATTTCGGTATACCCCTGGCTAGCTGCTGAGATAGCAAACATAATTTCTGGCGCAGACGTCCCTAATGCAACCAGCGTGATGCCTACCATAAAAGGTGACCAATTAAAATGTGCAGCGATACCTGTTGCGCCGTAGATTAGCCGTTCAGCCGAAGCGATTAGCACAATAATACTAATTATCAGTATCGATAAGTTAATTAACATTTGGACGCCTTGTCTTGCAATTAGATTCTGGCTTTATCATACGAAAAATAACATTGAGGCACAATGAAAAGAAATTCATATCATGCTTTCTAGAGTAAATCGAGAAACAGTTGAATTTCATAAATGAATATCTATCCTCATGGTTTTTCGTCGCGGTATTAGTGAAAATCCTCAGAGGTAAAGGCATTCATCCAGGCAGTTGATGTGGACATCCTCTCATTAAATTTTCCGGAATGGTAAATACCTTGGCTCCCAAAACATCGTATTTATCTTTTCTTTCAAATTTTCGGGATGCTCTTGGGCATAACCAGAGTCGATAGCTACTTGAGCTACGGCAAGGGCAATGTCTTTGGCAACTTGTTTTGCATCGTTGAGAGAAGGTAACAGCGGTAAAAAACTATCCTTTTTACTTGGCGCAAATTCAGAAAGAGCCTGGGATGCAGCCCAAATCATTCCTTTGGTTAAACGAGATGCTTGCACAGCAAGAACACCCAGTCCAATCCCTGGAAAAACCAAGGCATTATTGCATTGTGCGATTTCTACAAGCCTATTTTGATACTCCACTGCGGGGAAAGAAGTTCCTGTCGCGATAAGCGCTTTACCATGGCTATATTTAAGGATGTCTGCTGGTGTTGCCTCACACTTTTCATCAGGGTTTGATAATGGGAAAATGATGGGACGATCACAATGTTGAGTCATTGTTTCAACGATGTGTTGTGAAAAAGCACCTGGTTGTGCTGAGCATCCAATTAAAATTGTCGGCTTGATATGTCGAACAGTATCAGTCAGAGAAGGATAGGAATGGGGGGCTTTGTGCCATTTTGAAATTTCTTTTTGTTTGCGAGCATAAGGTCGCTGGGCCCCAGTCAAGTCGGTATCGCTATCGGTGAGTAATCCTTGTTTGTCGATT
Source organism: Legionella sp. W05-934-2 (assembly GCF_964199965.1). Taxonomy (NCBI): domain Bacteria; kingdom Pseudomonadati; phylum Pseudomonadota; class Gammaproteobacteria; order Legionellales; family Legionellaceae; genus Legionella; species Legionella sp. W05-934-2. The sequence continues at coordinate 393,059 of NZ_CAXMZT010000001.1, read as the reverse complement.
AACCAAAAGTGGTCGAGGGCTTGCTTTTGCGTTAAACCAAGTCGAATCATGGCATCGACAATTTGATCGCTAATGCCAGTTCCCGCTGAGCCAGCGCCAAACACGACAATACGTTGTTCAGTCAAGGGTCTATTAGTTACGTCACACGCTGCTAGTAAAGCTGCCAATGTCACAGCGCCTGTTCCTTGGATGTCATCATTAAAGGTGCATAGTTGATCTTGAAATTGGTCAAGAATTTTTCGGGCATTGCCTCTTCCAAAATCTTCCCAATGTAAAAACGCCTTTGGAAAATGGCGTTGTATACTGGTAACAAAGTCTTTAATAAACGAATCATAGGCCTGAGAACCGATGCGATTATGACGGCATCCTAAGTACATTGGATCATTTAATAATTCTTGGTTGTTAGTCCCAACATCTAAAAAAATTGGTAACGTTCGGCAGGGGTCAATGCCACCACAAAGGCTATAAACCATGAGCTTAGCAACAGGAATGTCCATGCCACCAATGCCTTGGTCACCGATTCCTAACACCCCTTCACCATCGGTAACCACCACTAAATCAATCTCAGGATTAGAGCGATTATCAATAATATCATCGATGTGATTTTTATCAGAGTGCGCAATATACAACCCTCTTGGTTGGCGATATTCATGGCTAAACCGTTTAACAGCAGTTCCAACAATGGGTGTGTATATGGTTGGCAGCATCTCACCGAGATGGCGAGAAAGCAATTCATAGAATAAAACTTGATTTTTATCGTGTAAATTATTTAAGTAGATGTTCTGTTGAAGACGTGTTTTGTAGCTGGAGTATTGAAAATAGGCTCTTTTAACTTGTTCTTCGAGCGTTTCAACCCGGTTAGGAAGTTTTCCTAAGAGACCAAACTCCTTTCGTTCATCATGGGTAAATGCGGTGCCCTTGTTTAATTGAGGCGTGGTTAATAAAGGCTTTCCCGAAAGGGACGTTTCAAGGACATGTTCGCCAGTTTCTGGATTTTGCACAACTTTAAAGTCAAGCATGGGATAAACTCTGTCGTTTAGATTGAGATATTATATATCTTCTATATAACTTCTGTCATTCTTCCTTGAGCCCAGACAAGAGGTGAAGGTGCTAAAAGAGCGGATGAGGGGTTAATGATTCGAAGTTACAATTTGGATATGTCGCTTATTGTGCTTGAAATGCTAACGAGTAACAAGTGCTAGAGCATAAAAAAATTTGCTTGCAAAATGGTCGCAAGAGAGCATTAACAATGATAATATGGATATTTTTGGTAAACGGTAAGTAGTATGAAATATTGGCTATTAGGCTTCGTGGTTTGCTTGTTAGTAGGATGTAATAAAATAGACAGCCATTATTATTGGCGAAATCCATCTAAACTCAAACAGGCGATGTCCTCCTGCCCGAATAAGCAACCCGCAGGCGTTACATGCGATGAGTTAACGGTAATTGCGAATAAATTTAGTTATCTTGCAGCGGCACTAAAGCAAAATCCGCAGTTATTTGGTTTGCATATTATTGCAATGCAGCAGAATATTTCTGAACAGGAAAAGCAATTAACCAAGAAACACGATGATAAATTAGCGATGGATTTGAAACAAGACAAACAAACGCTAGCGGAATATTTAGCTGTGGTGAGTTATTATGAATCACCTATAGGAGTGAGAGATGAAGATTCTGGTCAGTAACGATGATGGTGTTAATGCCCCTGGTATCCATGCGCTTGCCAAAGAGTTGTCTACTCATGCTGACGTGGTGGTTATGGCACCAGACAGAAACTGCAGCGGTGCGAGTAGTTCGCTATCGCTTCATCAGCCATTAAGGGCACGTCAGCTAGAAAACGGCTATTATTGTGTGGAAGGCACCCCTTCCGATTGTGTCCATCTGGCTTTAACTGGCTTTATTAAACCAAATGCGGATATGGTAGTTTCTGGCATTAATGAGGGGGCTAATCTCGGTGATGATACCCTTTATTCAGGAACGGTAGCAGCCGCGATGGAAGGCCGTTACCTGGGGCTGCCAGCCATTGCTGTTTCAATGGTTGGCCGTGACATTAAACACTATGACACCGCTGCGAAAATTACGGCAAACATGGTGTTAAGGCTAAAGAATCATCGTTTACCATCGCAGACAATTTTGAATATCAATGTACCTGACATGCCAATAAAAGATATCAAGGGTATTCAGGTAACTCGTTTAGGAACGAGGCATAATTCTGCACCGATCATTGAAGATAACGATCCACGTGGGCGACCAATATATTGGATTGGTCCTCCTGGTAGTGAGGCAGACGCAGGTCCCGGAACGGATTTTTATGCGGTGAGTCAGGGCTATGTTTCCGTGACACCATTGCATTTGGACCTAACCAACTATAGCTTGTTTGATCAATTGGGATCTTGGTTGGAGAATATCAATTGGTAAGCTATTTATCCTTTTCAAATCTCTACGACAAAATGATTCAATGGTCGCAGTCCCCTAAAGCAGAGCCATTGCTTTGTATTATATCCTTTGCAGAATCCTCATTTTTCCCTATTCCGCCTGATGTCATGTTAATTAGTATGGGTCTTGCTAACCCCAATAAATCATGGCGATATGCCTTTTTAACATTACTATTTTCGTTGTTAGGTGGCTTATTTGGTTATATCCTCGGCTATTATGCGATGCACTGGATAGAACCATTTTTAATGACAACGCAATATTACGCTGTGTATCAAAATACGTCTCAATGGTTTACTCACTATGGAATATGGGTTGTTTTTGTCGCCGGGTTTTCACCTATCCCTTATAAAGTATTTACCTTGGCGGCGGGTGCTATGGCCATGCCTTTAATCCCATTTTTGGTTGCCTCATTCTTTGGACGGGGACTTCGATTTTATCTGGTTGCGGCATTGATTTATTTTTATGGGAGTAAAATTGATCGTCAAATTCGACAATATATCGATTATATTGGTTGGCTTGTGGTAATTTTACTTGTTATCGGGTATTTTATTTATAAATATTATTAAGTCACTAGCAGACCATGAAGGGCATAGTTCGCGCGATATTATTGCTGGGAGGGTGTGTTCTGCTATGGAGCTGTAGCGAGCAGCCAATGCCAGCGCCTGTTGAAGAGCTGAGGTGGATACCATTCGACAAAAACGCGCCATATCATGTTGTCCGCCAAAAAGATACATTATTCTCCATTGCGTTTAGATATGAAAAAGACTATCACCACGTTGCAAGAATTAATCATATCCAACCACCTTATGATATCAAGCCAGGACAAAGAATACGTTTAACAGAACCTTATCCATTGAAAAAAGCCATATACACGCGTATTGCTTCACAATATAAAAGACCTTTGCCAACAACCAGGCCTGTTAAAAGAACAAAGCAACCCGCCGCCTACCAACAAACCAATGTTGTTTGGCAGTGGCCTTTAAAAGGGAAATTGAGGCAATCTTTTTCGCTTGCCTCTGGTCAAAAGGGCATCGATATTATTGCGAACAAGACACAAGCTGTCAGAGCGGCATCGAGTGGTATGGTGGCCTATTCAGGAGATGGTATTCCCGGGTATGGGCATTTGATCATTGTTAAGCATAATCGACAGTACTTAACGGCCTATGGTCATAATTCGAAAAATCTTGTAAAAGAAGGTCAGAAAGTTACAAAAGGACAAGTTATCGCTTATACTGGTCTAATAAGCTCAAACATGCGTGGCGTGCATTTTGAACTGAGAAAAAATGGAAAGCCAGTTAATCCTTTGAATTATTTAACAAATGGTTGACAATCCATAGGTAAATCGTGCAAAAATATATATGACTGAAAAACTCTTGGCATGGTAGGTTAGGAAACATGGTAAAAAAGAAACAAGCATCAAAAGATAATCTGTCAAAAAAAGACGACGACGATGTTTTAGATCTTGATGACGAGTTAGACATGTCTTCCGACGCCGATGACGATATTGATTTAGAGAGCGATACCCAGGAACCAGAGGAAGTGGAAGCGGAAGCGGATTTCGACAATAAATCCATGTTTCCTTCCTATCAAAAAGGTCGTCAAGCCAGTAAAATAATGGACGCGACTCAAATCTATTTGGGCGAAATCGGGTTTTCTCCGTTATTATCAGCCGATGAAGAGGTCCACTATGCTCGCCTAGCGTTAAAAGGGGATGCTTCTGCTAGAAAACGTATGATTGAGTCCAACTTACGATTAGTGGTCAAAATAGCGCGACGATATTTGAATCGTGGTCTTCCATTACTGGATTTAATTGAAGAAGGTAATTTAGGATTAATGAAGTCAGTTGAAAAATTTGATCCCGAAAGAGGATATCGTTTTTCAACCTACGCAACGTGGTGGATTCGCCAAACGATTGAGCGTGCCATCATGAATCAAACACGTACTATACGATTGCCTATCCATGTTGTGAAAGAGTTAAATGTATATTTACGAGCAGCTCGCGCTCTTACACAAAAATTGGATCATGAACCAACGGCTGAAGAAATTGCTGATATGGTTGATAAGCCTCTCGAAGATGTCGAAAAAATGTTGGGCTTAAACGAAAAAGTTGCCTCTGTTGATACGCCAGTTGGCTACGATGAAAACAAATCACTTCTGGATACCATTGCTGACGAAAATAGCATTAACCCGGCGGAAATGCTGACGGACGAAAATCTCAAAGCGCATATGGAAAAATTATTGGATGATCTCCCTGAAAATCAGCAACAAGTCATTGCACGACGCTTTGGCCTTCGCGGTTTCGAAAAATCCACCCTTGAAGATGTGGGTAAAGAAATCGATCTGACCCGTGAACGAGTTAGGCAGATTCAGGTAGAAGCGCTTAAGACTTTGCGGCAGTTATTAGAAGATTTAGGGTTGAATCAAGAAGATCTATTTTAATTAGCAAGTGTCACCAAACTTGGATGATTCTGATCGCAACGAAAATCGAAAAACCAGTATCCGAGAAAAATGTTTATGCCTCGACCTTGGAATTTTTTGTAAGTCCTTTTTTTCTGCTTAACAGGATGATCCATCGTTCTCAACAAATGTAGCGGATACATGCATAAAGAGTTACCAATATGGTAGATTTGTGATTATAGGTATAGACCCTAATATCACCGTCTTTGGGCTCTCTTCATTAAGACTGTCTCATGGTCTGTCATGACTTCAATTCTTGGACTATGCACATTATTCAGTGTTAGAAAATACCGGTTTGCTTGAGTATGAGTAAGGTGAAGTGGTGGAGTGATAGTTTAACAAGAGAACCTCTCGCTATTATTGGGAAAATAACGAGAGGTCTACTCATTATTCTTCTGTAAGGCGGAAATAGCGTGTGCCAAAATAGCGTTGCAATTTTTTGCGAATTGTACCACGACTGATACCAAGCATTTTGGCTGCTTGAAGTTGGTTGCCGCGTTTCTTTTCCATAACTGCTTGTAATAATGGGGGCTCAACTTCAGAAAGAATCATATCATATAAGTCGGTAACAGGCTTTCCTTTGTTTTCGGATAAGAAATTATTGACTAGGGAATAAACCATATCTTGCAAGCCTTGTTCTTGCGTGGATGTGGTTTGATTATGGGTGTCAATTACATTCATCTTAACTTCCTTATTTTGGTTAAATCATTAAATCCAAATTACTTTCATGGACGAAAGTTACGACAATTGTACACCAAGCCCTTTTGATTATCTAGACTTTTTCTGTATTTTTATCCACTTCGTATTCTTGAGGATCAGGGAGTAAATTATCAATAATTGACTCGATTGTGCAATCGGCAGCTGTGCTTGAAAGTGTCGAATACAAGGCGTTAAATTGTTCAACTTGATTTTCTCTGAAAGCTTCATCATAGACTAGAAAATGCACCATATTACTTAAGGAAGTTGGTTCACAATCGTCTTGAATTAATTCAGGCATTATCATTTTCCCACTGAGAATATTTGCTAAACCAATATAGGGTATTCGTACGAGTTGTGTCGCCGCGCTGTATGTTGCAGCAGAAATTTTATAAACCAAGCAACTAGGTCTACCCAACAAGGCACATTCAAGTGACGCCGTCCCAGATGCAACCACTACTGCTTCAGATAACATCATGACATCAATGGCATGACCATATACTAAGCTTACAGGGAGATTGCCAGGAAGAAGGGATTTTACATAATCAAAATTTAGTGACTTTGCAACAGGAATAACAAAATGAATACTGTCATCTTCTTGCTGGAATTGTTTGATCGTTTCGATAAATACTGGTAATAGCCGTTTTATTTCATTTCGCCTACTGCCAGGCAACATGGCTACTAAGATTTTATTGTCGGGGAGACCAAGTGATTGCTTATCCAATAACGATTTCATCTTTTCTTCCAATTGCCTGATAATAGGGTGGCCGACAAAAGAGACAGGCACTTCTGCCTGCTGATATAGTTCTTTTTCAAATGGCAAAATCACGGCCATATGACTGATGTATTTCTGGATGGTTTTTAGGCGTTTAGGTTTCCATGCCCAAATTTGTGGTGCGATATAGTACAGGATTGGAGTTAATGAAAATCGTCTAATTCTTTTAGCCAATCTTAAGTTAAATCCAGGGTAATCAACCAGTATAATAAGATCCGGGTTTTCAGTTTTAATATGGTTGATGATAAGGTTAAAGGCCTTCTTTATGATAAAAAAGTATCGGAATACTTCGGTTATGCCTGTCACACCATAGGCCGATAAATTAAACAACAATTTCATACCGGCGCGCTGTAAATGGCGGCCGCCTATGCCGGAAAATTTCCAGTCAGGATTTTGCTGTTTTAAAAGACGAACAAAACTAGATGCATGATAGTCGCCTGATTCCTCTCCAGCAATGATGACAATCTTTTTAGGCATGTTCTGTTCGTTCACGAAGTAGCAGCTCTTGGTTAATAAAATGGGTTATTTTATCGGCTGTTTCTAGGGCTGCTCGACCCTCTTCACCAGATACTAGGGGTTTCTTCCCGTGTTCGATGCATTCTAAGAAGGAGCGGATTTCTTCTAATAATGCATCTCCATTCTCAAACGTAGATTCATGCCGTACAATCTCTGGAATACCGGGGAACATTTCGCCTGTCCCTTTTTCAAATACTGCAAATTTCTTATTTTGGAAATCAATTGAAATATAAGTGTTGGCTTGAAAGATACGTGTTTTTCGTTCTGATTTATAGCTGATACGGCTTGCAGTGACATTTGCGACACAATGATTGGCAAAACGAATCCGTGCATTAGCAATATCAATGGAAGGGGATAAAACAGGCGCGCCTTGCGCATCAATGTTAGTGATTGGACTGTCAACGATACTTTGAATGATATCAATATCGTGGATCATCAAATCAAGCACAACATTAACATCAGCACCCCTTGGTTTGTAGGGTGCAAGTCGATGAGACTCGATAAAGAGGGGGTTATCCAAATGGTTATCTAACGCAAGGCGAGCGGCATTAAAACGTTCCATATGGCCGATTTGTAATACGCACTGGTGATGTTGGGCAATTGAGATTAAAGCGGTTGCTTGCTCAATTGTTTCTGTCATGGGCTTTTCAAGTAGCACATGAATGCCTTGCTCTAAACAACTTTTCGCGATTTGATAATGTTGCTTCGTCGTCGCAGCGATGCTAACTGCATCCACTTTACTAAATAAAGTGCGATAATCCACCGTGTAGGGTACGTTTAATTCTTGGCCCACTGCTGCAGCTGTTGTTGGGTTTACATCACACACAGCTACCAGTTCAGTTTTATCCAAAAGTTGATATTTCTGGGCGTGAAATCGTCCTAGGTAACCTACCCCGATGACTGCACAACGAATCATGGTTTTCTCTTTTATTTTTCAGAAATAGCAGATATGATCGCACGCCTATAATAATAAATCAATTATAACCTTTCTTATCAACCGCAGGCTTTGGAGAAGGCCGAAATTATTAAGAGAGGGCAAATAACAAAGGAAGCAGGATGATAGTTGCCGGTGTGGATGAAGCTGGGCGGGGCCCTTTAGCAGGGCCGGTTGTAGCAGCTGCTGTTATTTTACAGACTCAAATTGATGGCATTACCGATTCAAAAGCATTAAGCCATGCAAAACGAGAACATTTGTATCAATTAATAATTGACAAAGCCCTTTCATTTGCACTGGGTATTGTTGAAGCCGAAGAAATTGATCGAATTAACATCCATCAAGCAACGTTGCTTGCGATGAAACGAGCGATAGAAGGCCTATCAATTCAGCCAACAAAGCTATTGATTGATGGTCTTTATGCACCTCAAACATCGATTCCAAGTGAGTGTATTGTGAAAGGTGATTTGAAAGAGACGCTGATAGGTGCAGCTTCAATTATTGCCAAAGTTGAACGCGATCGAATGATGAATAATTTTGATCAGCAATTTCCACAATATGGATTTTCTAACCATAAAGGGTATGCTACAAAAGAACATAAGCTTGCATTGATGAAGCATGGCCCATGTCCAATCCATCGTTACAGTTTTGAACCGGTTATCTATGCTAAAGAGGCGCTATAACTGGCAGAGAGCTAATTCTATTTCGGTATTATCTTTGTGCATCTCACGCATCGACTCAACATCAAAAAGTCGTATGCTTAATCCAAAGTGACCTAGATTGATTTTAGGAATGGCACCATAGTATTTCGCTAATTTAACGGCGATCAAATGGCAATTATTTGCAGGTGGTAGTGCTTGTTGATAGAAACCTCTATCCAATTTAATGACAGAAGATAATGCTGTTTGGCGTAAGATAGATAAGTAGGTTTTTACGGTTTTATGTAAAGGGTGCAGTGCATTTATCCATTTTTCAATCATTTCACGGCGAATGATAGGATCTGCCTCCATCCAAAACTGAAACTGCGGACAAAAATCATTTAAACTCTGGTTATTCGCTGTTAAATTTTGGCGAATGGCGAGCAAGAATAAATCTTCATTCAGTCGGTTGGCAAAATTATGATTCATATTACTGAGATATTGAATCTGTTGAAAAAGTAAGTCGTATAATTCATTGCATATCTTTGTTTGACAGCGATTAAGTAGGTGTTCAACCCGGAGAAACTCTTTCAAAAATCGGCTTTTAAGCTCTGGCTTGTCGACAATGTTTAATACTTCGTTACAATTTAATAAAGCATGATGGTGAATAACGGGGTGTGATTCATTTTGACTGTCCATGATAGACTGGATATAAGATTCGAGTTTCAGCGAAACTTTTGGCAAGAAGTGGGTTGCCAATTCGAATGTCATCATCTCTTTATGCATCAGCAAATCCTTGCTTTGTACTTTATAGTTAGATGTGGCCTATCGATTGAATCAAAACTAGCATAACTGAAACTTCCAGTTTGATGCCTAAACTCTTCGTTCTATCCGATAAATTGTTTCAAAATTTACTTGTCTTTAAACTATCTAATAAAATATAACTCATTTGCCCACTGAACGAGCAGATTTGGTAATCTTTTTATTCAATTTGAAATCTTACCATAAACTATTTGGGGCTTCAAATCAATTATTCATAAAATCAAGGATTTATTGTGTTTTTGTAGTAGACTTCATTTCGATGACGCATTATTTTAATTGCGCAAGAGCGCTGTATTGTTGGTGTAATTGGTTGAGTTGTTCATGCAATGCATCGGTTGATTGATTATTGGTAATAATATCATCGGCTAGTTGGCGTTTAACTGAGTTTGGCGAATGGTTTTTAAGAACAGCCGCGGCCTGTTCATAGCCACAATGGTCTCGTTGCATAATTCGTTTTATTTGAATCGACGGATCGCTTTCAAGCAGTAAAACACGATTAAGATAGGGATAGTCACTGCGTGACTTGAGTAAGGGAATCTCAATGACAACATAGCGTCCTGTAGCGGAAGCTAACTGATCTTGCATTTTATTTCGAATGATTGGGTGAAGCAAATCTTCTAACCATTTTTTTTCAACGGGGTTAGAGAAAATCACGCTGCGTAAAGCTTGTTTGTTCAAATGTCCCTGTTCGTTTAGGATAGACTTGCCAAAATGTTTAGCAATGGCTAAAAATGTTGGCGTGTTTGGCTCTAACAAGGATCGATTAATTTCATCAGCACTGATAACAGTTACGCCTTTGTTAGCAAAAAAATTTACAGCAGTTGATTTTCCGCTAGCGGTGGAACCCGTTACTGCAACGACAAAGGTCATAATTATATTTTCTCGCAAGTAAAAAGTGGAACATTACAGCTTGAAGGCAACTTTGACAAGCGGCGGCATAAATATTCTGCCTTAAGGGTCGATTGATATTGATTGGAATAGGGGCCAGATGGGTATTTTTCACCGTTTGAATCATATGCAAAACATTGCCAATGAGTATTATGCGGGTTGCTCTTGGCAATGCGTTGACAATAGGCACGCTCTACTAGACAACTTGCTGGGTCAGCACTTTTGTGTTTGCAAAGATCCATTGATTTGGAGACAGCAATTTTTACAAATATGTTTTTGACGGAGTAAAAATATCCAAATTTATCCACAGCTGGGCATTCCCACGCCGCATAGACAGCGTTAACTGGTATAAGGCATATCATCAGGATTAAGCGGCTTATCATTAACATCCTTATCGACGAGTTTGTAGGATGGTCCCAAGTAACAGGTCAACAGTACTACCTTCGTTTTTCACCCTCATCACTACGCATACAAACGTTAGAAAAAAGACCTGAAAAATCGTACTAGGTTAATTATAGCATTTAGATGAATGCTTGTGCTTTGGCTTGATTGCGGACAGCATTAATACTTTTTTCAGTAATATCAGCAAGTTGTGCAATAATGTCGCTGGGTGAATTTAAGGGCGGTAACCAATATATTGTCTTTCCAAGTGAACGCATCAATGCTCCTTGTTGTAGTGCTTTTTGGAAGACTTGAAAACCGGGTCGATCAATGGCGATATCTTCTATATCAGCAGCAACCATTGCGCCAAATTGGCGAACATTCGCTAAACAGGCCGTTTTTTCAGCAACATGTTTCATTGCGTTTGCCATTTGTAACCCTAATTCGTTGACATGATTAAATATACCTTCAGATTTTATCGTTTCAATAGTTGCCAGCGCTGCTGCAATGCCAAGTGCATGCCCACTATAAGTATGGGAATGGAGAAAGGACTTGCCGGATTGGAAGTCATCATAAAAACATTCAAAAATAGGATGAGATATTGCCACGCAACTCATGGGTATGGTGCCGGAGGTTAGTCCTTTGGATAAGCAAATCAAATCCGGTTTGATATCCAAATAATCAAACGCCAACCAGCTGCCTACACGCCCAATGCCAGTCATGATTTCATCGGCTATGATGAGAATATCATTTTGTTTTGCCCATCGACATAATCGTGAAAGAAAATCAACCGTATATAATTTCATACCACCAGCTCCTTGAAGAAGTGGTTCGAGAATTAAAGCAATACAGTCCTTTTCGATGGCTTTCAATTGAGGGAGTACACGTTGCCACAAAGTATCACTTGACTCATGTAAGCAGTCATTTTGACTAGTCACATAAGGGATGTCTTCGATGGTGAATGTTGGCAATGATACATGATGAAAAGCAGATTTATACAGTCCAAGATCACTGACAGCTAGGGTGGCTAACGTTTCCCCATGGTAGGCATTGGCTAAATTAACAAACAGTTTTCTTGGATTTTCACGCATTATTTGTTCTTTCTGCATGGCAAGTTTCATGGCGATTTCAACGGCACATGACCCATCACTGGCAAAAAAAACGTGTTGTAAACCTGTAATTTCTTCGATAGTCTGACCAAATTCTGCCAATAAATCATGTGTGCAGTTAGCACTAATGATATGCTCAAATATAGCAAGTTGTGCTTCAATGGCTGATTTAACTCTTGGATGTTGATGACCAAGTGATTTACACCACCAGCTCGATTGAGCATCGATTAACCGACCGAGATTTGTCTCCAAATAGATACCCTTGGCATGATGAACGACGATCGGAGGACATTGTTCGAAATCTTTCATCTGCATGCAAGGATGCCATATATGCTTTAAGTCTCGTTCAATTGTATTCATTGGTAAACCCGGCGAAATTTTTAAGTTGACAAAAAATATTGGCAATTTATCATGCCAAGAACGTAATGCAAAGGAAAAATCATGATTTTCAATGAATCCCAGATAAAGGCAAAAATTACACATTGGTTTGATTTGCCCTTGAATGATTTGCTATTAGAAGCTCAGCTTACACATCGTAATAATCATCGTGCAAATGAAGTAGAATTAGCTACTTTGATGAGCATCAAAACGGGTGCATGTCCGGAAGATTGTGGTTATTGTTCTCAAAGCGGCCATTATAAGACGACCATAGAAAAAGAGAAGTTATCGTCGTTGGAACGTGTGAAAGAGCAAGCTCAGGCGGCAAAAGCGAATGGCGCCACCCGTTTTTGTATGGGCGCTGCTTGGCGACATCTTCCTGATAAAGCCATGCCAGAGCTGATTGACATGATTCAAACGGTAAAATCGCTTGGTTTAGAGGCATGCATGACACTCGGGATGCTTAAATCGGAGCAAGCACATCAGTTAAAAGAGGCTGGACTCGATTTTTATAATCACAATATTGATACGTCTGAAAATCACTATCAAAAAATTGTGACAACGCGAACCTATCAAGACCGGTTAGATACGTTGAAATTGGTGAGAGATGCAGGTATATCTGTTTGCTGTGGTGGCATCATGGGGATGGGCGAAAGCCGCCAAGACAGGATAGATTTTATTACCACACTAGCCACTATGGCCCCCCCACCAGAAAGCGTTCCTATCAACCGTTTAATTCCAGTACCTGGCACACCTCTGGCTAATGCAAAACCACTCGAGAATTTTGAACTGGTTCGAACGATTGCTTGTGCCCGATTAGCCATGCCTAACGCAGTGATACGCTTATCGGCTGGGCGGACTGAAATGAGTGATGAGTTGCAAGCACTTTGCTTTTTTGCAGGCGCAAACTCTGTATTTCTTGGTGAAAAATTGTTAACGTGTAGCAATCCTGAAAAAGAGAGCGATCTCTCATTGTTATCGAAACTTGGATTGGAAGCGAAAGATGGATGTTGTGCAGTCTAATATTGCTGATTTAATTGAAAGTCGGCAACAAAGTGGGCTATATCGGCAACGTAGTATTGCTAATACTAATCAAGGTGGCTTATCGTTTATGACAAATGATTACTTGTCTTTGTCAAAGAATGAGGCTTTAAAACACCATTATGCCCAAGCCTATTTGGATTATCCAACAGGCAGTGGCGGATCACCGGTCAATGGTGGTCGAAGTGAGGCTCATGAACGGTTGGAAAATCGCATTGCGCAATTGACGGGATGTGATACGGCTGTTTTATTTAATTCTGGCTACCAAGCGAATTTAGCGATTTTATCGCTGCTTGGTCGATTAGAAATACCTGTGGTAATTGATAAGGCAATCCATGCTTCTGTCTACGATGGCATTCAATTGGGCAAAGTGGCCTATAGCCGTTTTCGACATATCGATGCTGAGCATCTTGAGAGCAAGCTTTCCCCTCACAAGATGGTCATCACCGAGGGAATGTTCAGCATGAGCGGATTGGTGCCGCCCCTCGATCGTTATCGTGATTTAGTGGCAAAACATCAGTGTGGGTTAATGGTGGATGAAGCGCATTCCTTTGGTGTGCTTGGGCAAAACGGGATGGGAGCTTGTGAACATTTTCAAATCCATCAACATCAAGTACCACTAAGAATGATCTCTTTTGCAAAATCCGCTGCGTCAATGGGAGCTGCCGTTGTTGGGCAAAGTCAATGGATTGATGCGTTAATTCAATTTGCCCGCCCTTATACCTATTCAACAACCATGAGCTCCGCACTCGCACAGGGATTAAACCATACGCTGGACGCAATTGTGGAGGCATGTGATGCGCGTCAACACCTTCGCGCTCTAAGTGAATATTTTAAACAAAAAGCACTCGACTCGGGAATGGCCTGGCGATTTACACTAACCCCTATCAAACAACTTCAACTAGGGTGTGCTGAAACGGCCCAAAAATTTAAAAACTATCTTCACAACCATGACATTCATGCCCAATTAATTCGTAGTCCCACAGTCCCAGTCAAAGAATCAGGCCTTCGCATCAGCTTAAATGCATGCCATAAGATGGCGGATATCGATCGCTTATTTGAAGCTTTGGCTAAGGCGAATGCTTTGATATGATACAACTCTACCAATATGGAAAGGGATTATCTGTTTTATGCTTACATGGCTGGGGGTTTGATCATGCGATTTGGGATTGTTTAAAACCCATCTGGCCTTCTAATTGGCAAATGCTAACCGTTGACCTGCCAGGGCATGGTCTTACACCTTCCATGCCGATGGATTTGTTTACAAATAATCTTCTAAATATACTCCCTCAGTCCTTTTCAATCATTGGTTGGTCGCTGGGCGGCTTATATGCTTTCCATGTCGCCAATCAAGGTGGTAGGCGTATCAACCACCTTGCCGCAGTGGCAACATCCCCTTGTTTTCTAAAGCATAACGACTGGCCTGGCATTGAGCCGGCTGTGCTAACGCGATTTTATCGGCGATATGCCTATGATCCAATAAAAACCGTGCATGATTTTATCGAATTACAATTCCTAAATCATAGCCATCGTCCAATATATCAATATGCCCCCGCTTTACCAACGGATGCAGAATTAGGGTTAACCCTATTAAAAGAAATGGATTTTCGCCATCATATCCAGGGCTATGAAGGCAATGTGTCATTTTTGTTGGGAAAGCAAGATGCGATTGTACCGTCCTCATTAGCCAATGTATTATCTGGAAAATTATGTGTCAATGATGTGAGCATCATCAACCATTGTGGTCATATGCCATTTTTGACACATCCGGATATCTTTATAGACCATATGCAAGAGAGATTAACATGACTACATTCTTCATCACCGGCACGGATACAGGCTGTGGAAAAACGTATGTGACCCGATTATTAATTCACTATTTCCGCAGTTTGCACTTCCGTTGTGTTGGTTTAAAGCCGATTGCCTCCGGTTGTGAGTGGTTGCAAGAGCAATGGGTCAATGAGGATGTTCAGATTCTCATGGGGGCAAACCAATCGAATATGAGTATCAATCAATGGTTATTTAATCAGCCCATAGCCCCGCATTTGGCTGCTCAAGCGGAAGGCATAACAATCAACGCTAAGGATATCCATGCTTTCTTGAACCAGTCACAATATCAAACCTTTCAATTGCGTCTGATAGAGGGTGCTGGGGGATTGATGGTTCCATTGAATGAATCCGAAACATGGATTGATGTTGTTAAATATAGCCAGTTACCCATGATAATCGTTGTGGCTATTCGATTGGGTTGTATCAACCACACACTCTTACTGAATGAGGTTATCCACAAGTACCAATTACCAGTTGCTGGCTGGATTGCTAATAAGGTTGACCCCCAAATGAGCCATGTTGAGGATAATATCCAAGCGATTCAATCGCGAATAAATATACCTCTGATAGCTACCGTTAACCATCACAGCAAACAAATTGATGTGACGCGGATGATGGAGAAAGTCGTTAGTTTAATCTAAAAAACTTGCAAAATGCTATAATTTATATCAACATAGACAGCCTTTTTCTCTAAGTTTTAATCCATGATTGATTTGCATTGTCACAGTACCTATTCGGATGGTTTTTTGAGTGTAACTGCTCTTTCCCAACAAGCATTGTCTCGATCCGTTACCATGTTGGCATTAACAGACCATGATACAGTTGCAGGTGTTTCTGAATTACAACAAATAACCCAAGATAAACCGATAACAATCATCCCTGGGATCGAGATTAGTATTCGCTGGAATAAACACGATATCCATATATTAGGCTTACAGATAGATATTGACAATCCATTGATTAAAGAGGTGGTTGTTGAACAAAAATTGAGACGACGTCAACGAGCTAATTCAATTGCAGAGTCATTAGCTCAACTGGGTGTTCCTGATCCATTAAGAGCGGCCATTGAATTAGCCGGCCATGATCACCTCGCACGTCCACATTTCGCGCAAGTGCTCGTTAATGCTGGGTATGTGAAAGACAGAGCGCAGGCATTTAAGCGTTATTTGAAAAGAGGGCGGCCAGCTTACCATGCATGCCAGTGGATAAGCTTAGCGGAAGCTGTTCATGCGATCAAAGGCAGTGGCGGCATTGCTGTGTTAGCTCACCCGCAAAAATATGGATTGACGCAAACTAAGTTGCGCCAACTCATTGAGGAATTTAAGGATGTCGGTGGTGAGGGGATTGAGGTTGTGTCAGGGAATCAAAATATCGAAGGAATTAAACTAATTGCTGCCTTTTGCCAAGAATATGGTATGCTTGCTTCTTCAGGGTCAGATTTTCACGGTGGACCAGAAACCCAAGTTGGTTTAGGAGGGCAACCAAAGCTACCTGAGAATATACAACCAGTGTGGTCATTGTGGACGACTTAATAGGGGACATGAATGAGTCAATTTTTTGCCATCCATCCGGATAATCCACAGGCAAGATTGTTACGCCAAGCAACTAATCTTATTGAAAATGGGGGATTAGTAGTATATCCGACCGATTCAGGGTATGCGTTAGGGTGTCGGTTAGGAAATAAGAAGGCGCTAGAACGGATTCGTCGTATCCGTCATTTAGACAAACATCACAATATGACTTTGGTATGCCGGGATCTGTCCGATCTTGGAACTTATGCAAAGGTGACTAACCCCATCTTTCGATTGTTAAAAGCTTTCACACCGGGTGCCTATACATTTATCTTAAACGCCACTTCTGAAGTGCCTCGCTTAATGCTTCATCCGAAAAGAAAAACCTTGGGCTTGCGAGTTCCCAAAAATGTAGTGACGCTAGCTTTGCTGGACTGTTTGGAAGCACCTCTTATGAGTACCACATTAATTTTGCCTGGCGCTGAAGTTCCACTCAGTGAACCAGAGGCAATAAGAGATGTTTTAGGAAACCAAGTTGATTTAATCATTGATGGCGGCAATGTGGGTAATGAACCGACAACGGTGGTTGATTTAACAGGGAATTATCCTAGTATCATTCGAGTAGGGGGCGGGGATCCCTCACCATTTAGTTAATCATTAAGCGTAATAAGAGCTAGAAAATAATGTCATCTTTATATTCTGAAAATAAGCGTGTTGTTTCTGGGATGCGAGCGAGTGGTCGTTTGCATCTGGGCCATTATCATGGTGTTATAAAAAATTGGATTGACTTACAAAACCAATATGAATGTTTTTACTTTGTAGCGGATTGGCATGGATTGACGACGAGGTATGATGAACCAGGTTTTATGAAACAAATAATCTGGGATATGGTGATTGATTGGCTGGCTTGCGGCGTGAATCCTGGGCTGGCAACCTTATTTATCCAATCCTGGGTGCCTGAGCATGCCGAATTGTTTTTGCTATTGTCTATGATCACCCCCTTAGGCTGGTTAGAGCGAGTTCCCACCTATAAAGATCAACAAGAAAAGCTGAAAGATAAAGATTTATCAACTTACGGATTTTTAGGTTATCCCGTATTGCAAAGCGCTGACGTCCTTATATATCGCGCTGATCATGTACCAGTTGGCGAGGATCAGGTTTCACATATTGAATTAACGCGAGAAGTTGCAAGACGATTTAATTATATGTATGGAAGGGAGCCTAATTTTGAGCAGTTAGCAATGGATGCTATCAAAAAAATGGGCAAAAAGAATGGCAAATTATATCAAAATTTGCGAAAACAGTTTCAACAAGAAGGTTGTCATGAAAGTTTAACGACAGCCCAAGCCTTATTAGCTCATCAGCATAATCTTTCGATTGGTGATAAAGAACGGCTTTATGGCTATTTGGATGGTACAGGTAAAATAATTTTGCCAGAACCACATCCATTATTGACCGCAAATGCCAAGGTGCCCGGCATTGATGGTCAAAAAATGTCAAAGTCTTATGGCAATACCATTTCGCTACGAGAAGAACCGGCTATTGTTGAACAAAAAATTTTAAAAATGCCAACGGATCCAGCACGTGTGAAGCGAACGGATCCGGGTGAGCCACAAAAATGCCCTGTTTGGGATTTTCACAAATTATATTCCGACGATTCTACGAAAGATTGGGTGCAGACTGGTTGCCGCACAGCAGGCATTGGTTGTATAGACTGCAAACGACCGATTGTTGATGCTATTAACAAAGAGCTGGCTCCCATCCAGCAACAAATAATCGAGTTAGAGCAAGATCCTGGATCGGTAAAAAAAGTCATTGCAGAAGGAAGCGAGTCTGCTCGTGATGAGGCAAATAAGACGTTAAATGACGTGCGTGAGGCAATGGGCATTGATATCTGAACTTGCATTGACTGAGGCAGTTTATATCGATGGTGAGCTCGTTGAAAACTTGCCGTCTGACTTATACATACCACCGGATGCGATGCGCGTATTGCTGGATAGTTTTTCCGGCCCTCTGGATTTGTTACTTTATCTTATACGTAAACAAAATATTGATATACTGGATATTCCAATCGTCAAAATAACAAATCAGTATCTAAACTATATTGAATTGATGGAAGCGCATCGATTTGAGTTAGCGGTTGATTATTTATTGATGGCAGCAACGCTTGCTGAAATCAAATCTCGTTTGCTTTTGCCCAAGTCGCCTTATGAAGAGGAATCGGAAGATGACCCGAGGATGGCGCTGGTTAAGCAGCTTCAAAATTATGAAATAATTAAGCGTGCGGCTGAAATCATCGCTAAACTTCCATGTCAAGAGTATGACTTTCATGCCGTGGATGTTAAAGGACAAGGATTAAGCGACTGGGTGATTCATCCAAACGTCGTATTACCTGCGTTGCAGGAAGCCATGCGAGATGTGTTGCAAAGGCAATCCCATCGAGTGAGTCATCAGATTGTCCAAGAGCCATTGTCAGTAAAGGATCGAATGCAGAGTATTTTAGAAAAAATTAAAACGTCTAAATCACTCTCATTCTATCATTTGTTTACAGCATCAGAAGGGCTTCAAGGATTAGTCGTTTCCATGTTAGCTATCCTTGAATTAGCAAAATCAGGTAGTATACTTATTGAGCAAGAAAGTCCATATGCTCCTATCACAATACAGGCGAGTTTATGATCGAAATCGATATCAAAGCCGTCATTGAGGCTATTTTAATAACCGCTTCTCAACCAGTTAGCGAAGAGACGCTATTAACTATTCTACAAAACAATGGGTCGATATCGCCTGAGCAGATAACACTTGCATTACATCAACTAAAGAGGGATTATAGCGATCGCGCATTTGAGCTGGTTAAACTAGCGAGCGGCTGGCAAATTTTGACAAAAGAGGCCTTTGCACCTTGGATAAACCTGTTTAGGGCTGAAAAGCCGCCAAAGTACTCTGCTGCAACGCTGGAAACATTGGCAATTATTGCCTATAAACAACCAGTGACTCGGGGAGACATCGAAGCAATACGTGGCGTGAGTGTTAGCAGCCAAATATTGAAAACACTCGTCGATAGAGAAT
The DNA here is from genome assembly GCF_964199965.1 of Legionella sp. W05-934-2. Classification (NCBI taxonomy): domain Bacteria; kingdom Pseudomonadati; phylum Pseudomonadota; class Gammaproteobacteria; order Legionellales; family Legionellaceae; genus Legionella; species Legionella sp. W05-934-2. The sequence continues at coordinate 373,581 of NZ_CAXMZT010000001.1, read as the reverse complement.
GGATTCGAATTAGCGGCTATCGAGATGCCCCTGGTAAGCCAGCATTATACCGCACTACTAGTCAATTTTTAGATTATTTCAAATTACCTTCTTTGCAGGATTTACCTGTAATCGAGGGGATAAATGGGATAGTTGAAGCTGATCAAATTGAAGAAATATACTTATGAGTGAAAAGCAACGATTACAAAAAGTCTTAAGCATGGCGGGGTTAGGCTCCCGTCGAGAAATGGAGAAGTGGATTGAGCAGGGGTGGATTAAAGTCAATGGGACAGTTGCCTCGGTTGGCGACTCGGTTGGTCCAAGAGATAAGATATCTGTTAAAAGCAAGCGCATCAATAATCCATTAGCACGAACCATTAGAACGCGTGTTATTTTATATCATAAATCTGTCGGTGAAATTTGCTCTCGCCAGGATCCAGAGCACTCTAAAACCGTATTTGATAATTTACCAAAATTAAGACAAGGAAGATGGGTGCAAATTGGACGTTTAGACATCAACACCTCGGGTCTCTTATTACTCACAAATGACGGAGAGCTTGCTAATTACTTGATGCATCCCTCTAGGCAGTTTGAACGTGAATATGCCGTGAGAGTTAATGGCGAAGTGACAGAGCAAATGATCAATGAAATGCTTAAAGGGGTTGAGCTAGAAGATGGCCTTGCGCAATTTAAAACAATTACTTATCAAGGTGGTGAAGGTAAGAATCAATGGTATCACGTGGTGCTATGTGAGGGGCGAAATCGAGAGGTAAGGCGCATATGGCAATCACAGGGTGTTGACGTATCCAGGCTAATTAGAATTCGCTATGGGGATATTCAATTGCCAAGAAACTTATCAAGGGGCAAAATGGTCGAACTTGAGCAAAGCCGTGTTGAGAAATTAATGGCTCAGCTGTCAAGTCAGTGATTGTTGTCTTCCTAACTAACGCGATTAAATCACTTTATTCAAAGCATCTTGTAAAGCTAACTTTTCTTCATTGGACAATGGCTTACCATCTGCATTACTGATATGAAAGGTATCTTCAACGCGTTCCCCGGCAGTTGCAATCTTGGCATGATGTAGCTGAATATGCTGTTGATAAAAAACATGGCTAATTGCTGCCAATAAGCCTGGTCTGTCCCCAGTGACCAAAAACAATAAGGTTTGATTCTGCTTTGGATGTAAACTAAATTCAAGGCTGGGCTCAACATTAAAATGGGCTTGTGTGCGGGTTTGTCTGCGTTTAATAATGGATGGGAGGCGCTCCTTCGATTTAAGATAATATGTAAGGCTGTGCTTGATTTTATCTGTTTTTTCCTTCGAGGTTATTTCACGATTTTTTTCATCCAAGATGACGAATGTATCAAGATCAAATTGGTTTTTTCCTGTTGAAATAAATGCTTCTTGAATGGTGCAATGCAGGTTGTTCAAGACAGTTGAAATAATAACAAATCTGTCCTCGCGATGAGGCAGATAAGTGAATACTTCCGTGCCGCCTTGACTATGGTGAGGCATAATCATAACGAGCGGGTATCGCTCACAATCTAATATGGATCCGGTATGTCTTGTTATGATTTCTGGGGATTCATGTAAAAAGTACTTCGTTTTGATTGATTGCCAAAGTGTAAGGATAGCGCTTTTTTGATACCCCATTGCGAGTAACTGGGATAGAGATTGTTGCTGTCTTTCTTCGATAATCACGGATTCATTAATCAATGCGCGTTCATCATGCATCACTTGTTTAGCTGACCGATATAATTCTTTAAGGAGCGAATCTTTCCACGCGGTCCACAAAGCAGGATTTGTTGCACAAATATCTGCGACAGTCAGTAGGTAAAGATAGTCTAAGTAGTCAGGTTTGGGTAAATGTTGACAAAAAGCATGGATGATTTGTGGGTCATAAATATCCGAGCGCTGGGTAGTTTGAGACATCAACAGATGGTTTTCAACCAGCCAAACTAATAAGTCTATTTTGTCATTTTCGAGGGAATGGGATATCCCAAAATCGCTTGCTTCTTTTGCGCCAATTTCGGAATGATCGCCGCCCCTACCTTTGCCAATATCATGGAACAGTGCTGCTAAATAAAGGATGTCCTTGTTAGGCAAATCTGACATTAAACGATAGGCTAGGTTGAATTTACCCTCATAGGCTGGGTCTAGAAATCGTCCGATATTTCGAATGACAAAGAGCGTATGTTGGTCAACAGTATAAACATGGAATAAATCATATTGCATCTGGCCTGTTACATGAGAAAAGCTCTCCAAATAACGCCCGAGCACGCCATATCGATTCATTTGATGGAGTGTTTCATAGGGTGAATTATCTTGCTGGAATAGGGCTAAAAATAATTTTTTTGCTTCGCTCATATTTTTAAAACGACGATTGATCAAATAGAGATTTTGTCGAATTAGGCGAATTGTATTTGCACGTATACCACGTATAGAAGGATTCTTTGCCATGGTATAAAATAAACGTAATAGTACGATCGGGTGTTGGTGGAAGATGTGGGGTTTACAGATTTCAATGTGTTGGTTAGACACTTGTAAGCAATCGTCTATTGGTTTGATTTTCTGTTTTTGATGAAATACGATTGTTTCATTGAATAGTTGTAATAACATTTCGTTTAGCTCACGAGTTCGTTTGATGACATTGAAATAAGTTTTCATTAGTTGCTCAATGGCTAAATTTGCATTGTTGTCTTGAAATCCAAACAATCGAGAGAGTTTAATTTGGTAATCAAATAAAAGCCTTTCTTCCGCTTTTCCAGCTAAGAAATGGAGGCTATTACGTATTTGCCATAGAAAATGTTGGCATTGAACCAATTCTTCATATTCCTTATCATTAAAAAATCCGCAATTAATTCCATCAGCTAATTTTTTGATTCCAAAATGGCGTTTACCAATGCTTAAAATGATTTGCAAATCTCTCAGACCACCTGGACCATATTTGACATTTGGTTCTAAGTTATAAGCTGTTTCACCATATTTTTCATAACGCTTTTTTTGTTCAGACAGTTTTGCCTGAAAAAACGTCTCACTAGTCCACATTTGACTCGGGTGGGTTTGGAAGGCAAGTGAATCCATTAAGTCCCCTTTTCCAGCTAACATTCTCATATCGAGAAGAGAGGAAATCACACTCAAATCGTTTGCAGCCAGCTCAGCAAGTTGTTTTACAGTTGTTATTTGATGACTAATCGTTAAGCCCAAATCCCAGCAATCCTGGATAAAAAGTCCCGCCTTCTGTTTGCCAGTTTCGGATAGATTTTTGCTGCTAAGAATAACCAAATCAACGTCGGAATAGAGCTGCAATTCGCGACGACCATAGCTACCAACTGCCAGTATGCCTATCGCATATCGATTGAGTTGATGTTTTTGGTAAAGAGATACAATCAAATTATCGATATAATTAACCAATTTGGTAGTAAATTGGGGCACTGACAACTGGTGGATTTTTTCTCCCAATTGTTGCTTAAATTGACTGATATGCTTGCTTGGGGATGTTGAGGGCATTGTTTTTTAAAATTATAAACGGTTCATAAAGGATAATAGCTTGGCGAGTTGTTAGCAGCAAGTCTTTGCAACAAAAAGGATAAACAAAATTAAAGCTTCTCCCGGGCTTGATAAGCCCGGAAGTAAGAAAATAATTATATACGCATGGGCGCTATTTTACTGACCATATACTTTTTCCATCTCTTTCAATCGTGCCTGCATCATTTGATCCATTTTTGTTTTTTGATCGGGCGTGAGAACCATATAGATGTCATGCTTCATCTTTATTTCTTGACGCATCATCTTTTCTGAAATGGTATTCATATCAGAAATTAATGATTTCAATTTCTGTTCGTCAATTTCTTTGTTATGGCTCATCATGACCATTTTTTTGTATAGCCCCCATTTTTGCACACGATATTCTTTCATATCGTCATAGCTTGCGTCTTTAATTTGTTTGATTTTATCTGTTTGTTCAGTGGTTAAACCAAGTTCTTTTTGCCAATCCATCTTAGCCGTTTGACCTGATTGAGATGCGTCAGGTTGGGAATGTACCAGTGTTGGTTGCATAAAGAAAAATAATAAAAACAACATTGCGATTAATGTGGGACGCTTATTCATAATAATTTCCTTATTTTGATTTTTTTATCAATACAAGTATAGAAGCTGTTAATTAAAATGCAATGACAACTGATAGGGCTATATACATTCGAGAAATAGATGAATTTAATTGCTAAAAATGCTGTGTTGTGATATAAAAGCGGGGCATTTAACGACTCACACGTTTTCGAAACATGTGGTTGGGTCCTGAAGATTTGACATTCGGGTATCACATGGGGAGCGTGGAAGCATAACCCAGGAGTAATTATGTCTGTAAGCATGAAAGAACTGTTAGAAGCGGGCGCGCATTTTGGTCACAGAACGCGCTACTGGAATCCAAAAATGGCTGAGTATATTTTTGGTTCACGCAATAAAATACACATTATCAACCTTGAAAAAACAATGCCAATGTTTCAAACAACATTGGATTATATTGCTAAGCTAGCTGCTAATAAAGCAAAGATTTTATTTGTTGGTACAAAACGTGCGGCACAAGAAAGCATTCGCACTCACGCAGCGCGATGCGGTATGCCGTTTGTCGACCATCGTTGGCTTGGTGGGATGCTAACCAACTATAAAACAGTCCGACAGTCTATATTTCGATTAAAAGAATTGAAAGACATGCGTGATCGGGGTGATTTCGATAAAATGATTAAGAAAGAAGCCTTGATGCTAAATCGAGAGCTGGACAAACTAGAGCGTAGTTTGGGTGGTATAGAGAACATGGGCGGCTTGCCTGATGCTCTTTTTATTATTGATGTTGGATTTGAGAACATCGCTGTCCAAGAAGCACGACGTTTGAGAATTCCAGTTATCGGCGTTGTCGACACCAATAACGACCCTGATTTGGTTGATTATGTCATTCCTGGTAACGATGATTCAATGAGAGCAATTGATATCTATGTTCGTGCCGTAGCTGATACGATTCTAAAGGCAAGAAAATCGAGCCCAGGACAAGAAGATTCCAGTGAATCAGAATATGCCGAAGAAAGTGAAAGTGATTCGGGTGCAAAACCGAAGTCAAAGGCTAAATCTGAAGAACAGGTTGCTGAAAAACAGGCTAAGAAGTCAGAAGCTAAGGTAGAAGAAAAGCCTAAAGCAAAAGCTAAAGTAGATGTTGAGGATGAACAAGCTGAAGAAAAGGTTGCAAAGGCCAAAACAAAAGCGAAATCTGAAGCCAAGCCGAAGGTAGAAGAAAAGTCTAAAGCTGAAGCCAAACCAAAAGCAGCAGCTAACCCAAAGGCGGCCACTAAGGCCAAAGCGGAAGCTAAGCCTGTAGCCAAAGCTGAAAAAAAGACTGAAACTAACGCGAAAAAAACATCCACAACAAAAGCAAAAGACACTAAAAAGTAAGCAAGTGAATAAACTATGAAATGAATTAAAGAGGGGGCTGTCGATGGTGTTAAAACCAGAACAAGCCCCCTTTTTAGTATCTCTGGAGGAATAATCGAATGGCTATTTCAGCAAAACAAGTTGCCCAACTCCGTCAAATGACCGGTGCAGGTATGATGGAATGTAAAAAATTCTTAGAAATTACGGATGGCGATATCGACAAAGCAATTACTGAAATGCGCAAAGCTGGCCAAGCTAAAGCAGATAAAAAAGCAGGTCGTATTGCAGCGGATGGTGCTGTAGTTGTTGCATTATCAAATGATAAAAAACAGGCTATGATGATTGAGGTTAACAGTGAGACTGACTTCGTTGCTCGAGATGAAAACTTTGTTAGCTTTGCAAACAAAGCTGCAACGGTTGCACTAAAGCACAACGCAAGCTCAGTTGCTGAGCTAAGTGGCTTGCCAATAGCCGATGGTCAAACGGTTGAAGAAGCGAGACAACAGCTCGTCGCTAAAATTGGAGAAAATATCCAAATTCGCCGTATGGTAAGTATGAGTGCTGATAGCGTCATTGGCTGTTACTTACATGGTAGCCGAATTGGAGTCTTAGTTGGCATGAATTCAGGAGACGAAACATTAGCAAAAGATCTGGCGATGCATGTCGCGGCTAGTAAGCCAATGGTCGTTAATTCCAACCAAGTATCAGCAGAAGCTATTGAAAATGAGCGTGAAATATATACTGCACAAGCGCGTGAAAGCGGTAAGCCAGAAGAGATCATTGCAAAAATGATTGAGGGCAGATTGAATAAATTCATTGATGAAGTCAGTTTATTAGGACAACCTTTTGTAAAAGATCCTAATAAGAAAGTCAGTCAGCTTTTGAAAGAGAAAAATGCTGATGTAGCGCAATTTATTCGTTTTGAAGTGGGCGAAGGCATTGAAGCAAAAGAAGATAATTTTGTTGAAGAAGTCATGGCACAGGTTCGAGATCAATGAAGAATGAGTCAACGTTGAAATATAAGCGAATACTACTTAAATACAGTGGTGAAGCATTGATGGGTCAATCTCAATTTGGTATTGACCCAGCTGTTTTAGATAAAATAGCTAATGAAGTCGCTGAGCTTGTTAGCATGGGTGTCGAAGTTGGATTAGTTGTTGGAGGCGGTAATTTATTCCGAGGTAAAGCATTATCAGCGGCGGGTATCGGAAGGGTGACTGGCGATCATATGGGTATGTTAGCAACTGTTATGAACGCACTTGCCTTACGTGATGCACTTGAACGAATTGATCTACCTTCACGAATTATGTCGGCTATTCCAATGTTGGGTGTTGTTGACCCCTATCATCGACGAAAGGCAATCACGCATCTTAGAAATGGCCATGTGGTAATATTTGCAGCTGGTACGGGGAATCCTTTTTTTACAACTGATACAGCAGCCTGCCTACGGGCAATTGAAATTGGTGCTGACCTAGTTATTAAAGCCACGAATGTTGATGGTGTGTATACCGCTGATCCAAAATCAAACCCAAATGCAACAAAGTACGATTTTCTTACGTACAATGATGTGCTGCAACAAGGGTTGCAAGTTATGGATTTAACTGCTATTTGTTTATGTCAAGAGCAAAATATGCCTTTGCAAGTATTTGATTTACATACGGATGGGGCATTAAAAAAGATTGTTCAGGGTGAAAAAATAGGAACCATTGTGGGAGCAAACAATGATTAAAGATATTCAAAAAGACGCAGAAGCGCGTATGAAGAAAAGCGTTGAAAACTTATCCTCTGAATTAACTAAAGTAAGAACGGGCCGTGCAAATGTTGGTTTATTAGACCACGTCGTAATTGATTATTATGGAAATCCAACGCCTCTTAATCAGGTCGCCAGTGTCACAGCATCCGATCCCAGGACATTATTGATAACCCCGTGGGAAAAGGCATTGGTCGCTACGATTGAAAAAGCAATTATGGATTCCGGTTTGGGATTAAACCCTTCGTCAGCAGGTTCGGCGATTCGTGTACCCATGCCGCCGTTAACCGAAGAAAGACGCAAGGAACTTATAAAAGTTGTGCGCTCTGAAGGTGAGCAGGGTCGGGTTGCGATTCGAAACATTCGTCGGGATGCGAATACCCAATTTAAGGAATTGGTAAAAGAAAAAGCGATCTCTGAGGACGAAGAAAGGAAAGCCACAGAGGATATGCAAAAATTAACAGACAAATACATTCACCACGTTGATGAAGTATTAGCTTCTAAAGAAAAGGATTTGATGGAAATCTAGGTGATGTGCAATTGTATGGGCGACCCTACAATTGCACACCTGCGTTCATTTCTAGAGCTGCTTGAATCGTATTTTCAAGTAAGCATACTACTGTCATAGGTCCCACACCACCCGGAACGGGTGTGATTGCTGCGACACCCTTCGAAACCGCCTTTTCAAAGTCAATATCGCCACATAATTTTCCCGAAGGCAGCCTGTGTATACCGACATCGATGACTATTTGCCCCGGTTGCAGCCAATCACTGTTTACTGCTTCTCGGTTCCCGGTTGCACTGATGACAATATCCGCTTGCTCTATGTGCCTTTTTAAGTTCTTTGTTTTGCGATGACATATGGTAGGCGTTGCATATTCTTTAAGTAACTCCCATGCCATTGGACGACCGACAATATTAGATGCACCAACAATAACGGCATTCTTACTTTTTACCAATAAATCATAGGCTGATAATAATTCCATGACACCTTTGGGGGTGCAGGGTCTTAAGCATTTAAGTCCTTGAGCAAGTAGTCCGGTATTATAAGGATGAAACCCATCGACATCTTTATTGACTGAAATTGATTGAATGATTTTGTCTTTGCTGATATGACTGGGGAGGGGTAATTGCACGAGAATGCCGTGTATGGTTGGATCATGGTTTAATGAGTCAATAACCGAAAGTAGTTCAGCCTGACTAATATGACTGTCCAGGCTAATAAATTTTGATGATATCCCAACAGCTTGGCATGCTTTTTGTTTATGGTTCACATAAATTGAGGAGGCAGGGTCATTTCCAACTAATATAACAGCCAAAGTAATCGACTTGTGGTAGGTCGTTTGAAAATTGTCAACGTCTTGCTTGAGCAAAACCTTCTTTTTTTCAGCTAATAACTTTCCATCTAAAATAACTGTGGACATAGTTGATTCCAAATATAAAATCTGGATTTTAGCAATTTCAAACACGTAAAAACAGTTATTAATCGAATGAAATTGCCATTTTTTTATCATTCTGGTTTAAAACTTGATTCAAATACAATAAGTTAGCTTGAAAAAGCATGGTCTGCGTGCTATGTTAAAAAAAAATAATTTTATTTTTTTCACCAGGGAGCCAGGCTTGAAATTCAATTTTATAAATGTGGCGTTATTGTCTTTCTCTGCAAGCGCATTTTCTCTTGGTATGGGTGATTTGCAAATAAAATCTTATCTTAATCAGCCTTTTTATGGTGAAATTAAACTAATTGATGTGGGAGATGTACCTCTCACTGGTATCCAAGCTGCTGTCGCATCCCTCGCCGATTTTGAACGGATTGGCTTAAATTACGATGATGATTTAGATAAGTTAAATCTCAAAGTTAGAAAAAATGAAAAGGGTGAGCCCGTTATTGTCATCACATCGACTGAAAGAATTAATGAACCTTATCTTGAGTTAGTCGTTGACTTAGCGTGGTCCAACGGTCAATTATATAGGGCCTATACTTTGCTCTTAGATCCTCCCAAATATGAGATCAAGGCGGAGCTAGGACACCGCACTTCATCGCTCCCATATGGAAAAAAAGGGAAAGAAAGAGGGGTGGTGGAAAAAGAAGTTTACGTCGATAAGACAGTTTCTCCAAGCCAAGATGATATCAATCGGCCTGAGTCATCCTATGGCCCAACCACAGGTAAAGAAGACATTTATCAAATCGCTCAACGGTACGTAACTGCTAACACAACGTTACAACAAGTGATCCTTGCAATCAATGGTGCAAATCTAACTGCGTTTAAACAAGGTAATATCAATGGACTGATGGCAGGAAAAATACTCAAAATACCCTCTAATGATGATGTAACACAAATTCCTAAAGATTTGGCCGCTAAGGAAATCGCGGCACAAGATAAAGCTTGGGCAACTAAGCAGCCTATCGATCATGTACTTATCCCACCCTATACAAAAGGGATTGTTATTGCGCCTGATAGTAAGTTGGAAGAAATATCTAAACCTAGTAAGCCATTGGATGAGACAGGGAAGGAACAACCAAACGAAGATCAGTCATCCGATAAAGCAGACAATCAGCCTGAACAAGAGGAGCAGGGCATTACTGATGACAAGACTTCAAAAGGAGAGCAAACTGCTCAGGAAGGCCAATCAAAGTCTGTGATTTCGCAAAAACAAGAAAAAAGTGCGCTTTTATTTAATTTGTCGCCTGATTCCATACTGCCCACAATCGCTGGCCATTCTAATCAGCCTCAACCTGAACCTGAACAACCCAAGTTAGTTGAGAAGAAATCAGCGAAATTTGATGGTGCGAAAGTGAAAGACAACCAAGCTCCTTCAAAGCAACTCGATTCTACTCAACCTGATAAAGCGGTAAATGAGAAGGTAAGCCCCGAGATTGTTCCTGACTCAGTTTCAGGACTGAAGCAACAATTAACGGTGCTTAAGGAATCAAATAATCAGCTGCAACAAAAAATGGCGCAGAGAGATCAAGACATTGCACAATTAAAACAACAATTGAGCCTTCTTATCAAGACGAGGCAGGGAATTGCTGGGCAAACATCCAGTCCTGTTGGTGTAGAAAGTGAGTTTCCTTGGTTATGGATCTTTCTTCTATTAATTGCCGCATCTGCTGGTGCTGGTGGTTATTATTATCGAGAACAATTACAAGCATTATACTTGCGTCGAAAACATGGTATCGAAAAAGAACTGCCCAGGATTAAAGAAGAAATAGAAGAACCAATCCCACAACCAAAAGCCGAAGAGCCAGTTAAAACAAGTGAAGAGGGTTCAGAAACAGGTTCTCAATCTGGCGCTACTAAGTCACCTATCCGCAAAATTGATACGCCTGCTACAGTAATTTCACCAGAGGATATCGATCGTGAATTAGCTCAAATCAAACAAGGGGCTAGAGATGAAGCGTTAGATGAAGTGGAGCCTGATGAAGAAGTATCTGTTAAAATCAGTCGAAAATCTGCAAACGAAGAAGCGCCAAAACCCGAAAAAACCACCGAAAAAAAGGTGTCTAACAATATAGGCCAAAAAACGGAAAAATCCCCAGCAGGTACAGTGGCTTTATCCGAAAATCAAAAAGAGCCCGAAGAAGATAACCCCTCGCCCATTAGCAAAGAATCAAGTGATGATAGCCTGCAATTATCAGAAGAATTAAGTGCCTTAGAAAAGGATTTGGCTGAACAACAAGCCAAAATTGAAGAAGACACATTAAAACAAACTCCTCAAGCGGAGAAGGAAGCTGAAGTCCAGGCAGAACAAGAACATGCTGAAAATCTTCCAGACGTACCACAAGCTCAAATCACAGAACCAACAGAGAGTGAAAGTGTCGAATCAATCGAGTTTGAATCGACCCCAATTATCCCCGTAGCAGCTTCATTAGATAAGGGGGATGTTGAACAGCCAGACCATGCCAAAGAGGATGAGCGTGATGACGAAGGCCTGACATTTGAAAAAGTAGCAATTGAAAAATCAAAATCTCAGAAAGAAAAAATTGAGGAGGCTCCCGCTGAAGAGGATGAGAATCTTCTTGAGTTTGATATTGATACAGATGCTATTTTTGCGGCTAGTAAATCAAAAACTGAAAAGGATAATTTGTCTAAAGAGAACAATGAAGCGGATAAGCTGATAACCAAAGAGCCAAAAGCAGAAGCGAAAGAGCCAAAAGCAGAAGCGAAAGTGCCAAAAGCAGAAGCGAAAGAACTAAAAGAAGAACCCAAAGAGCCAAAAGTAGAAGCGAAAGAGCTAGAAGAAGAGGCGAAAGAGCCGAAAGAAGAAGTCAAAGCGCCAAAAGTAGGGGCTAAAAAATCAAAAGAAGAAGCGACAGAACTAGATGAAGATAACATACCCGTTTATGACATCGATGAAGAGTTCAATATTGATAATGAATTTTCTCTTGCTGATTTAGTCGAATCAGCAACTGGTCACTCAGCAGATAAACAAAGCGCTGCGGACAAGAAAAAGTTAGTTAAAAGTAAAAAAGCAATGGAAACATTGTTATCTTTAGCTGAAACCTATATCACGATGGGTGACAAAGAATCCGCGCGGCAATCACTAGAAGAGGTTCTGGAGTATGGTGATGATGCCCAAAAAGAAGCTGCCAAAAAGCTGATAAAAAATCTATAAGAAATAGAAAATAGATTTCGCTACATGATATTCAGTGATAATCAGTTGTAGGTTCAGCCCCGAGGGAAAAACAGAGAGTGTTCATCTAACTGTGTCACCTCATTGATTATCTAAGTCTCAGGTTCATACGGTCTTCAAAATAAATATGAAGCTGGGACGCGATAAGCGCCCAATTGTGCATGGGTTGATTCCATTTTTCCAGTACTTTTTGGCAAGTACAATAAATAAGCTTTATCAGGGCATTTTCGCTAGTAAAAGCGCCTTTGTTTTTGGTGTACTTGCGAAGGAGTTATTGTCAAATCTGGTGTATGACCAAAATAACATCAGGCGGCCTTCCTGTCTGATTGTTCAACCACCTGCACTCCATCTTCAAATTTAACATTATTAACCACAAGCGTTAATAAGTTAAACCCCCTAATTTTAATCCACCGCTTCTGAGCGGATTCCATTAGCTTAAATACCATTGCCAATATACTATCTCTTGAGCCACAGTTGTGAGACTTTTTGGTACGCAACCACACGGTTGCGAAGACCGATTCAATTGGATTTGTTGTTCGAATATCAATCCAATGCTCTGCTGGAAAATCGTAAAATGCAAGTAATTCCTCGTGGTCCTTTTTCAAGCACTCCATTGCTTTTGGATACTTGGGTGTAAATAGCTCCAATGCGTTGTCAAATGCCGTATAGGCATCTTTGCGCGTTGAAGCCATCCAGATTTCGTGTAGTGCTGATTTCACCTTTGGCTGCACAGACTTCGGTAGCTTATTTAGTACATTGGCTGTCTTATGCACCCAGCATCGCTGATGACGGGTATCAGGGGACACTTTGCTAATAGCATTCCAAAAGCCCAGCGCACCATCTCCTACAGCAAGTTTTGGCGAGTGCGAAAGTCCTCTTTGCCGTAAGCTCGTTAACAGTTCTTCCCAACTAGCTGAGGACTCACGGAACCCATCACTCACAGCGACCAACTCTTTTTGACCGTGCTCAGTAACGCCCATAATAACCAGCAAACACAGGCGATCATCCATTCGCACTTGGCTATAAATTTCATCTGCCCACCAATAAACATAACGCTTTCGACTTAGATCTTGGCGTTGCCAGCTTTGATGCTCTGAAAGCCATTGGCTTTTCAACCGAGATACCGTGTTCGCAGATAAGCCTTTTGCATGCTCACCTAATAGCGAGCCCAAGGCTTCAGTGTAATCACCTGTTGATAACCCTTTTAAATACAACCAAGGAATCAGTTCCTCAATACTTTTTGTACGCCTCAGATACGGTGGTAATAAATGGGTTTGAAAACAAATCCCAGAGCCACTGCGGTCTCGAACTTTAGGCACTTTTATTGTCACATCTCCAATACCCGTTTGAATCGTTCGTTCAGGAAAATAACCATTACGCACGATAGCTTGCCTGCCATCGATTAATTTTTAATCCTCATATTCAGACAACATGGCACCGAGTTCCGCCTCTACCGCTTGCCTAATTAAATCACGAGCCCCATTACGTTATAATTCAGTTAATGGATCGGCGATTTTTTGTTCTGGTGTAGTGACTTCTTTCAGATTACAATCCTTCATGGCGTATTTCCTTTTGTTGATTAATGTTCTTGGCGAACAATCAACAGGATACGCCACCTAATTTATTTTTCCCATACACCAGATTCGAGCATAACTCGTTAATCGTATACGTTCGGCTAAATACACCTACCGTTTAACTAAAAAATGCATAGACTGAGCTTTCTATTATCATTTTTGTAACTCCTCGTTTGTGAAATTAAGGGAACCATGCCTCAAACAAAGTGAAGTGCCATCATGATAAATGGTTTCCCGCCTGCGTGGGAACGACATGAATTATGAGCACTATTATCATTCATAATTCTAGTTACTTACAAAATGCCAGGATTCCTCAGCGCGCAGGCGGGGAGCCATCCCAAATTCAGCGTAGCGTTTGGGATTGCGTGGGCCGTTACACATTGTATTGTTTCATCCGATGCCTAGTTATCTGTGCCTTGCATGGCTTTAATTATCCGTTGCATGTCTTCATCATTGATAGCAATTAGACCAAAACGAAACGCATATCCCCAGTTTTTCTTATTGTTTATAAATCCAAGTTGACCTATCAAGGGCTGTATCGCTGCCACTTGTGACGTAAGCCAGTTTACATCCCTGCGAAATGGACAAAAGCCATTGCCCATATCGACTTGATAGGGATCGCCCTCTTTAATTTTTCCTAATGCGGTAAACGATTGTAGCTTGTCTTTACCTCCAAATGTGATGGTAGGAGAATAATAGACGACCCAATCATTGGGTTTCATACGTTGTAAAGGAGCGCACTTACCATGACAAACTTGCATAAATCCTTCTTGCCGACCTATTTGAACATGCTCTGCTGAGGCAATAGCTATCCAATTTGGCATGATAAAACTCCTTTATACAAGGGATTAATGAGATGAGACAGGATACCGGTATATAGTGACAGTTTTTGTCAGTATAGATAGCATTGTGGCTACCGGTGGTTATTTTAAACAGTTGCGGAGCTCATTACAGAAGCTGTCTACTTCAGACTCCATATTAAAGTAATGTAAAAAGGCGCGAACTAATGCAGGTAACTTTCTTTTTGCCAGATCTAATCTCGCTTACTCCCAAATTGCTCCTCATATATTGAGCTAAATGTTGGATTCTCTTCCGCATAAGTAGTAGAGATAGTTCAAGAGCACACCTATTGTCAACACAGCCTAATATTTCCTTAATTTTTATTCTGTATAATAAACGCTCATTTGTCGAATTAGTAGGTGTTATTCTATGGCTACTCATGTAATTATTGGCGCGGGTTTAGGCGGTCTGTATGAAGCAACTCGGTTATTAAATTTAGGGGTTAACGCTAAAAATATAGTAATTATAGAAAAGCGTCCGGAAAATAATTATACTAGACCAGGCCATTTGAATCATGAAACATTTGAAATAGTTTCTTATAATACAGGTATCGAAACGCCCCATTCGGAAGCGCATCACATCAAAGAATTAGAGCGCGAGCTGTACAGAAACTTAAAAGATTTAAAAGTTTCCTTTATTGATGAAGAATTTATCGGATTGCAAGCCGAAACCGAAACTAAAGTCAAAGGGGTAATCACTCTTAAAAAGGATAATTCATTTGGCGTATATCCTGCTGATTATGTTTTTGATTGTTCAGGAAGAAAAGCCGCTGTAGTGCAAGCGGTCAATGAATATCAGCAATCAATCAACGCTGGCCCCGTTTTTGAAACACAATCATTAGTTGCTATTAATCCCATACCAGATCATATAGTGGCACATGTAATAATTCCTAATAATGATTCTTTGTTAACTTATGTGCCTATACAGGACACGAGCATGCCGCTGAATGTTCAACGTAGCTCATTACAAAGGAACATCGAAATAAGAGAAAAATTGCTAGCATTAGGATGGTATTATGAGACGTTTCCAACGTTTTATACCTACAGTCAAGGATCGAAGGTATGCCTCTATATGGAGGCACCAGCTAATTTAGATCAAAATCAACAGCGAGATTGGATGAAACTGCTGTTGGATATATATAGCGATGGTAAGATTAACGATTATACTGAGTTGAAACCCTCAAGAAAATATGGTGTGAAACCTCGGATAGTAGGATTCCAAAGTATACCTTATGTATTAAACAAAGTAATTCATGAATCTAAGTGCTTACCTACCGTAATTGTAGGTTTTGATGCACTAAAAGGTTTTGATTATCGTCTTGCGCACGGTGTAAATTCAGGAATAACGTGTTTCGAACACGTAATTCAAAATATAACAGTTAAAGACGGAAGCATACAATCTATTGATGCACTTGCTATTGAAAACAAAACATTTGAATTTATTAATGGGCAATATAAAGAATCATTAACCAGTATGTTAAGAGGAAGAGAAAAATGCATATCAAGTGGCATCGATTATTTTAGTGACATTTATGAAAAAGCAGCTACAACATTGCCCAATTTAAACGAAGATAAGAAAAATGAGTATCAACTGATCGCGGGCAACTTAGCTTACAAAGGAGTTAAAGAACAATTTTCTCAAATAGCGACCAGAGAACGCTCTCCCGTATTGAGTCTCGAGGCTCTAAATATATATTGGTTGGTTAATAAAAGCTCACAATATGATGCCAGTTACTTTTACAAATGAGCATAAGGATGTAAATGATAAATTGTTGTTTGCCATTAATACTATTATTTTAGAAATAAGCACTTTTAATATTATACAAGCTCTTCTCCAGACTAAGTCCAACTCCAGCAGAATACGCTCTTTATTTGAAAGTATCGAAAAAAAATTTCAACGATTAGAAGAGAGTTCTGAAAAAAATGAAGCATTAAGTAAAATAAAAGAAATAATTGAGTCAATTCCTCAATCGCAAGTTAAGGATACTGTGCCATCAACATTTTTTAACTTACCAATTTTGGATAATTCTGATTTGTTATTGCTTCTACTTTTAGCATCTAATATCGAAACTACATCTATATCTAAAGTTGGCAATAATGGTTTCTTTAGTAACAGCAATAACCCTCCGCAACGATTAGAAACTTTAGGTGAGGATGAGGAGTTAAAACCAAACTCGAAGAATTGGTGAGAAGACGGGGCTGAAAAGCCCAGCATGAAATCTTGATTCTTTACAAGGAATAAGGACAAATTAGTGGAGGAATGACTCCGCAGAAATATCCGTGGGATGCCATGTTCAACCTTAGATTTCACATATTAGTGGCGGATGGTACGGTAGAATCAAGATGGATATAAAACTGAGCTGTATTGCAAAGAGAAAGATTTAACCCGCAATTTTTCATTTTAGAGAGTTCATCTAACTGTGTCACCTCATTGATTATCTAAGTCTCAGGTTCATACGGTCTTCAAAATAAATATGAAGCTGGGAAGCGATAAGCGCCCAATTGTGCATGGGTTGATTCCATTTTTCCAGTACTTTTTGGCAAGCACAATAAATAAGCTTTATCAGGGCATTTTCGCTAGTAAAAGCGCCTTTGTTTTTGGTGTACTTGCGAATTTGGCGATGGAACCCCTCTACGATATTTGTGGTGTAAATGATGCGTCTTAGTTCCTCAGGGTATTTGAAGAATTGAGATAAAGCTTCCCAGTTATTATTCCATGACTTCATAACTGCTGGGTATTTCTTGCCCCATTTCTCCTCTAGCTCAAGCAGATGATGCTCAGCTAAATCTTTGCTAGATGCTTTATACACAAGCTTTAAATCAGCCATAAATGCCTTACTTGTGACTTTGCCCTCAACGCGTACTTTAAAATGCATGGCGTCTAAAAAGGCAATAGGATATTCAGACTCTAATGACCTATTGCGCCATTCGGTAATCATAGGCAACAATTTATCCGTGATGAGACTGATTTTAGCTGATGATACGTCAAGGCCATACATTTCAGCCAGGTGCTCACTTATAGCTTCATAGCTCATACCTAGGGCATATAACGCCAGCACTTTAGTGTCTAATGACTCATTTAATACCGTTTGACGCTTCTTAATAATTTCAGGCTCAAAAAGTCCTTCTCTGTCACGTCGAGTCTCTAATTCAAAAGCACCTGTTGTAGATTTCATTAACTTGGATGTTTTGCCATTGCGACGATTGCTAAGGCCCGACTCATGACAATCAGAAATATGAGCCTTCATTTCACCTTCCAAGGCTGCTTCAAGAAGCTCTTTAGTCAGAGGGGTTAAGATACCGTCTTTACCAGTAAGGGACTGGCCAGACTTTAATTGAGTTAAGGCCTCTGCCTTAAAATCGTTGAAATCAAAATTGGATAAATCTATCTTTTTATTCTTATTCATGATCACCTCTTTTAAGTGTTGAAATTATAACAAGTTCAAAGAGATGACACAGTTATTTAAACACTACCGAAAACCACTTTTTATTTAAAAAATTCCATATAATCCATGGGTTTTATGTTTAACCCAACGTTTCATTGATTATTCCATATGCTTGGGATTGGCTCTAATAAAGCGTCGGATCAGTAAATCATCGTTCCTAACCTTATCTTCGACAATGTGATGCTCCATCAGCACAAAATAGCTTTACAGTGACTAATACAGATTCTCTTCCACATCGCTTTGGTCGAATTGATCGTTGACAGGTGTGTATCCTGTATCATCATTCGGCTTTTCATTTTCGCGGAAAAATTCAATGATTGTGTGAGGTTGGTTAGCTTTCGCAAGTTGCCCTGTATTCTCATCGATTGGAATCGCAACGACATTTGCAGGAGGCGCTAGATCTCTGATAGGCAGTTTATCCATAATGCGTTTCATAAAATCCACCCACATCGGAAGAGCCAGCTGGGCAGCATACTCATGAACTGAACGAGGGTTGTCATACCCAACCCAGACAGTGCTAACTAAATCAGGGGTGTACCCTGAAAACCATGTATCGACTTGTTCGTTGGTGGTTCCTGTTTTGCCAGCAATATCCTCTCTTTTAAGTGTTTTGGCTGCTCTGGCTGTCCCTTTTTGTACGACATCGCGTAGAGCGGTAGTCATCAGGAAGGCCAAATCATTCGGTATGACTTGTTTTGCTTTCGTTTTCCTTTTATCACAGTCTAATGCACAAGCAATTTCGGGATTTGCTTTGAGGATGATGTTGCCATCAGAGTCTGTAATTTTTACGATAAGATAAGGATCCACTAAATAGCCACCATTAGCAAATACCGAATAAGCCGTCGCAATTTGTAAAGGACTCACCGATAAGCTGCCTAATGCGAGCGATAATGAATAAGGTAAGGAATTTTTATCAAATCCAAATTTTGAAATAAAGTCGATGGCGTAGTCTATGCCGATATCGTTTAGGATTCGTATTGAAACCAAGTTGCGTGATCGAATTAAACCTTGTTTTAGCCGAGTTGGGCCACCAAAGGTACGGTTAGCATTATGAGGGCGCCATAAACCCGCTTGGGACGGATCTTGCATAACGATAGGGGCATCGTTTACTAATGTGGCTAAGGTATAACCCTTATTTAACGCTGCAGCGTAAACAAAGGGTTTGAAGCTTGAGCCTGGCTGTCGCTCCATCTGGGTAACCCGGTTGAATTTGCTTTTTTGGAAATTAAACCCACCGACAAGTGCTTGGATGGCGCCGTCATTTGGACGCATCGCAATTAAAGCACCTTCAATTTCAGGAAGTTGTGCCAACTCCCACTCATCGCCAATTTTGCGCACATAGACGACATCGCCTACTTTTAATATTTCATTGGCGGTTTGAGGTGATTTTCCTACCCATCCATGGCGTAGAGTAGGGCGTGCCCAGCTCATACCTGACCAATTTAATTGAATATTTGTTGACTGTCTTGAAAGCAATTTGGCTTGCTTATTTTGGACTGACACGACGACCGCAGGTGTTAAATCTTGTATGATTGGATATTGCTTTAAAATGGTGTAAACACTATCCATTTTTTCTTCATGGACATCGCCAACATTGGCAATTGGTCCGCGATATCCATGTCGTTTATCATAAGCGATAAGTCCATCCTCAACTGCTTGATTAGCAGCTTGCTGCATTTTACTATCAATGGTGGTGTATACTTTGTATCCTTTTGTGTATGCATCTGGTCCGAAATGTTGGTACAACGAGTTACGTATCATCTCCGCCACATAGGGTGCTTCGACGTCAATGGTTGTTCCGTGGTATTTTGCGGTGATAGGCTCGTTGATGGCTTCGGCATAGGCTTCTTTTGTGATGAACCCTTCTTCTAATAATCGTTCTAATACATGATTCCGGCGTTTTTTGGCGGCCAGTGGATTAGCAATTGGGTTTTGGGTCGAAGGTGCTTGAGGGAGTCCCGCAATCATCGCTTTCTGGGCGAGGGTTAGTTCTTTAAGAGACTTACCATAATAGACCATCGCTGCAGCGCCCACGCCGTAGGCACGGTTTCCTAAATAGACCTTATTAAAATACAACTCAAGAATTTTTTCTTTACTTAATTCACGGTCGATTTTGATGGCTAATAAAATTTCATTAAATTTTCGAAAATAGGTCTTTTTGCGGCTGAGGAAGAAATTTCTAGCAACTTGCATGGTAATGGTACTACCACCTTGCGATTTACTGCCGGATTGGATGACGCTAATCGCAGCACGACCAAGACCCATGATGTCGACACCAGGATGTTCAAAAAATCGCTGGTCTTCGGTGGCCAGAACGGCATGGACAAGATCCTGCGGAATGTCTTTATAATCGACAGGAATACGTTTTTTTTCACCGTATTCCTGGATTAATAAACCATCTTTAGTATAAATGCGTAATGGCACTTGCAACTGAACCGTTTTTAACGACTCAACATCTGGTAATTGGCTTGAGGCATAGATATATAGAATGATGACCATCAGCAAAATCGCAAATGATAAGCTAATAAGCGCCCATAAACCAGTTCGCCAAAAGTATCCAATTTTTTTCATGATGTTAGCACATTAAGTAAATTACCCGGTATTATACCGGCAAATGAATATTATTAGCTAATTTTTCATATAAGTACACGGTTAAGCATTCATTAAGTGTCACCAATGTCTTTAACCACTATAACCACTTACTCATAGTTACAGTTGTTTTTTGTGACTCTGATGAGGTTTTGGTCGAGTCTTTTAGCAGCCCAAGCTGTGATGGTAAGGCCTTGGAAGTGTTTGCTGAGGCTTCTTGTTGAGTTCGCAGCTGTTGTTCATTTAATTCTTTTAATTGTTGGTATTCTTGTTGGAGGCTTTTCAAAGCTAACTGGGTTTCTTCCAATTCTTTGTTAGGTTGTGGTATTTCTGCTTTTGTATCAGACGATTTATTGGCTAACTTTTCAAAAAAGTTATAATGATCATCTAAAATTGCTTTAACATCTTCTTGTTGTTTATATATCGGTTTTATTGTTTCAAAAAAAGATGTGATTGCAATATTGCCACGACTCGCTTTAGTCCATGATGGTTTTAAACCTATCAAAGAATAGTGACCTAGCTGTTCAGAATCAATTTCAATGCTATTGCTGTTAGAAGTTTCTAATAAAAGTGATAAGTTTGCTAACAATTCACCCATTGATTTTTCGAGTTTATCCCGATTTTGAGTAAATTTGTCAATGTCGTAGGCACTCTCACGCCAATTGCAAATCGCTTTGACAACATACTCAATTAATTGCATACGAGCGCTGCCATATTTCTTAGCTTCTTCATTAAACTGTGCAAAACGATTTTCAATGTATTTTGAGTCTGTTTTATATGAATTAAATGATGTAAAGTCAGCTTCCGAAATTGAGCACCCAACTTGTTTGAGATAGTTGAGAGGAAAACGTGTTAATTCATTGATAAATAGCTGAAAATCAGTCATGCAAAACTCCTGTTTTAATGCAATCAAAGACAACTAGAGTAAAACATTACCAAACCGATGATGCAAGACTTTTTTGCAAAAATTATCTAATAGATTAATGTTATTATCTTTTTGGACCATCCATACCAATAAATTAAACGTATCTATTTCTATTTATTAAACTTTCAGCTAACATGAAAAGATTAGGGTACAACCCTATTTAAGAATAACAAATATAAAAAGGGAGTTGCGAGTCGTGCTGAAATGGTTTGGCCCCAAA
Organism: Legionella sp. W05-934-2; assembly: GCF_964199965.1. NCBI lineage: Bacteria > Pseudomonadati > Pseudomonadota > Gammaproteobacteria > Legionellales > Legionellaceae > Legionella > Legionella sp. W05-934-2. The sequence goes on along the minus strand of NZ_CAXMZT010000001.1, from coordinate 352,202 downwards.
TCACAATCGATGCTCGGGATTGATATCAGTTCGCAGTCCGTTAAAATCTTAGAGTTAGAAAGAAACAATGACCAATATTCTGTGAAGGGTTTTGGCATAGAGCCTGTGCCTGAAGAAGCCTTTGAAGAAGGGATGATTGTTAACCATCAAATGGTTGCCGATGCGATACGTCGCGTTATTTCAAGGGAAAAGCTAACCTCTAAGCAAGCCGCTTTTGCAATTCCTGATTCGGCTGTCATCACACGTGTCATTCAGCTAAATGAAGGACTCAATGAAGACGAAATGGAAGAGATTGTTATTCTAGAAGCAGACAAATATATTCCTTATTCAATTGATGAAATTAATCTAGACTTTCAGGTGATAGGACCTTCGGCAAAAAATGCCTCCATGCTTGATGTGTTAATGGTTGCCTCACGCGCCACCAATGTTGATAATCGCGTTGAAGTAGCTCATCTCGCCGGTTTAACAGCGATGGTGATTGATGTGGAATCTTATGCCGTTGAAAGAGTGGTTGCTGAGGTGTCCCAGCAGCTTCCTGCAGAAGGTGTTGATAAAGTTATTGCGATTGTCGATATCGGCGCTAAGAACACCCATTTATTTGTCCTAGATGGAATGAAAATTATATTTTCTCGTGAAGAAGAATTTGGTGGAAATCAGTTAATTCAATCGATCATGAAAGTTTATAAAGTGAACCAATATGAAGCCGCACAAATGTGTATCCATGGGAAACCCGATGATTTTGACAAAAAGGTATGGCAACCATTTCAAGAATCACTCATGGTACAAATTAAGCGGACGTTACAATTTTTCTTCTCAACTAGTTCTCATCAATATATCGACTACATTCTATTGGCTGGTGGGGTGTCATGTTCCCCTGGATTAGATAAAGCAGTAGAAGCGTCTGTTAGCGTTCCAACTGCTCACCTTAATCCTTTTAAAAATATGAATGTAGACCCACCTTCAAAACAGGCTGATCTGGAGCTAAATGCACCCGCTTTATTGGTTGCATGCGGCTTGGCCTTAAGGAAGTTGGACAAATGACAGAAATTAACCTACTTCCCTGGCGCGAACTTAAACGCGAACAAGAAAAGAAACAATTTACAACGCTTATCGCTGGGGTCCTTGTTGCTGCGGTTGGTGTGGTTGTTTTAGCGAACTATTATATGAATACGTTAATTGACAATCAAACACAAAGAAATCACCGTATAAAACAAGAAATTAATCGCTTTGATCGTCAAATTTCAGAAATCAAAAAGCTAAAAGAAGTCAAGCAGGCTCTGATTTCAAGAATGAATATCGTTCAAAATTTACAAGCCACTCGACCGCTGACAGTGCATCTGTTTGATGAGCTGGTAGAGGTTATGCCCAGTGCTATTTATGTCACCAAGGTCGAAAGAAAAGATAATTATGTAACCATTTATGGCTATTCTGAATCAAATTCTAACATTTCGTTGTTGATGAGAAAAATTGAAAAGGATAAGTGGATTCAATCACCGGTTTTAACGGAAATTAAAAAGAGAAAAAATCAAAAAATCCGGGAAAAGAATGAGTTTGTATTAAGTTTCTACCTAAAATCACTTTGATATGAGATAGCGATAATGGCAGATATTAACATTAATGAGTTAACACTTGATAACATTGGTCAATGGCCGGCTCCCGTCAAGTATGCCATATGCTTACTTTGTGCGATCTTTGTTATTGCCATTGGTTATTGGGTTTTAATTAAGCCAAGTCAGGAACAATACGGTCTCTTGCAACAGCAAGAAACAGAACTAAAACGAGAATTTGAGCGCAAACAACGCCAAGCGGTCAATTTGACAGTGTATAAAGAACAATTGGTTGAAATGCAAAAACGATTTGGTCAAATGTTGCAACAATTACCAGCGAAACATGAAATGCCTGGTTTATTAGAAGATATTTCTAAAACGGGATTACAAAGTGGTCTGTCTTTTGAATTATTTGCACCACAAGCAGAACAACAATTTGATTTCTATATTGAGTTACCAATTAAAATTACAGTCGTAGGTTCCTATCATCAATTAGCCATATTTTTAAGCCGAATTGCCCAATTAAGCCGAATTGTTACATTACATGACTTTGTGATTGAAAAGCGCATTAAAAGGGATAATAACCAAGGTGAGCTATTAGTTATGAGCATCACCGCTAAAATCTACCGGTACCGTGCGATATGATTAACTACAATAAGATAAAAAAGGTCTGTTTGTTTAGTGTTATCTTAGCCACGTTGACTTCGTGCAGTGATAGTCATGATGATTTAAATCGTTATATTTTTGATGTTAAGAAACGTAAAGGGGCACCTGTCGAACCAATTCCTGAATTTAAAGTGCCCGATCAATTTAGTTATCCTGAGCATTTAAAGCGACGCAGTCCATTTACGCCAATGAGAGAGGAACAGAAAGAAAAGGTTGATGTTAATGCCCCTGATCAATCAAGGCCTAAACAGCCTTTAGAAAACTTTGCACTTGATTCCCTTAAATTTGTCGGTACACTAGATGATAGTCAGGCGAGATGGGGACTAATTCAAGCACCGAATGGTCGGATTTTCCGGGTAAAAGTTGGCGACTTTATGGGCAAAAATTATGGCCGAATTATCCAGTTAACTGATGAAACTTTAAAGCTAGAGGAAACCATTAAGATTGTTGGAAAATGGGAAAAGAAAATCATCACTTTAAAATTAAAATAATTTGAAGGAGTGTCCTTTGCGAAAATTAATCAGTGCCGTTATGTTAATACTCATGATGAGCCCAGGCCTGGCTTTAGCCAAGGAAAACGCATTGGTTGGTGTTAAGGTGATACCATTGCCCGATAATCGAGTGCGCATGGATTTTAAATTTAGTCAACCGTTAACGCAAATGCCGGCAAGTTTTATTACGCAAAAGCCATCTAGGTTAGTGCTTGATTTTATCAATTCTGAAAATGAATTGCCTGGCAATATCCGCACGCAAGATATTAAATTAGCAACATTACTTAAATATCGAGTTGTAGGTGTGGGTAATCGAGTTAGGGCGATTCTTGATTTATCCGATTCAGTTGCTTATACAGGCCATCGTCATGGTAATACATACTCGTTAACAATCAGTGGAAAAATCGATCGAATATCGCAACCTTCAAAGGAAGTGTTTGTTGCGAATGGTCCCGTTAACGCGCGATATCGTGTAACTGACCTTCGATTTAGAGGTACTGGCAAAAAGGGTGGTCGCTTAATTATCGATCTGTCTCAAAGTGGTACGCCGGTGGATGTTACTCAGGTGGGTAATAAAATTAATATTGATATGAAGAGCACACGTTTGCCAAGTCAATTGTCACATAAATATGATGTCAGGGATTTTCATTCGCCAGCGGAAATGTTTATTGCCCGACAAGTGGGTAACAGTACTGAAATTGTTGTGGAAAACAAAGGTGATTATGGTCATTTCGCCTATCAGGTTGATAATCACTTTATCGTCGATGTTTTTCCACTTACAGAAGAAGAAATTAAGGCTGCTAAGTTGAAGAAAAAAGTATTTACAGGCAAGCGAATTTCTCTAAACTTCCAAGATATACCGGTCAGATCGGTTCTACAGCTATTAGCTGACTTTACAGGTATTAATATGGTTGTTTCGGATTCTGTTTCTGGAAATATCACTATCCGTCTTAATGAAGTGCCTTGGGATCAAGCTTTAGATATCATTCTCACCACGCGATCATTAGACAAACGAAGAAATGGCAATGTTATGTTAATTGCCCCTGCGACTGAGATAATGGCGAGAGAAAAGAAAGAACTTGAATCGCAAGAAGAAGTTAAAAAACTAGCACCCTTGCGATCGGATTTAATTCAAATCAACTATGCAAAAGCTTCCGAAATAGCAGGTCTTATTAAAGATAAGAGCAATTCATTGTTATCCGACCGAGGCACAGTCAGTGTGGATACTCGAACGAACACCATTTGGATTCAAGATACCAGCTCTAAAATTGAAGAGATGCGTGAACTCATTTCAAAACTTGATATCCCTGTTAAACAGGTTTTAATCGAGTCAAGAATTGTGACAGTTACCAAAGACTTTTCTCAAGATCTGGGGATACGTTTTGGTATATCACGCCCGACCCACTTAAGTGGTACACTGGCTGGTGCTAACCAGTTAGAGCAAGGGATTGCACCCGCAAACGTTGCGCCGTTGACAAACCGGTTAAATCTCGATCTGGCTGCAGCACCGGTTACGGGTACTCCCGCCTCGGTTGGTATTGCATTGGCTAAGTTAGGTGATGGTATATTGCTTGATTTAGAATTATCGGCACTTGAAACAGAAAGTAAAGGTCAAGTGATAGCAAGCCCTCGACTCATTACGACCAATCAACAGGCGGCAGTCATTGAATCAGGTCAGGAGATCCCCTATCAACAAGCAACCTCAAGTGGTGCAACAGCGGTTGCATTCAAAAAGGCTGTATTAAGCTTAAAAGTGACGCCACAAATTACGCCGGATGGAAAAATCATGATGGATTTACAAATTAATCAGGATATCCCATCCACGCAAACATTTAATGGCGTGCCAGCTATTAACACCAAAGAAATTCAAACAAATGTTTTAGTTAATAATGGACAAACAATTGTACTTGGTGGTATCTATGAGCAAGAGAAAAATCAAGCGGTTAATCGTGTCCCATTTTTAGGGGAATTACCGCTAGTTGGTCACCTCTTTAGAAATCGAACGGTCTCTTTTGAAAATGAAGAACTCTTGATTTTTATTACGCCAAAGATTATAACAAACACCCTAACTATTACGACGGTTGAGGGAAGAGGGAAGGCGAATTATGCAAAAGTTGAGCTGGATAAGTTTGGCAAGCCAGTTAAACATAATTAATTAATTCGAAAACACCTATTCATAAAAATAGGGCTTTGATTGAATTAACAAGCTGATGCATTTTCAGATATCAGGGTTAAATTAATCAAATATTTTTAAAAATATGGATAATCGATTCAGAAACTGAGTCATTGCGACGGAAAGTTTATATTAAATTATGCCTGGTAAAAGCATGCCTCTTTTATCAGTAAATTATAGGGTTTTATAAACATGAGTATAATGAAAGTTCGCAATATTTTTCTCATTGGCCCCATGGGGGCTGGCAAGAGCACTATTGGACGTACTTTAGCGAAGGAATTGAAGTTGGAGTTTTATGATTCCGACGAAGTTATTGAACAGCGCGCAGGCGCAGATGTTGCCTGGATTTTTGATATCGAGGGTGAAGAAGGATTTCGCCGGCGCGAACAAAAAGTGATAGAAGAGCTCACTCAGTTAAATAACATTGTATTAGCGACTGGCGGTGGGGTAATTATGACTCCTGAAAACCGCAACTGTCTAGCAGCAAGAGGCACGGTAATTTATTTGAAAACCTCCTTGCAACAACAATATGAACGAACGAAAAGGGATACCAAACGGCCTCTCCTACAAACACCTGATTTAGAGACAAGGCTTGAAGATTTGAGATCGGAAAGAGAGCCTTTTTATGAAGAGCTCGCTGATATTAGTTTTGAGACGGATAAACTAACCGTTAAGGCTGTCGCAAATAACATCATAAAATACTTGTATGGCGAATCCTAATCCCAAAATAACGCTTTCTATTGATTTGGCACAACAATCTTACCCGATTTATATTGGCCATAATTTGTTAGTCACAAAAAATATTTCGCCATTTATTGTAGGACGGCAAGTATTGATTGTTACTAATGAAACAGTCGCACCATTGTATTTAAAAGATCTCGATTTCCTGCGAACGCAATACGAATGTAAACATTTCATTTTACCAGATGGTGAAGTTCATAAAACACATGAAAATTGGTACGCAACCCATGATTTTTTAATTAAAAACCAATACCATCGTGACTCGACAATTATTGCTTTAGGCGGAGGTGTCATTGGTGATTTAACAGGTTTTGTGGCAGCCACTTACCAGCGTGGGGTTAACTTGATTCAGATTCCTACCACGCTCTTATCCCAAGTAGATTCATCGGTAGGGGGCAAAACTGCCATTAATCATCCTCTGGGCAAAAATATGATTGGCAGTTTCTACCATCCAAGTGTTGTTTTCATTGATCTAACTACACTGAAGACACTGCCGATGAGAGAAATTAATGCGGGTTTTGCAGAAATCATAAAATATGGTTTATTATCAAGTGATGAATTTCTTGCCGCCATAGCGAACTTACTCCAGGATAATGATTATTTCGCTTCGGGTAAGTTATCAGAGATTATTGGTCGTTGTTGTCAGATTAAGGCAGAGTTTGTCAACAAAGACGAGAAAGAAAAAGGATTAAGAGCGCTGTTAAATCTTGGCCACACATTTGCCCATGCAATTGAAACTTATACTAATTATGATAAGTTTCTGCATGGTGAGGCAGTGGCGATTGGTTTGTATTGTGCCGCTGTTTTATCCCACTTGTGTGGCTATGCCAACAAGGCGTTAATAACAAAGGTTGATGGGCTGTTAAAGCTGGCTAACTTACCAAGAAGAATTGAGCCTGAATGGTCGCCTGAAGCCTTGCTAAAGGCTATGAAGCAGGACAAAAAGATTAAGGATAATCATTTAAGAATGATTTTAATGAAAGATGTGGGACAATGTTTTATTGATGAAGCAGTGTCAGATGAGCAAATACTAAAAACGTTGTTATTGGCAACTGAAGGAGTGAACGCATGAGTCAGGATACAGTGAATAAGCAAAGCGATCATCACGCTAAACAGTCTTTGTTAAAACCTGTTTCATGGTTAGCTCAACTTGATTTTGTTAACCACTTGCTGTTATTTAATAACGTGATGTTAGTTGCGTTCGCCGAAAAGCAGGGCGGCAAATCAACGTATATGCAGTTTTTGCAACAGAATTTGTCCGATACGTTTGATACATACACGACTCAAAGCAAAGTCCCTCATGATGAGGGAACAATTGTTGCAGGTCTTGCTAATCATCTTAACCTAGTTAAGCCAAAACAGGCCACCATGGCTGATATATGTCACCAAGTCAATGAAAGAGGGCATCATACACTTCTCATTATCGATGATGCGCATAACTTACCCCAGAAGCAAGTCGAAGCATTATTAGATATCGTAAAATCTCAACCACAAACCCCCTATTTCCATGTATTATTGTTAGCAGACTATACTTTGCTACCTTTACTAAATCAATTAAGCAGTAAAGATGCCGAAGATGCGATACATAGCATCGAACTGGGTCCTTTTGCCAAAGATGAAATTAAAACATACCTCTATCAAAAAGTAACAGATGAACGTTTACGTACAAAAATAAATGCTAAAACTTGTGATCGCTTTTATCAGCTGACAAAGGGACAGATTGCAACCATGAATCATGAAATGGCGTCATTTTCTTCCTCTGTTACAGCAAATAAAGGAAAGCTTTTTAACCGCGTTAAGCAATTCTCAGCTTTAGCCGCCGTGCTCTTACTTGGATTTATTTCCATCCAACTATGGCAAGGTTTTGATTTACGACAAACGCTGACGTTAGTAAAGCAAACACCGACACATCCAAATATTGCAAGCAAAAATGCTAGTTATCCTAACTTGGCCAAAGCGCAGGTGTTTGAAGACACATCCTTCCCACTGACTAGCCGACTAAACAAAATCAAGGTGCCTTATCAAGAACCTGCGGTTGAGTCACATTTAGCGATGGTCAAAATGGAACAATTGGCTGATGGTACTAAATTGACTCAACCTTCAACTCATATGCTTGAATCGACTTTGCATGCAGCCATTAAAGCGCCCAGCATCGATGAACACACGAAATTTAAACCGGAAACTGAAAGCAAACCGACGTTAGTTGTGAAAGCTGGGGTAAGCCAGCAACCTGAAAAGGCAACAGTGACCCAACCAATTGATAGCAAGTTAGTTAGTATTCAGTTTGCTAAAGCGCCACCACAAAAGTCGAAATTGCCACCCAAATACACCATCCAGCTTGTGGCAACGCACCAGATTAAGTTTCTAAAAGCACTGAGTGTTAAATTTCCAGTGACTTCCCTAAAAATATACACTTACCCAATTAAACAAAACGGGGAGCAATGGTTTATTCTTACGGCAGGGCAATTCACCACATGGTCTGAGGCGCATGATGCCTTATCGAAATTGCCAGCTGAATATCAAAAATTTCAACCTTGGATTCGACCAATTGATAAGGTTTGACGACGTTTTATAATTCTTTTAGATGGCATTATGGATTCTCGAAGAGGCTATTATTTGCAGCAAATGGGCATTACCGTGTGGCAACAACGAAAAAAAAATGTGATTTCGCCTTGCCAATGTAATATCGCCAACCACAACCTTGATCAGGCAACATTGTTATGTTGCCTTGAAAACGAACTGACAAAGTCTGAGAAAGATTTGTGGGTTTTTATGTCGATGGCTTTTGATTTTAGTCAGAAATATTATCAAATAGTTCCGCCCATTGAATCGTCGGAAAATACGGTTTGCCCAGCGTGCATTGACAATTGGCTAAATCAGTCGATCCATCATCATGCGATTATTTTTGGTCATGGTAAATTCATTGAGGACATAGCACATAAAAAAAATTGGTTGTTTGTTCCTAGCTTAATGGACATGATAGCTAATCCAACATTAAAAAAGCAGTGCTTTAAGGATATTCAGCATTTTTTATGTCAAGAACATCTCGTAATCTAAAAGGTTGGACGATCATTGAGTTATGTGTCGTTCTAATGCTGGTCGCAATCATCGTATGCATCGCCCTACCAGAATGGCAACATCATTCTCAGTTAAAACAACTTAAAGCGGTGAAAGCAATGCTGGAAACTGCCATAAACTACACACGTACTTCAGCGATAATCAATCAACAAGCCTTAGTGCTATGCTCACCTGACAATCGTTGGGCAAAAGGGTTTCGGGTTGTCATCAGTAAACCCAAATATAATTGTCAGCAATCGAAAATAATACGGCAATGGGTATTCAATTATTCTGATAAACTCGATGTGAATTGGCATGGCTTTGATAAGCATCAGCAGTTACTATTTTCGTCTGATCCAAACCATTGGGCTGTTAATGGACGATTTACATTATCATTGGGGAATCAAAAGCCAATTGAGCTTCTTGTTAATCGAATAGGGGGAGTTACTGTTCGATAAAAGACCCAATTTATGCACTCTCTTCACTTTCAAGCTGATTCATACTGTGAAATATCTCCGCTATAATTAAATTATCTCTTATCCGAAAGTTTGATTGATAAGCAGGATTAATAAAGGAATCGATTTATGATGTGCAAAAATGGATTTACATTAGTTGAAATGATGATAACCCTCGTGGTTGCAGCGATTCTAATCGGGTTGGCTGTCCCTAGTTATTTTAATATGGTACAAAATAATCATATTACTGCAACAGTTAACAAGTTATCTGCAAGTCTAAACTATGCCCGGCTCGAGGCGATTAAACGCGGAGAACAAGTCAGTGTGTGTGCCGCATCCTCTGCAGCACTAAATGCTTGTGGCACCAATGCGCAATGGGCACAAGGATGGGTTGTGTTTGTCGATGAAAACGACAATAATGTGATTGATGTAGGGGATACATTAATCCGTGTGAATGAGCAGCTACCACCAGGCATCACTATCACCACTGTATCATCGGTTGTGTCGTATGATGGAACCGGGTTTTTAAATAGTAACGCAACTAACTTTACAGTCAGCGCTAGCGGTTGTACAGGCGATAGTGGTAGACAGTTGGCTATTGCTGGTTCAGGACGTCTCAGTTTATCTAATGTCAATTGCCCATAACGAAAGTCTGTCTTTAAGACGTGCAAAACTTGCTTTTTTAAGTGGCTTAGGTATAAAGTAGCTATTTAATTTTGACTTGATGAAACATGACTAGATCAATAAGCCAGAGTCATGATGCCCCCGACTATTTATTTCCATTTTTAACTGATTCGGGATCGTTAACAAAAAAATTACATCAAATGACGGGTTCTGCTGTTGTCAAAGTAATGTCGGGTAATCTTACAAACCCGGACTGGTGGTGCCAACACTATTTGAAACTAACCTGTGATCAATTATTTCAACGTGAAATCCTCATGTTATCTGGCAAATATACTTGCTGGTATGCGCGAACCTATATCCCCGCTAGCACGTGGTATCTGCATTCTTCGTTTTTCGAACAACTTGCCGATAAAAACCTAGGCGACATGTTATTTGATAATCCTCATGTGAAGCGTGTGAGCTCGACTTTTCGTACAATTGATAGGTCGGATATCGCTTACTACTGGCCTCCAAAAGAGCTTGTTTTAGAAAGTGAGCGATTGTGGTTACGCTTATCGCTTTTTTCCTTGTACGAAAAAGCTAATTTTTATTTAACAGAACTATTTTTACCGGAGTTAGAGCCTTGCCTTCTGCAAATTGGGTTGCCTATTGGCGATTAATGCGTTTTGATAAGCCGATAGGCACAGCGTTACTGTGGTATCCTGTTGCTTGGTCGTTATGGTTGTCATCGCAAGGGTTGCCGTCGTTAAGGCTTTTCACATTGTTTCTATTAGGTACGATCACCATGCGAGCCGCTGGGTGTGTTATCAATGATATCGCAGATAGACAATTGGATGCGCATGTGGCGAGAACGAAAAAACGGCCATTAGCGACGGGGCAATTAACACTACAGAACGCCCTAGTATGCTTTTCGATACTCCTTAGTATAGCGTTATTTATCTTAATTCATTTGCCGCCTTATTGCTTCTTAATTGCATTGATAGCGGCTTTATTCACAGCACTTTACCCATTTACAAAGCGATGGTTTGACATGCCGCAATTAATCCTTGGATTAGCATTTACCAGCAGTGTGCCAATGGTTTTTGAGGCGGTGGAAGGGCAGTTTTCTTTGATAACAGGTTTGTTAATGGCGTTAAACATATGCTGGGTTGTGGCTTATGATACAGCCTACGCGATGGTTGATAGAGACGATGATCTGTTAATGCAAATGCACTCCAGCGCCATTCTTTTTGGCCGGTCCGATCGCTATGTAATCGGCGTGCTGCAAATAATAACCCATGGCTTATGGCTGCCAATTGCTTGGCTATCACATTTTGACTATCGCTTCTATATCATCTGGTTTGTAGCCAGCTTGTTTTTTATTCATCAACAACGGTTGCTCTACGATCGACGCGGTCCTAACTGTTTTGCGGCATTTTTGAATAATCATTGGTACGGGTTGGTTATGTGGGTTGCATTAATTGTGGCCTTTATTTAAAAGGTGGCCGCTTTAGATTCCACGAGTAAGCGGCAAATCACTGTCTAGATAATCAAGATATAACGGATCCCGAACAGCGGGGGATTTTGTTGGCAGCTGTGTTTGAAATTTGACTTCCTCATTAGCAAATGCCCATCGATACAAATAGCCACGTTGAATCTGTGCTTGTGATAAAGCTTGTCTTTTTAATTGTCCTGCTTGTTCGTCAATAAAATTTGCAGACAATGTGATTGAATCTGCAATTTTTAAACATAGCCATCCGATGGTTGGGTCTGTGGCATAGGATATTCCAACGAATAGATAACCAAATGTGAACGCTAATAATTTACAAATTTTGTTGGTGATGCTTAGTGCTAGTCGCAACGAGAAAGACGCCATATCTGCTAGCGCTAAAACAATATAATCCTTTAATAAAAAAAACGGTGTGTAAATTATTTTGATAAACAGATTGGTAACTTGGTTAATGGCTGAATTACTATCGCTATTTTTGATTGGCGGGTTATAGCCGTATAGCGGGGATGATCGGAATGAGGTCAGTGGATCAAATTGATTTTTGGAGAACTGGATTAAGCTCTGTCCAATAGTATTTACATGGCCGAATAGAGCGATAGCATTGGATAATAAACTGGTTATTCCACGGAAAGGGACATTCAGCAACAAAGACGTTCCATGTTTGAACAACATGATGCCAATCAAAAGCATGCTATCAACTAAACTAGCGATGATTTGTTTGAGGGCATTTAAAATATCCGCTTGGCTTTTACGTAGCCCAGCTATAAACCCATTTTCCCAACCATAATAGACTCCTTCAATAACGGGTGCCACTAACACGATTGCGAATAATCGGATCCCTTTGAGTAACCATTTTATGGTGCCAAGAAGCCAATCATCACCCGGATGCATCACTGTGTCATAACACGCTGCTCCCCCTTTAGCTCCAACAGCGGCATAATTTGTGTATGGAAATTTGCCCATTTCGTTACGAAGATAGGGTATTAAATTACATAAGCTATAGCCTAATCCCATAGCAAATGACGCGACAAGTATGATTTCTGCAGGGTTTTCTTTAATGGTTGATAATGCAACAGTTAGGGCTTTATCAAACTGCCCAGATAGCATGGTTGCTTGCCAAAGTGTCATCGATGCTGAAATGGTTTGCGTAACTGGACCGTTACTCATTGTTTCCCCAATCGCTTTAGCAATGGGAATTAAATGAGTGAGACCCTGTGCATGCATACTTTTCAAAAAGCTTTCTAAGGCAGTTGGTGCAAGAATTGACATGCCACCAAATAAATATGCTAATAACGCAAAGGATCCCAGTATTGGATTTCGTTCATTTAAGCCGACAAAAAAGGATGCTGCATGATCGCCGATATTTAACACTCGATGGATAGGATCGGTGTATAAACTAGGTAAAGTTGACTGAGCTGGAGCAGAAAACACATAGTGATGATCATCGAGGTATTCCGATAACCACATTTGAAAACTCATATTATTTGGGAGCGATTTTTCAAACTCTTTTGTAATGTTCCCTAATACATCGCTAGGCTCTCGTGGTTTAATATTTGTTTCGTGGCCACGATGGACTTGTTCAACGATTTGATCATAGACCTCTTCTATCGCTATGCGCTTGGTCTGCTGACCGAGCCATTTTATCCAGGCAGGAATATGATTAAAAAATAATTTAAAATGAATCCATGCCCGTTCTGGCATGTAGAGATGCCTTTCACTAGCGCGAGTAACTGCTTTTAAATCATCGAGACTTGGCAATAAATGAATGAGATCTTGATCAATAAAACAACGATATGAAAGGATGTATGAACGATTATCGATATCCTTCAATTTGACAAAAATGCGTGATTTATCGTTAGAAAAGCATGCACTATTGTCTTCTTGTGTGGCTAATAGTTCATTTGCTGTTTGTCCATTTTCTAGAACAGGGAGTTGGCTTGCATGGCGGGTTTTCAAATTCGTTAGAATATCGGGGGATTGGAATGTGTAATAAGGATCAATGTATGTTTTTTGAATATTATCGGAATTGACAACATGACTCGTTTGTTTGGGTTTGTTCGGTAACATGCAATAGTCAACGATGTCATTGGCGTCCTGATTAAAGGCTTCGAAGGTTTGCTTAAAGCGGTTAAGACGGCAAGGATGCTTCGGGTTTGAGCTGACGTTTAGCTGGTAATGACTTGCAATCGTTTGTAAGCAATCGTCAATAGAAAAGTTTGATCCGGATAAATGCGACAAGCTATCCCAAACAAAACATGTCTGACCATCACTTTCATATTGTTCTTGATCCGCTTTGCTAACCTGTTTAAATGGATTGAATTCATAATCTTCTGCTTGGCGTTTGCATTGATATAGTATATACCCCAACTCCCCAGTTGATACGTAGGGATGGTTTGCGATACGTAAATTCTCATGGCTAGCCGATTCAATTAACGAAATCACGCGGTTTCGAAAAATCTCTCTTTCTTCTAGGTTTTCTGCCGGGATGTTACGTTCATCTTCATAGAGTTGGCGGAGTTTCTTTAGTAGATTATTTGCAACGGCTTGCTTTTGATCTTGCCAGGTTGTTAAAGGGCTAGGGTAGTGCTGGCTATGAGTAATATACAGTTGGACCTGGCTAACCATTTTTGCCACAAGTGAACAGTCTCGTTTACCAGGCATTTTATGAATAAGGTCAACGTCATGTGTTAACAGGATGATCTGAGGATTTGGCTTTTTATGGCTAGCAATGATGACTAATTTATCGGTATCACTTAATTCGTACGACGATATTTCAGCGCCAAAATGATAGACATCCGCATACGGCCCAAGCAACCGTCCACTGCAGGAAGGTACAGAATGGCTCAGAGGTGGTAAGTCAACCGGAATAGCGGTTTTGTATTGTGATCCTTCACGAATAACTGACGGCATAACATGAACTGCTGGTCGATAATAGCCCAATTATAACGAAATTTTTGGTGAAATTAAAGCGAGAGAATAGGGGCATCATCAATAAGTTGACAGAGCGTTTTATGGTCTATCCATCGCTAAGGTGTTGTTTTCAGGATGATGTGTCATAAACATTTTACGAGCATGAATGGGTTGGTAATCAACAAGATAATCGATGGCTTGGCGCATGATCCGCTTGGCGACAGACAACGTTGTTTTGTCGGCTAAGCCATTTTGAGCAATTGATAGCAGGGTTTGGCCAGAAAATCCCTGTGGGCTAGGGTAAAATCCATAACCTGGTTGGAATAGATAATTGAGGGTTATATCGATAGCTGTTTGTTGATCTCCTTCCAATTCAAACGAATAACTATGGCCCTGACTCACTAGCAGTGACCATTCAAATTGGCGTAATAAGCGTTCAATTTTTGTTTGCTCTTGTGTTTGTTGTAATGAAAGCAAACTTTGTTCATAAACCGTGTACAGATGGTTATCAATTTCGGGTTGTTTTAAGGTTTTATAAATCAGCTCATTAATGTAATAGGCGCAGGATAAGGCTAAGTTTGATAATACTGGCGGTTGAGATTTAATCTCAATTGATTGACAATAATGCATCTGGCCGCGTTGTTGAAGTTCAATCCAAAGCGGGGTAAATAATTGTAAGTTCATTTTCCGCTTACGACTTTGCCCGCCAGGATAACGGGTTTGGATTAATCCTTTTTCTTCTGTTAAAATACTCAAATAGCTGGCCGTTTCACCGCTAGGCTGAGCATGAATAAGCCAACCACTTAAGGTTCTACTGGTCATATCCTAATTGCCTCAACATACGAATGTTATCAGCCCAACCTGATTTTACCTTTACCCAGCACTTTAACATAATTTTTTTATCGAGCAGCCGTTGCATGTCCAAACGTGCCTGAGTGGCCATTTCTTTCATTTTTTCCCCTTTGTTGCCAATGAGCATCCTTTTATGATTTTCTTTATCGACAATAATTAACACATGCATGGTTATCAGTTTATCATCTTCTTTAAAGGATTCAATTTCAACCGACGTTGCATAAGGCAGCTCTTGACCACAAAAGCGGAAAACCTTTTCGCGCATGATTTCAGAGCATATAAATTTAGTTGAACGATCGGTCACTTGGTCGGCTGCAAAAAAGTGGGGGCTTGCTGGCAGGAATTGCTGTAGCTGATTTTCTAAATTATCAACTTGAACACCGGTGCGAGCAGATAGGGGAATAATTGCGGTAAATGTGTGCTTTTCCTGCATGGTTTGAATAAGCGGCAAAAGATTTTCTTTATCTTTGATGCGATCGACTTTATTGATAACCAAGATAGTTGGCTTTGAAGTTTGCTTTACCAAAGTTAAGATATCTTCGTCTTCTGGCTGCCAATGGTGGGCATCCATTATCATCACAGCGACATCTACATCGTCTAAAACACGTTTAGCGGTTTGATTCATCATTTTATTCATCGCTTGATGTTCTTCACGGTGGATACCGGGCGTATCAACGTAAATAAATTGGTAATTATCTTTCGTATGAATGCCTAATACTCGGTGCCGTGTCGTTTGTGGTTTTCGAGAGGTAATACTGATTTTTTGTTTTATTAAACGGTTCATTAAGGTGGATTTGCCCACATTGGGGCGCCCAATTAACGCAATATAACCGCAATAAGTATTCATGATATAAAAGCAACCATTAAAATAGAACTATGCTAACAGTATGTAAGTAAATTGTACATAATTATTAACTGACTCTGGTATTTTCGTTATTCTTAGGTATAGTATAGTCCCCTCGAAGTATCATAAGGATCCTAACATGGTAAAAACAATTTATTTGGGTGTGAATATTGATCATATCGCTACTATACGCCAAGCAAGAGGTACAAACTACCCGGATCCAATAAAAGCAGCACTCGATGCAGAAGAAGCCGGCGCCGATGGGATAACGATCCATTTGCGAGAAGATAAGCGTCACATTCAGCCACATGATGTTCATCGCTTAAGCCAAGTATTACAAACCCGTATGAATCTGGAAATGGCTGTGACTGATTCAATGATTGAGCTTGCGCGGCAAGTTAAACCCGCCCATGTTTGTTTTGTTCCTGAGAAACGAGAGGAGCTAACCACCGAAGGGGGATTAGACGTCATTAAAGGGTTCGATAAAATTAAAAAAGCAACACAAATGCTCAATGAACAAGGGGCCGAGGTATCGCTTTTTATTGATGCTGATATTGGCCAAATCGATGCAGCCGTTGAAGCAGGGGCTCCTGCTATTGAAATACACACGGGCGCTTATGCAGACGAGACCCATGATGAAGCTCAGAAATCCCTGCTTGCGGAAATCAAAAAAGCAGCAGAATATGCCGCATCCAAAGGGTTGATTGTCAATGCAGGTCATGGGCTACATTACCACAATGTGCAGCCGATTGCGGCAATAGAGGTGATACACGAGCTTAATATTGGCCATGCTATTGTTGCACATGCATTGTTTGTTGGCTTTAAGCAAGCCGTTAAAGAGATGAAGGAATTAATGAACCAAGCCAGGTATTGTCGTTTGTTTTAAATTGATGCAATAACTAACGTTAGTGTTAACCCCGCATATCAAGAATCGGTCGGGTAGGCTTATGGTCTTTTTTTGCATGCCATAGATCCCACGATGTTTGCAGATTCATCCAATATTCTGCTGTCGTTCCTAATGCTTCAGAAAATGATAGTGCTGAGTCTGCTGTGACGCCTCGTTTGATATTGATAATTTCATTTAATCTTGCATATGTCCAACCTAAATGCTCAGCAAAAGCTAGTTGCGTAAGACCATTCGGTTCTAGATATCGTTTTAATAAAATTTCGCCAGGATGTGGGGGAGTTTTTTCCTTTGTCATTCATACCCTATTTTATCTTGAAATCTATGATAGATATTAAACCTTAAATTTCGAGCATTTTCAAAAACTATTATAGGATTATTTTAAATTGCCTGGCTATACTGTGTATCGGTATATGATATAATTCGATAGTGGTATACCAATCAAGACAATAGGGAGATTGGAATGATTAGTAGAGCAATCCTAAAAGATCTAATCGCTGGATTTAGTGTTTTTTTACTGGCTTTGCCTTTGTGCCTCGGTATTGCATTAGCAAGTCACTTCCCCCCCAGTGCAGGCATTATTTCTGCAATTTTGGGAGGAGTTCTTACTTTTTTTTTAGGCGGTTCGCCATTAACAATTAAAGGTCCTGCTGCTGGTTTAATTGTCATTGCGCTCGGGGCTGTCCTAGAGTTAGGCCATGGCAATTTTCAATTAGGCTATGAAAGAGCACTAGCTTGTGGCTTTTTTGCAGCAATCATTCAAATTATTATTGCTTACAATAAAAAAGCGACTTTCGCTGAAATCATGCCACCATCCGTTATACACGGGATGTTAGCAGGCATTGGAATTATCATTGTGGTAAAGCAATTTTATGTCCTAACTGGTACCCATCCTATTTCTACTAGTTTAATTCAACTTATCATGAATGCTCCTATGGCAATTATCAAAGAAAATCCAATCATATTCGCAATAGGCTTGATTGCACTTTTTATAGCTATTTTTTGGTCGAAAATAAAATATTTAAATAATATACCCTCAACAATTGTCGTTATCATTACCGTGATACCTTTATCCTTGTTATACGATATTTCCCATGAGCATATCTATCGATTTGGTGGTACAGAATATAACCTAGGTCCCGGCTACTTAGTCCATTTGCCACTCAATTTTCTAGAAGCGATTCAATTCCCTGATTTTTCAGTCGTTTTTTCATTTTCTAGTATCAAATACACGATTATGTTTGCGTTAGTTGGTTCCATCGAATCATTATTAACGGTATGCGCAGTAGATACACTTTCTAAAGTGAAGAAGCCCTCTGATCTCAATAAGGATCTCATGTCAGTGGGTGTTGGCAATCTAGCTTGTACTCTCCTTGGAGGATTACCTATGATTGCTGAAATTGTGCGTAGTAAAGCGAATATTGATTACGGAGCCCAATCTAATAAAGCAAATTTATTCCATGGCATATTTATGCTTATTGCCGTCTTAGCTCTTGCGCCGGTTATAAACCTGATTCCATTATCTGCATTAGCCGCTTTACTCATTTTTGTTGGCTTTAAACTGGCGTCTCCAAGAACATTCATCCATGTGTATAGGATTGGGCTCGATCAAATTGTTTTATTCTCAACAACGTTGATTATTACGTTAGTTGAAGATTTATTGACAGGGGTCATTGCGGGCTTAATTTTAAAATTAATATTCCACAAGTTACGCGGATATAAATTTAAAGATTTATTTAATCCTTTTATTAGTGTTTCAATCCAAGAAGACAGGGCATTTGTCACTGTGAATGGGCCGCTTACGTTTGTCGCTTATACTAAGCTTAAGAATTTAATCATGCATGAGTTAGACGAACATCATACGGTTATTCTTAATCTTGCCAAAACCCATTTTATAGACCACACGTTGGTTCAAAAATTAAACGATTTAGAACATGAAATTGGAGCGTCCTTGTTTATTGTTTTAGGGAAAGAGCATCTTCAACCTATCTATAACCATGACTTAGCAGCAAGAAAGGCGAAATGATGAGCAGTGATTTAATTAGTGATGTAATTAATAAAGTCTTTCACGCTATTCCGGAACAAGGGCCGCTAGAATTCTTTGTTCACCACAACACCTTGCATCATTACGAACATTTAAATTTTTTTGACGCTGTGAAAAAAGCAAGCCAGGATTTTAAATCGCGGGCGTTTATGCCTGAGATTTATTATTGGCAACAATATCATCAACATCGAATTGAGAAAAAAGACATCGATGCAGCAATTAATGAATTTCTGCATCGACGAGAACTAAAGGTTCCACCATCAATCATTTATAACCTATTAATGCGAGCTAACACGAATAATTCATTTTCTTTTTCTCAAGATGTTAAAAATTTGAAAAATCTGTCAAAGATTAATAAGACGGCATTCTACAAACATGCCATTAAGTCTGAGTTTCACGTCAATATTGATTATATTATCAGTCCACATATCTATAAATTTTTTGCATGTTATTTTGATTTTGGATCAGCCTATTGGCCAATGGCTTCAAGAGAAAAAGGGATGTGGCATTGTTTTAAAGCATTATATAGTAACCCCTTTCCCTTAATCGGGCATTATTTAGAGACACTCATTAACATAGTAAGAAATTACCAGCATCTACCTATAAATGATGTGTTTAACCAGCTGTTAGAAAGATTACAAATAGACAAAGAACTTTCCATACCGTATTTGTTTGATTTGACTTATCGTTTTAAAGGTTGGGCAGGTATGTTAAAAAGCTTAAAAAACCACCCTGAATGGATAAAAGAGCCATCAATTGTAGCCAGCGAAGTGGAATTCATGCTTATCTTAATGATTTGCGAATTTGCCGCTATTGAGATGATTACTCCTAACCCTCCCAAAATACCAATAGCAGTTTCATCCTATCAGCATTCTGAATCATTTATAAATACATTTGTCTATCAATGCAAAAAATATCCTGAACACAAGGAGAAATTTGAAAATATTTTTCATCATTTAACTGATCTGGATCGGGAAGAAATTCTTCATCGAGCCTATGAGAAATCATTTTACACCAATTTTTTAGATGCTTATGCTAGTCAAACGCATATCTTTCCTGGTGAAAATACAAGTAGCAAGATTGATTATCAAGTGATTTGTTGTATTGATGAGCGTGAAGAGTCTTTGCGTCGATATTTAGAGATCGATCCGCATTGCGAAACATATGGTACCGTCGGGCATTTTGGACTTCCTATCCGATTTAAAGGGTATTTTGATAAGAATCCAAGGGCCTTATGTCCGATCAATGTCAAGCCAATTTATGAAATTGTTGAAGTTGGTGAGGTGAAAAATTACTTTAAATTGAAATCATTATTCATTTATGGTGAATTACAATGGATAGCTGCATTAAGCTCAAAGTCATTACTTCGGGGAACCGTGGCACTTCTTTTTGGTTTTTTTACTAAGTTGTTTCCAGTTTTATTAGACATTTTTTCTCCTAAAATAGCTCATAAGATTAAACAAACAGCTAAAAGCCATATTAATAAAGCCATCAGCACAATCCTGGTTTATCGAAAAGAAGATACCCCAACAGGTATTCCTATAGCAGAACGTATTAATTTGGCAGCAAGTTTTTTAAAAAATATGGGATTGTCTAAAAATTTTAGTCCTTACATTTTTATTGTGGGGCATGGATCGTCCAGTTTGAATAATCCCCATGAGGCTGCCCATGATTGTGGGGCTTGCGGGGGAGGCAGAGGGGGAGCAAATGCTCGTTTAATGGCATTGATATTAAATGAGAGTATTGTTCGTGACGCTTTAAGAAAAACAAAGCATATCACTATTCCTGAGCAAACGCAGTTTATAGGTTGTTATCATAATACTTGCGATGATAATCTTGAATTATATGATTTGCCTAAACAAGTAGATCCTATTTTTAATCTGATTATAGAAAAACTGCATAACGCATGTCATATTGATGCGGCCGAACGATCTCGACGTTTTACTTCCTTGCCTTTTAATCACTCACCAAACTATTACCATCAAAAAGTACGGGAAAGGGCTATTGATTTTCGCCAACCAAGACCAGAATATGGTCATGCAACCAATGCTGTTTGCATTGTTGGGCCTAGAATAATGACCAGGAATTTATTTCTTGATAGACGTGCTTTTTTGCTTTCATATGATGAAAAAGAAGATCCGAGTGGCTGTATTCTTAATGTCTTATTAAACACGGCTGGACCAGTTTGTGCAGGCATAAATTTAGAATACTATTTTAGTTATATTGATAATGAAAAATATGGTTGCGGTACAAAATTGCCACATAATATCACTTCTTTGTTAGGGGTGATGAATGGATATCAAAGTGATCTACAGCTTGGTTTGCCATGGCAGATGGTTGAAATCCATGAGCCAGTTAGGCTGATGGTATTGATAGTATGTCGCTTAGATATCATAAAGCAGCTTTTAAATCGCGAATCAAATTTTAGTGTTTTGGTCATTAACCAATGGATTGAATTAAGCATTCATGACACGGATACCAATGAAATATTTCAATATCATGATAAATCTTTTCACAAAGTAGCTGTAGCTAACTATCCACCAAGCTACTTAAGGATTGATCAAGATATTTTGAATTCCAGAAATGCTGTACCTTTCGGGCATATCGTATTATGAACCAATGGTTATCTGAATATTTTTTTTATTATTATTCAATCTCAGCAATTGTGAGATTCCTATTAATTTTAATGTTTAGTTTACAATTTCCAATTAAGACATCTGAAAAAAAAGCCAGATATCTTGTGAATATTGGAATTGTGGTCGATTGTATACATCTCGTAGCGTTATTGGCATTTTACCAATACTTGAATAACACCATCGTAACAGAGTTTCTTTACTTAACGATAGACCTCCATATCATTTGGAATTTTTATTCAATTGTTTTTTTCGTTTTTTCTATCATTTTGTTGTCAATTATTGCTAAGTTTTCTGTATTTTATCTACATCGAGATAAATATTTTTTCAAATTTTTCAGTTTATTTTATATTTTGGAGTTGGCCATCTGTTTTTTAGTATTAACGGAAAATTCAGAAAGCTTATTTATTGGCTGGGAGCTCCTGGGATTATCATCCGTACTTTTAATAGCTTTTTATGAACATAGACCCCAAGTGTTAAAAAATGCATTAACCATCCTTGTCATTTATAAACTATCAGATGTCATTTTTTATTCTGCATTGATATATGGCGCATTTGTTGGCAATCACTCTTATCTTCAAGGCGAGGGAACGTTAACACTTAGTTTTATTTTGATCTCTTGTTTGATTAAATCAAGCATTTTCCCGATAATATGGCTGCCACGTGCTATGGAAGGTCCTACACCTTCAAGTGCAGTTTTTTATGGAGGATTATCAACACATCTTGCATGCTTTATTTTTCTATCCGCATGGTCACATGCCGCTGAACATAATATTTATCTCATTATAATAGCAACAGCTTTGACCTTAAGCTTCTCAGTTATCGCAAGCTTGATGAGCAAGCAAACACCTGACATTAAAAATGCGATTGCCTATGCCTCGATAGCGCAGCTAGGTTTAATATATATAGAGACTCTTTGGGGTTATTATACCTTCGCCCTGATGCATTGTGTTTTAAATGGGCTTTATAGAACCATCGAATTTTTAAAATCACCGTCCCTTTTATATCAGCACCATTCTATTGAACAAAATAGGAATAATAGACAGGAAAATGAGCGTTATTTGATTGAATCCCGCTTTCCTCTGAGAATTAAACAGCGACTATATTTTTTCATCTATCATGAATTTATATTTCCTCGATTTTTGATAAGCACAATTCAAGGATTTTTAGGACTTCATACGACAAGTCTCAGCACCAAAAGCCTGATTAATTATTTCTTAACAACATTGTCTTTTTTTATCATTTTCGAAATATTCATTTATTTCTTGTTTAGAATACCAATCAGTTTTTTTGATGAACTTCTTTTTATGGTTGCTTTTGGATTCCATATTATTGCTATTATTCATATAGTTAATCCGGTTCGATTTTTTATTTCCTTAAGCGCATCAACTTTAGCTGTATTCCAGGTTTTGCTTCAACATACATTTATTGAGATACATCCCATCAGTTTTTTATATTTTTTATTATTAGGCTATTTTATAATGGAGCTTGTTATATCAAGATTTACAAAACATTCTAGAGAAGTTAGGGATATCCAATCTTCACGGTCTAATTTTTTTAAGATATGTCTGCTTGCCGTTGGTATATCTTTAGTCGGTATTCCAGGCCTTTTAAGTTTTATTGTTTGGGAAAACCTAGAACATGTTTTACTAAAAAAGGCACCAGATATTATAACAGATGGTTTCTCCATTATGGCGTTAAACACGATTTTGTTTTTTAGATTCTATTTTATTAATTATTTAGGTTCAAATGGCGATAAAGAAGTATTTCATCTTGTAGAAAGAGAGTAACGCACTTGGTATAAATAGCCTGTTGTGGAGTTATGGTAACGCATAAGTATTTTAATTTATTGTCGATGGTTAATCATCATCTGATAATATATTAAACCAACTAATCTATAGTGATAACAAATGATCAAAAAATAGTCTAATCTTATAGTATCCTCGCAAAATAATGGAGTTTGAATGCGCGCATTACTGCTAGCGATATTCATGCTATTTAGCCAACTCATCCACGCTGATGAGTTTATCGGGTTCTCTGCCTATGAATCAGGTGATTACTCCACTGCTTACACTCATTTAGTAAAAGCAGCTGAGCAGGGAAATGCTGAAGCGATGTACTTGGTGGGTCGAATGTATCATCAAGGACAAGGTGTTAATCAAGATACGGCTAAAGCCAGTGAGTGGTATCAAAAAGCAGCAGACGCTGGCAATGCACTTGCACAGTTAAGTTTGGGGCACATGTATGATACGGGTGAAGTGGTTCCTCAAAGTTATGAAAAAGCGTTGGCTTTATATAAACAATCAGCCAAACAAGGTAATGCCGTTGCCCAACGAAATGTTGGTTTGATGTATATGAATGGTGATGGAACGAAAGCCGATCCCAACATCGCGCTTCAATGGTTTTTAAAATCAGCCAAACAAGGGTATAGCAAAGCGCAAGTGAATGTTGCTTATATGTACATCAATGGTGAGGGCGTTAAAAAAAATATCCGTAAAGCGCAATATTGGTATCAACAGGCTGCGTTACAGGGTGATCCAAAAGCGGAATACAGTCTAGGATTAATCGATAATGGAAATTATGGATTGCCCCCCAATAAAGCACGTGCTTTAAAATGGTTTAAACGTGCTGCATCAAGAGGGCATGTGAATGCCCAAGCCTTTTTGGGGTATTACTATGAAATGGGTTTTGGAACCCAAGCGAATCCAAAATCAGCAGCGTATTGGTATCAGTTTGCTGGGAAGAAAGGCCACCCCCTTGCACAATTACATCTTGGGCAATTATATTTAAGTGGCTCGGGTGTCGATAAAAATTATGAAAAAGCAGCCTATTGGCTAGGTCTTTCAGCATTACAAGGTAACTCCGATGCGCAAGCAAGACTGGGGTATTTATATATGACAGGCCTTGGCGTTACTAAGAGTAATACGAAAGCCTATGTTTGGTTAACCATTGCTAGTGAAAGTGATAATCCAATGGCAGTAAGGCAACTGGCTAAGCTTAAAAAAGCAATGAGTCAGGCTGAAATGAAACAAGCTAAAAGTATGGTCAATGAATACCATAAACGGATTCAAGCCACAGAATAGGGGACATCCCCAATTAGATGAATCGAATAATGGGGCTTAAAGCGCGTGATAACTCACATAAACCACATTAAGTTTCACTTTCTTTTTTTCCTTTTGTTGTGTTCGCTCAATGATTGTAAATTGCTGTA
Source organism: Legionella sp. W05-934-2 (assembly GCF_964199965.1). Lineage (NCBI taxonomy): Bacteria > Pseudomonadati > Pseudomonadota > Gammaproteobacteria > Legionellales > Legionellaceae > Legionella > Legionella sp. W05-934-2. The sequence continues at coordinate 327,561 of NZ_CAXMZT010000001.1, read as the reverse complement.
AGTCTTTATCGAGATAGCTTACCTTGGCGACAACTAAAAAATAATTGCTTTGCACCGTCACTTGATTGGCTGGAATATTATATTGCTTGAGAAGCTCATCTAGTTTTGATTTATTGTGGATTTGTCCACTACTACGCAGTTCTATGATGCGATTAACTTGATTATCTTTTAAACCATCACCTAAGATTTTAATTAACTCTGGTGGTGCTGTCGCAATATTAATCGGTGTAAGATTGGGTAAGGCGATGATCGATGGCATTAATTTTTCAGCGATTTGACTGGATACGCCAGGAATCAAACGGATTTCTGACGGACTGGTAAACAGTTGGTATCCCGGATAATAGGGTGGCTTTTGGGCTAAGAATTCGCTTAACAAGGGATCATGGCCTCTTTCGAGACGGTGAGGTTGTGTCCAGTAGTGGCATAGTTTAATAATTTTCTTGGCTGTATTGGCTTCAATGCCCTGATTCATTAGCAGTTTTTGAAACGGTTTGTGGTGGTTTTTATTTTCGAGATTGTTAATGTTGAAACGACTTTGTAAATCGATTACTTTTCCCGATACTTGCCAATTTTTATCGTTTGTCAAATGGGTAAATTCAACCAGTGTCGCTGGGTTGTTATTTCGTTTTGCTGCTGGTAGTCGAGATTGTCGTAACCATTGAATGCCTATTAACGTGGGTAGCTGGGCCTTGTTTTTTAAAGCGCTTGCTTCAACAGTAATTTGCATTCTAGCAATGTCTAATTTTAGTCGCAATGTCATTGCTGTGGCGGCAATGGCGACTAAGGTCATAATAAATAAAGCCGTTAGTAAGGCGCTACCTGCTTGTCTACTTCGATAGTAAATTTGCATAAGCCGCCTCAGGAATGATAAATAGGGGTTGCATTTCCCCCCAGTCTTTGAATTTTAAATGAACGCGTATTGCCTTTGGTAGTAACTCTGGTTTGAGTAACCTCTCGCGGATAGAACGTTGGGGGCGCCATTCATTTAATGTATCCAACGTGCGATTGATGTATTCAAAACGGCAACTTGATAGGTTTGAGAGAATGGCCTTTTCATGAAACCGATTACGATTTGTTGTGTCCAGCTCAAGCCAACGTTTGCGATACAGTTTGCCATTATCACAACGATAAGCGACTCGTTGCATCGATGAGCTATGTTCTTGTTGTTTAGGATTGAGCAAGCCTGAACGAGTAAATTCAATATAGTTTCCTTGCCCAACAAAAACGGGGAAATAGCGAAGATCATTACCACGAACTGAACGAGGAATTGCTTGATAGCTGTCTTGCTGCAATAAGGCCATGGCGATTTCAAGTTGATTTAATTTATCGGCCATTAAATTGACTTTTTCGCGCGCATTGAAAGCATGATACAGTGTGGCACTGGTAATTGATGCGATGACGGCAAATATTACCAAAGCAACGAGGATTTCGATTAAAGTAAACCCTTTTAAACGAATCATGATAGCATCCAATACCCGGTTAAGGATGGCCTAAATGGTCCAGAGCGTTTCGTGCTTGTCAAAATAGTGATTGATTTGATGCGACTAGAGTCTGTTTTTTTGAGCTGGACTTGCCAGAACCAATCTTTATTAAGCCATCTTGTTTTATAGGTCGTAAAAGTTCGATTGGTGGGAGTAAAAAGCCCCAGCCGAATTTCATTCATTGCTTGTTCTGCCACCCAGTGACTGACCATTGTTTCTTTCAGACGTTGGGTTTGCTGAATGTCCTGACCGGTTGTGACGAGTAACGCGGTTAACGCGATGGATAAAATGGCGAGTCCGAGTAATACTTCTATCAAGGTAAATCCTTTAGGATTGGGCATGAATAGATAGTCCTCCATTTGCTTTGCCATGTACCTGAATCATCTTCTTCTTATTGGTATCTGCAATATAGATGTCAAATGGAGTGATGTCGCCAGATGTTTGAATAACAATATTGACAGACTCGTTCATCGATTTGCTAAGTTGGAACTGTAACCCATTTGGCAAGGGTTGTTCTTGGTAGACTCGGCTGTTGTTTATCGTTTGCCAACCTTTTGAAGGGATATATTTTTTTGCTTGATAACCGTTGGGATGGATTGTGATTCCCAGGAGGCGATTTTCTAATATTGCCTTTTGTTGTAACAAGGAGATGTATTGCACCATCTGTTCAGCAGCGGATTTTGCTTGTTTTGATTTTCCAAAGTCGCCAAAAGATAGGACGGCAAAGGTAGCGGCGGTGCCAATAATAATTAGCACCACCATAATCTCAATTAATGTAAACCCTCGTTTATCGCGCATTCCAATTACCAATTTCAGCGTTTTTGCCACTACCGCCTGGTTGACCATCCGCGCCATAGGTAAAGACATCGATTTCACCGTGTTCACCTGGATTCATATAAAGATAGTCGCGATTCCAAGGGTCTTTGGGAATCGATTTTAAATAGACTTTCCAATTCCTAGGCTCTGGGCTTGTTGTTGGTTTTTCAACAAGGGCCACCAAACCTTGCTCAGTGGTTGGATAAAACCCATTGTCTAATCGATAAAGATCCAGTGCATTTTCAATAGCTAATACATCATGTTTGGCTTTAACTGCCCTGGCTTCATCGGGCCTTGACATGATTTTTGGAACCACAAAAGAAGCCAAAATGCCTAAAATAACTACGACAACCATAATCTCAATAAGCGAAAATCCGCGCTGTTGTTTCATCATAACCTCTCGTTAACTAATCAATTGTTCCATCGAAAAAATAGGCAGCAAGGTTGCAAGTACGATAAACAAAACAACTGCGCCCATAAATAAAATCACCATGGGTTCAAGCAGCGTTAATGCCGTGTCAATTAATCGTTTGAGCTCATTGTCCATATGTATCGCTGCTTTTTCCATTAATTCTGCTACTTGACCTGAGCGTTCTCCACTGCTGATTAAATGGATTGCCATTGGGTTAAGAAACCCTGTTTCTTTTAGGCTTTGGCTAATGCTCGTTCCTTCTTTCACTTTAATTGCTGCTTGATCGAATGCCTTTCGCATCACGACATTGCTAATTAATTGGCTGCCAACGCGCATGGTTTCTAGCACCGAAACGCCGGCAGAAAATAAAATTGCAAACGTGTGAATATAGCGTGCATTATTACTGGAAAGGATTAAATAGGATGTAATTGGTAATCGAAGTTTTAGGTGATGCCAACGCCACAACCAGGATTCATAGGTGAGGGCATAGCGGCATAAAAGGGTTATTCCAATTAGCCCAACCAACAAAAATATACCATAATGTTGTAAAAAATGGCTTAGATCAATCAGTACTTTGGTCATTGTTGGTAACGATTGACCACTGCTAATGAAGACATCGATGATCTTTGGAACGACATAAGCAAGGAGGAATCCAATGATGCCAATTGACACCAAGATCATTAAACTTGGATAAATTAACGCTTGGATTGCCTTTTGGCGGTTTGCTTGTTGTTGCTCGGTGTATTCGGCAAGCTTAAGCAAGACAAAATCGAGTTGCCCGGTTTGTTCCCCGGATCCAACTGTTGCACGATAGAGTTCGGGGAATGCTGCTGGATACTCACCCATTGCTTGGGCTAAGCTATATCCTTGAACCACTTTGGCTCTTAATCCAATTAATATTTCAACAACTTTATTCTTTTCGGTTTGCTCAATGACACCTTGCAAGGCCTCATCGATTGGAATTCCCGCTGATAGCAGCGTTGCCATTTGTCGAGTGAGTAAGGCTAAATCAGCCGTGTGTAAACGATTGGACCGTCCAAACCCTTTACGGCCTTTCACAAGTTGGATTTGGGTTGGAATAAGGCCTTGTTGACGAATACTATCACGGGCTTGTCGTTCAGAATCGGCTTCGATAATCCCTTTTTTTGATTCGCCCGAGTTATTCAAGGCATGGTATTGAAATGCGGTCATAATTTCTATTTAACTACGGTTTTGCAGATATTTTACTTCGAATTCGTTTAATCTACTAGTTTTCTATTTAATTCACTACGCATGTTAAAGAAAAAGATAATCCATTTACAGCTGTTAGCCGAATTATTAGCAGGCTTTAGTATACGATTTTTATATTAAGGTTTCCTTAGATACAACGATATATCTTAGCCGCACTTTGTACCGGACAAAAACAAAAAAGAACTAATACGAGCCCGTGCCCGAATCTGAAGAATTGAAAGATAAACTTTGATCTTGAAGCAGCCCACCGAAAAATAGTGAACTGTGCCCATTAAAAACCGGGTACGGGCACGGGCTCGGGCGCGGGCACGTACTAGATATTAGTTTTTGTCTTGTACAGAGTAGATTGCAACTAGGTATATGCGCTAGAATGGGCGTTATTTGAAAAAAGGTTATTGTAACTAGCTATGCAAGCATTTAACAAACGTAGAACGTTTGCCATCATCTCACATCCCGATGCAGGTAAAACCACTGTCACTGAAAAATTGTTGTTATTCGGGGGCGCTATTCAATTGGCTGGAACCGTAAAAGGTCGAAAGTCAGACCGTCATGCGAAATCAGATTGGATGGAAATGGAAAAGGAAAGAGGCATTTCCGTCACGACTTCTGTCATGCAATTTGTGCATAAAGGCTATACCATGAATTTGCTGGACACCCCGGGGCATGAGGATTTCTCAGAAGATACCTATCGAACTCTCACAGCTGTTGATTCAGCAATGATGGTCATCGATGTGGCAAAGGGGGTTGAAGATAGAACGATTAAATTGATGGAAGTTTGCCGCTTGCGTGATACCCCTATTATGACCTTTATCAATAAACTCGATAGAGAAGGTAAAGAGCCCATTGAATTGATGGATGAAGTTGAGTCGGTGTTGGGGATACGGTGTGCGCCTGTAACCTGGCCAATTGGCATGGGAAAGCGGTTTAAAGGTATTTACCATCTAGAAAAAGATAGAATTTATCTGTATCAACCTGGCAAAAATCAGCAAACACAATCTGGTAAGGTCATTGAAGGACTTGATAACCCTGAGTTGGATGCGCAACTGCCTGACATGGCAGATGAATTAAGAAGCGAGATTGAATTAGTTCGGGGCGCATCACATCCGTTTAACTTGCACGACTATCTTCAAGGAACGCTAACGCCTGTTTATTTTGGCTCAGCCATCAATAATTTTGGTATTGAAGTCATGCTCGATGATTTTGCAGAATTTGCACCGGGACCTCAACCTCGACAAGCGGAGCAACGCATAGTCAAACCAGAAGAAGATAAATTTTCAGGCTTTGTCTTTAAAATACAAGCGAATATGGATCCCAAGCATCGCGATCGAATTGCATTTTTGCGTGTGTGTTCTGGCAAATTTGATAAGGGGATGAAACTAACCCATTTGCGAATTGGTAAAACTGTTCAAATTAGTAATGCGCTGACGTTTATGGCCGGCGATCGTTCGCATGCGGAGGAAGCATTGCCAGGAGATATTATTGGTTTACATAACCATGGCACCATCCGTATTGGCGATACTTTTTCCGAAGGTGAGATGCTTAAGTTTATTGGAATTCCAAATTTCGCACCGGAATTATTCCGCTTAGTTCGTTTAAAAGATCCGTTAAAATCAAAATCGCTCGTCAAAGGGTTAATCGAACTATCCGAAGAGGGCGCGACGCAAGTATTTCGCCCCTTAAACAGCAATAATATGATTTTAGGTGCTGTTGGAATATTGCAATTTGACGTCGTAGCCCATCGTTTAAAGCATGAGTATAAAGTCGATTGTGTCTATGAATCTGTTAATGTCAATTGTGCTCGATGGGTCTACAGTGACGATGAAAAAGCGATGGCTGAATTCAAGCAGAAAGCGCACGATTATTTGGCCTTAGATGCAGCTGATGCGCTACTGTATCTCGCGCCAACGCGTGTTAATTTGACAATGGCGGAAGAAAGATATCCAAAAATTACATTTTGTTCTACGCGTGAACACTAGGGCTTTCAGCTAGGTTAGGTAAACTGTGTGGCATAATTCTATATAAAGGGCGTTCCTTAGTTAAATACGGCGCCCTGTATCATATAATTCCTTGGATTTCTGGACGTCATCTCGAAAACTTGCGTTGTTCCAGCCCTTTGCTACACTTCTATATGAGATTGATATATACTAATAAATCATAATAATAAATCGGATAATTCCATGAACGACAACATAGTCGAGATACGATCGATGTGTTTTTCACGTGGTGAAAGAATGATCTTTAATCAGGTCAATTTATCCATTCCCCGTGGAAAAATTACTGCCATCATGGGGCCAAGTGGATCGGGTAAAACCACGTTGTTGCGTTTAATTGGTGCTCAATTAACACCTGATCAAGGCACAGTGTTTGTTGATGGAAAAAATATACATCAATTAGGTCGAAAAGAATTATTCCAAGCACGACAAAAAATAGGTCTTTTATTTCAGAGTGGTGCGCTCTTCACCCACCTATCGGTGTTCGATAATGTGGCATTTCCTTTAAGAGAGCATACTAACTTAAGCGACCATATTCTTCATGAAATTGTTTTAATGAAATTGCAATCGGTGGGTTTACGAGGCGCGGCACATATGATGCCTCATGAGCTATCTGGGGGCATGGCTAGACGAGTGGCACTGGCGCGATCGATTGCATTAGATCCCCAATTAATGCTTTATGATGAACCGTTTACTGGGCAAGATCCGATATCAATGGGGGTCTTAATGCGGTTAATCCAACGTTCAAATGAACTACTCGATTTAACTTCGGTCATTGTGTCTCATGATGTAAATGAAGCGTGCAGCATTGCTGACTGGGCTTATTTGACTGTCGGTGGACGCATCATTGCTGAGGGCCATCCTAAATCGCTCATGGATTCTGATGATCCTCGCGTGAGACAATTCATGCATGGCGAAGCAGACGGAGCCGTACCGTTCCATTATCCTGCTAAACCCTACGAAGAGGAGTTGCTGAATGATTAATTGGATTGAAAGAACCGGTCAACGTGGCATCTCATTTGTTCGATTAACGGGTCAAAGCGGCCTTTTTTTGTTGTCGATTCTGTTTCGTAGGCCTCAATTTAAAAAATTATCCGTGGAGTTTCGCAATCAACTGTATTTTATCGGGGTCCTATCCTGTTTAATTATTGTTGTATCAGGATTATTTATTGGCATGGTTGTTGGCTTGCAAGGGTATAACACCCTGCAGAAATTTGGTGCGGGGACTCAATTAGGACAATTATTGGCATTGAGTATTGCACGTGAATTAGGACCAGTGATTAGTGCGCTGTTATTTGCTGGTCGTGCTGGTTCGGCTTTAACGGCAGAAATAGGCCTAATGAAAGCCACCGAACAGCTTGCCAGTATGGACATGATGGGGGTTGACCCCATCGGTCGAGTTGTGTATCCCCGATTCATTGCAGGACTTATTTCATTACCATTATTGGCAATGATATTCTCTGCTGTTGCGATTTATGGTGGGTATTTTGTCGGTGTTCAATGGTTGGGTATTGATGCTGGCAGTTTCTGGTCAAATATGCAATCAGCTGTTAATTTTCACTTGGATGTATTAAGCGGTATTATTAAAAGCGTTGTTTTTGCGTTTGTGATGATCTGGATAGCGGTATACCAAGGATTTAGCTGTGTACCAACGGCGGCAGGGATAAGCCAAGCAACCACAAGAACAGTTGTGTATTCATCGTTAGCCGTTCTTGGTCTGGACTTTTTGCTAACGGCAATGATGATTGGAGGATGGTAATGAAAAAACAAAAGTTAATAGATATCAGTGTTGGATTGTTTATGTTAGCAGGTTTATATGGCTTTTCCGTGATGGCATTAAAAGTCAGCGGATTAACCGACTGGGAAGCGCCACCTTCCTATTATGTGACGGCTAATTTTGCTGATATTGGCGGGCTGAAAGTTCGAGCGCCTGTCACGGTGGCTGGTGTTCGCATTGGTGAGGTGACAAAAGTTGAACTTCAGCCAGACCAATTAAATGCCAAGGTGACCATGCGATTAAATCGTAATAAGCAAATCCCATATGACGATGTCTCCGCTCGCATTTTAACGGAAGGTTTGCTTGGATCCAACTATATTAGTATCGTACCAGGCTTTGATGATAAAGATAGCGATCATCCCTATCTAGTCAATGGCGATCAAATTGGCAAGACACAAGAAGCTATCATTTTAGAGAATTTAATTGGTCAATTAGTTTTTAATATCAATAAATAAAAGGGGAATTCTATGATCCGTTTATATCGGTGCTTAATGGCATCAATCCTATTGCTGTTTTCATTTTCGGTTATGGCTCAAACCTCCCCCGTACCGATGCTTGAAAATGTTGCTCAAAAAATATTAGTGACCTTAAAAAATAATAAATCTGAATTAAAGAAAAATCCTGAGATTATCCGTTCGGCTGTCCAACGGTATTTACTGCCGGTTGTTGACACACGGGGTATGGCGCGATCAGTGTTAGGACGACAAGCCTGGAACAAAGCAACCCCTGCTGAAAGAGACCAGTTCATTCGTGCGTTCACAAAATTAGTGATACGTACTTATGCGAACCCCTTAGCAGAATATACCGATGAAACCATTCAATTTTTACCGATTAGAGGATCAGTGGATAGTCGTTTTCTCCGGGTAAACAGTGTTATCAAACGCTCAAATGGACAAAATGTTCCATTATCCTATAGTCTCGTCTCCAAAGGCGCTAATTGGAAAATATATGACTTAAGTGTCGAGGGTGTTAGTTTGCTCCAGAGCTTTCGCTCTCAATTTGCTCAAGCACTTCAATCCTCATCAATGAAAAAATTAATTGAACAATTAGAGAAAAAAGCGAGTGCTGCCTAATGGACGCGATTACATTTAAACCAGAGGGTGCTTTATCATTTGGCACCATTGCTGTTTTACAAGATGAAATCAACCATATTTTAAAGTCGCTTGACAATAAACCGCTTATCTTTGATTTGAGCGCAATTGTTAAGTGCGACAGCGCCGGTTTAGCTTTGTTAATTGATTCCATTTCACAATTAAAAAAGCGAGAGTTGAATTATCAATTTAAGGGTGTTTCCAAAGAGATTCGTTCCTTAGCGAAGTTTTATGAAATTGATAACTTATTAACAGATGCTGATTAGAGATAGTTACATGATTGAGAATGATGAAATTAAGTCACTTTTAGAAAAACAGCCAGATATCCAATTTGCAAAAGTGGAAGGCGATGGATATCACTACCAAATCACGGTTGTTTCACCATCATTTCAAAACTTAAGCATCGTTAAGCGGCAGCAAAAGATATACGCTTTATTAACAGAGTGGATAGCTGAAGGTAGCTTGCATGCAGTATCCATGAAGACATTGACCCCTGAAGAATGGGAGAAAAAAAATGGATAAACTAATTATAAAAGGTGGTACCCCCCTCGATGGTGACGTCACAATTTCGGGTGCTAAAAATGCCGCTTTGCCTATTATGGCAGCTACCTTACTTGCTTCTGATAATGTGACTATTTCAAACGTACCTCATTTACGTGATGTAACCACCATGATGGATTTGATAGGCCAACTGGGTGCTAGCTTAACCGTCGATGATAAAATGCATGTTCAGGTAGATTCAACCAAGGTTGATAATTGGGTAGCACCTTATGAGCTTGTTAAAACGATGCGTGCATCCATTGTTGTTTTGGGACCTTTGCTTGCTCGATTTGGGAAAGCAGATGTTTCATTACCTGGTGGCTGTGCTATTGGAAGTCGTCCCGTCGATTTGCATTTAAAAGCGCTAAAGAATATGGGGGCCCAAATTGAAGTTGAAAATGGCTATGTGAAAGCGCGTTGTCCGGAAGGTCGATTAAAAGGGGCTTTAATTGTATTTGATACAGTGACAGTCACAGGGACCGAGAATGTCATGATGGCGGCAACCTTGGCCAAAGGAAAAACAATATTGAAAAATGCAGCGCGAGAACCTGAAGTCGTCGATCTTGCCCATTTTCTCAATTTGATGGGTGCTAAAATTACAGGCGCAGGCACTTCCACGATTGAAATTGAAGGGGTCGAAGCGCTAAAAGGTGGAAGTTATTCTGTTATGCCAGACCGAATTGAATCAGGAACCTATTTAGCGGCAGCAGCTATTACACGAGGTCGCATCACCATACGAAAAACGAAACCAGATACCTTGTTATCTTTATTGTGTAAGTTTGAGGAATGCGGTGCTGAACTTAGTATTGGTGAGGATTGGGTGACACTCAATATGAATGGCAAACGACCTGAAGCAGTGGATATTAGTACGGCTCCATATCCAGGATTTGCTACCGATATGCAAGCACAATTGATGGCAGTCAATTGCATTGCCAAGGGAAGTAGCGCAGTCATCGAGAATATTTTTGAAAATCGATTTATGCATGTCCAAGAATTACAGCGCATGGGTGCAAAAATTCGTTTAAATGGCAATACGGCGTTCATTCAAGGCGTTGACAAATTAACGGGGGCGCCTGTGATGGCTACCGATTTAAGAGCTTCAGCAAGCTTAATATTGGCTGGCCTTGCTGCCAAAGGTGAAACGGTTGTGCAACGTGTTTATCATGTTGACCGAGGATATGAACGAATAGAAGAAAAATTATCCATGGTTGGTGCTGACATAAAGCGGAGTTCATAAACACGATGAGCGTTGGCCGTGCACAGTTAGTCACCTATTTAGATGAGCTATTATGTGTTGATCTGTTTCATGATTACACATCAAATGGTTTGCAAGTTGAAGGAACGGATCAAATTAACGTTCTATGCACGGCTGTCACTGCTTCGTTAGATGCGATTAACCAAGCGATTAGTTATCATGCCGATGCTTTGTTGGTACATCATGGCTATTTTTGGAAAGGTGAGTCGCCTGTTATAACTGGCATGAAGCGCGCGCGTATGGCGAGTTTGATTACCAACAATATCAATTTAATAGCCTACCATTTACCTTTAGACGCCCATGAAAATTATGGCAATAATGTGGGTTTAGGGAAAGCATTAGGATTAACCAAAATTCAATCTAAAGCCGCAATGGGACAACCTGATTTGTTATGGAGTGGCCAATTTAAAGGGCCTGTGTCAGCGCAAACTTTATCCAATCAACTAGAAAGGATTTTACAACGTAAGCCGCTTGTCTTTAATGCGAGAAATGCTGATATTTCCAAGGTGGCTTGGTGTACAGGTGGTGCACAAGATCTCATCGAATTGGCCCATCAAGTGGGTGTCGATGCATTTATTAGTGGTGAAGTATCTGAAAGAACATATTACATAGCAAATGAACTAGGAATTGATTATTTTGCCTCGGGTCACCATGCAACAGAACGTTTTGGTGTACAATTATTAGGAGAGCATTTGAAAAACCAATTTTCTGTTACACACCAATTTATCGATAGTGCTAACCCAGTATAAACTATGATACAGATACATTTACATTTTTCACATGCCTGGGGCGGACCCACATCACCCGGGTTTATTAAACAATCGCCAGAAGACTTTCGCGTTGAAGAGTTGTCAAATATTGAATTTAGTGATTCGGGTGAACACCTCTATCTGCAAGTTGAAAAAACCAACCTAACCACAGAGCAATGCAGTCAATCGCTTGCCCGCATTATTAAAAAACCAGCCAACGTTGTTTCCTATGCAGGGCTTAAAGATAAATTTGGTATTACAACGCAATGGTTTTCGATCCATTGTCCCGGCGAGGATGTCAGCCCTCTAATTCCTGATCAACACGATGGGTGGCGAATTTTACAACGTCGCCGACACCACAAAAAACTAAAAATTGGATGGTTGAAAGGCAACCGGTTTCAGTTAATAGTCAGAGATGTCACGCGAACGGATATGTTAGATGATCAATTAAAGCATATTCAGCAGCAAGGATTGCCCAATTATTTTGGGCCACAGCGTTTTGGTAATCAGGGAAATAATATATATCAAGCATGGCAGTGGTTTAATGGCCATAAAAAAGTAAAAAACCCGTTTATGAAGGGGATGCTTTTGTCTGCTGTGCGTGGATATTTGTTTAATCAGCAGTTGTCCTTAAGGGTGCAACAGCAAAATTGGCAAAAAGCAATTCCTGGGGATGTGCTTCAATTAAGTGGAACCCACAGTGTTTTTGTTGCTGATAAAATAACACCTGATATCCAGCTAAGAATTTACGAACACGATCTGAGTCCTTGTGGACAATTAGTAGGCAAAGAGAGAATTATGTCTAATCAGGAAGCATACCAGATTATGCAAGATGCACTGAATCCGTATCAAGCATTTGTTGATGCGTTGATTGAGAAAAATGTGAGCGCTGCCTGGCGAGCCTTTATATTAAAACCGGTTGCTTTTGAATGGGAATGGCTGGCCGAGAATCAAATTAAATTGAATTTTGAACTCCCGGCAGGCGCCTATGCCACGACTATACTAACTGAGGTGTTTCAGATTCAGGAACGCTTGTCTCCTTAGTAACCTTTTCACTCGTCTCCGTCTCAAGTGTTTCAGTAGGCTTTTTGGTTGCCAATCTTTCAGAGATTTTTGATTTGATCTCTTTAACAAGCTCCGACTCATTGAGCATATTCGGATCGATTTCTTGAACCACCTCAAGCTTTTCCATCTCTTCGAGAGAGAGTTTTTTAGCTTCAATCAGTTGTCCTGATGAATACCATTGGCCGTTGATTAAAGACACACCTTCGTTGGGTATTTTATCCGATCCTTTACTAGTCGCCATATCGAGTGCCGCAGATGCCGTTAAACGGGCAAATTTTAAAATGAGATCTAACGGCAGCCCGAGCAATGCACCAATAAGTTGGCCAGTATATTCAAACGTTTTTCCCATCACATAAGCGGAAGATAAACCCATAACATTTGTTACTGCCTTGCTTGCGATTGTTGGTGCTAATAGGGTGATTCCTGCTGTTGGCCCCATAACCATATAGATAAATGATCCAACAGCGGCTGTTATCGTCCATTGGGTGTTTTGCATGCCAGTGGATCTACTGACTGCTTCACCGACTAATGCGCCTATTGAATAGCCCACTAAACTGGCAGGCCAGGCAAATGAGACAGAAAGGATGCGGGCAAATGGGAATGTACCGAAGGTAGACTGACATTTAATCAATTCTTCTTTGGCAAAATCATAGAACCCGGCAAAATAGGTAAAGTCGATACCATGTAAATCATAAGAACCATATTGTCTGGTATTGCCATTTATCTGGTTAAAGTAGTCATGAACAGCATTCAAACAATAAGCGCGAGATTCTGGATCAAGTTTATTAACGGTATTGATCCCCAAGGACTCTTCGAGCATTTCCTTGAGCTTACCCGATTTGTTTGTTTCCATAATATGGATGCAGGCGCCCGTTAAAACTCGTAATGCCATTAATCGTCTATTCTGGATCTCTTGGACAATTTCTAAGTCACTCTTTCCCTTTTTAAAGTTTTCGGGAAGTTTATAATTGAGATGATCGTGGAAATGATGATGTAACCAAACTAAAGCGTTGATTTGTTTGCTCCGCATCTCGGTATTATGATAACCAACTGACTTGTAAAATGAGGATGGGGAAGGATTGTTGAGCTTTGCTCCTGTTCTCCCCTCATATTCCTTGGTGAGCTCAGAAACACTATTAATTTTTTGTAAAAAGGCTTTATCGTCAAGTATAAAAGGTGTTGAAGACATTGGACCACTCCCTGTGAAACATGAAAACCTAGGACATTCGATCAATGTAAAGAAATGCAGAGAAAAACACCATCATTGTGCGAATATCCTTTACGATAAATCTTAGTTTACGCAAATTTGCAAGAAATGCAATCACATTTGATTTATTTATACGATCAGATAAAATCCTATTTATTGGCAGTTAGTCTATGAATTATTGATAATTTTTATAATCAGGCGTTGATTTTGGGTGTGTTGTCTTGGTTTATTGATAGATAATTTTACTTTGATATATTAATTGAGGTTATAAAGTGGTAAACCTCCCTTTGATTGATCAGTATTGCTTAATTACACAGAGAGCATTGTTTGGCAACTATCCTATTTAACATGCTTAAGAGTCCCTATATAAGACTATTACGCCCTGAACAGTGGACGAAATCCCTTTTTGTTTTGTTGGGTGTAATCTATTCCCATTCATGGATGAAAATAGGGGATGCAATGTTGGCGTTTGTTGCATTTTCTTTGGCGGCAAGTACGGTCTATGTTTTTAATGATATTCACGACAGACAAGCAGACGCCTTGCACCCCAATAAATGCCAACGCCCAATTGCCTGTGGTCAAGTCGCTATCAAACAAGCGTATTGGTTGTTAGCGTCCCTTTTAATAATGACGCTTTTGATCAGTTTATTTATTTCGTATAACTTAATTGTCATCATACTCATCTATTGGCTTATCAATTTTGGCTATAATATGGGCTTAAAGGGGCTGCCAATCATTGATGTATTGTCGATTGCGAGTGGATTTGTCTTAAGAATGTTAGCTGGAACACTCGGGATTGGTCTAAAATACTCGCGTTGGCTATTGATATCGGTGACTTTTTTGAGCTTACTGATTGCATTATCAAAACGATATTTGGAGAAAAAACGAGACCTTGTCGAACCCATACGTCCGGTATTGTCTTATTATAGTCTTTCTCTATTAAAAGCCTTTATCATCATCAATGCAGTATTTGCGATGTTGTCATACCTTGTGTATATTACAGCTGTTCATCGGCAAAACCTGTTTTTTCTGTTAACGACAGTCTTTGCTTTATTGGGGATGGTGAGATATATCCAAGTGATTTTTCAATCCAACCGACAACAAGATGATCCAATTCTGGTAATGATCGATGATCGAACCATAATAATTTATCTAGTTGGATTTGCCATCTGTACCATGTTGGCTTTTTTAGGGATCTAGTGAATGACAACATTCATGAAAAAATTTATTCGCAAAATGCCAGTCTTGTCTACGGATCTAAGCCTTTGTCTATTCGCCTGGTTTATAGCCTACTGGTTCCGTTACAACTTAGACACAATGCCCCGAGAAATTTTTACTGCTCCCATTGTTGCAGCATCTTGCTTGATGTTGTTAGTTCAAACTGCAACCTATTATTACTATCGTGTCTATCGGGGCTTTTGGCGTTTCGTTTCATTAAATGATGTCTCTCGCATTGTGCAAGCGACTATCTCCGCTGCAATCCTTGTTCTACCCGTGCTGTATTGGACACATTTGTTAGCATTTGTACCGCGTTCCGTGCTGCCATTATATTGCTTCATCTATATAAGTACTCTATGTGGCACACGATTTATTTGGCGATTATTATACGATAATCGCAGTCGTAACCCAGTGACAGGAAACAATGAACGAATTTTAATAATCGGTGCTGGTAGCTCGGGTGAGAGTTTATTGCGAGATATTAAACGAACGACACGCCACACTGTTTTAGGTTTTATTGATGATGACATCCGTAAAAGAGGGCTAGAAGTACATGGTGTGCCTGTGTTATCTGGCATTAACAACATAGCCACAATTATTGCTAAAAAACAGATAACATTGGTATTTGTGGCAATTCCTACTGCCAGCTCAAAGACAATGCGTCAAATAATCGAACAATGCGATCGTTTTGATATTCCTGTCAGAACGTTACCCAGTTTATCAGCACTTGCTGCAGGTCAAGTCAATACGAATGCGTTAAGGCCTGTTAAGCTTGAAGATTTGCTTGGACGTGATGAAGTGGCATTGAATTGGCATTTGATTGAAAAAAATATTCAGGGGAAGAGGGTGCTTGTCACAGGGGGAGGAGGGTCAATCGGCTCCGAGCTTTGTCGTCAAGTTTTGCGCTTGGCACCTGCCCAACTGATGATCATTGATCACAGCGAATTCAACCTCTATGAGATAGAAAGAGAGTTACAAGCCACTTATAAACACATTCCGATGCATTTTATATTACAAAGTGTGAACGATCAGATTGGATTGTCCCATACGTTTGAACACTTTGCGCCAGACATAGTATTTCACGCAGCTGCGTATAAGCATGTGCCAATGTTGCAAAATCAAATTCGAACAGCCGTGTTAAATAATGTCATTGGTACGCAAATTGCTGCGGAATGTGCTGTGAATGTTGGCGTTGATAAATTCATATTGATTTCGAGTGATAAAGCGGTGAATCCCACTAATGTCATGGGGGCGACCAAACGAATTGCTGAACTATATTGTCAAAATTTAAATCAACGAGTACCAACACAATTTATTACTGTCCGCTTTGGCAATGTCTTAGGATCAGCAGGAAGTGTTGTTCCATTATTTCAACAGCAGCTGGCGACAGGAGGGCCCTTAACGGTCACTCACCCTGACATCGAACGATTTTTTATGACCATTCCCGAAGCTTGTCAATTGATTCTACAGGCAATGATCAATGGCTTAGGCGGTGAAATATTTGTATTGGATATGGGATCACCGATTAAAATTAAATACTTGGCTGAGCAAATGATCCGTCTTGCTGGTAAAAAGCCTGGGGAAGATATAAAAATTGAATATACAGGTTTACGTCCTGGGGAAAAATTATTTGAAGAGTTATTCCATGATCAGGAAAAGCTTGGCCAAACTGCACACGCTAAATTGTTTAAAGCAAAATATCGCTTGATGGACTGGTCTATTTTGAACGATTATATTTTGCAAATGAAACAGCATTGCCAGTTTAATCAAGAAGCTGAATTATTACTGCTTCTCAAAGAGTTGGTGCCTGAATTTCGAGATAATGAAGTCATTTTAGTGTGACAAACTGTGTTAATGGTCCACGTTTCTATTAAGCAATATTAATTTTTTGTCCAATGCGCAAGGCATTTCCTTTAATGGAAGGATTCGTTTGCTTTAAGCGCTCAATAGTGGTGTTAAAGCGCTTAGCCAAGTGAGATAGCGTGTCTCCCTTTTTCACTTTATAGCCGGTTAGTTGTGAATTTTTCTTCCATATAACCAGTTGTTCACCGGGTTGTAGTTTCCGCTTTGTTTTGATTTGGTTCCAATATTTGATTTCTCCCGTTGAGACACCATAACGACTTTTAAGAATCGCATAAGAGTCACCTGGTTGAACAATATGAATTATCTTAGTATGAGTAGCCGATGTGGAGCGATCGATCAGATTATTTTTTTGGATTTTTGTCGCCAAATTCGTTGGAATTCGATTAATGGAAGGGATTAAAAGCGTTTGTCCTTCTTTGACATTTTCGGTCTTCAAGTGGTTTAGTTCTTTAATTAATGTTACCTGCGTCTTATGATTTCGGGCAATCACACTTAAACTTTCATTTTTTGCAACCGTGTGTTTTGTCCAATTGACCAGATCATCATTCGAGGATTTTTTAATTTTTTGTTTAAAGCCATCCACTTTTTCAATGGGTATGTTGAGGTGATAAGGAGCATAGGGAGGTGTAGCCCAACGATTAAACCCAGGGTTAAGTTGAATGAGTTCTTTATAAGAAATATCGGCAAATTGCGCGGCTTGGGCAAGATCAATTTGGGAGCCTACATCCACTGTTTCAAAAGCGGGTGTATACGGGATATTGGGCAAATGGATTCGATATTGCGGGGCATATTTAATAATCTCAGCTAGCGCTAGCAGCCTAGGCACATAGACTTTTGTTTCTCGAGGCAACTCTAAAGACCAAAAATGGATTCGATTAGGCTTTTGTTTACTTTGGCGGATAGCTTTTGTAACCGTCCCTTCGCCAGAGTCATACGCGGCAATGCTTAATATCCAATCCCCGCTGAAGTATTTAATTAAATACTCATAATAGTTAAGTGCCGCTATGGTCGATTGTTGAATATGTCGACGGCCATCAAACCACCAATCTTGCTTTAACCCAAGCCCGCTTCCTGTTCCAGGCATTAATTGCCAAAGGCCTGCTGCGCCAGCACCGGAGTATGCAAATGGGTCATAGGCACTTTCTATCATTGGTATTAAGGCTAATTCCCCGGGTAAATGACGTTTTTTAATTTCTGCAACAATATGATAAATATACGGTTCAGATTGTTGTGCAAGTTTCTGTATGTAATGAGGTCTTGATGCTAGCCATTGGATTTGTTTACGGACTTCTGCTTGGTTAACTTCATGATTTAATCTGAATTGGGATCGTAAAACATCCCAAACATTTTGTTGAACCGCAAAACTTGGTTTAACAACGATCCAGAATGAAAAAAATAGCAAATGTAAATTCAATATCCGTTTAAGAAACGTCAAACCATAAACCTACTTTCTAGCGATAGGAAAAGTCATCATACTAAAAATTCTGCTAAAGGGGAAGGCAAAGAATTGTTTATAATAGGGCTTATGCAGGGACCTATTCACGGACACAAGTGTTCACCTATATGTCCAAACAATGACTTATAAATAAATATCCACATCGGCTGCCAAGATTTTAAAAATCGTCTTTTAAAAGCCGCAAGTGCTTAAACGTATCATAAGCAGATAAATCCTGATATGCGGGGGAGCTTAATGATTTCGATATCGCCCTTAAAAAAGGGTTTATTTTTTTTTCAGTCGCTAAGTCGCTTGGAAGACTACAGGTTTGCGGTTGGGTACTTAAATGTTGAATTTTTTCGATAACTTTCTGATTGGAAGGTTCAATAGAATGAGCGAAGCGACAGTTATTTAAAGTATATTCATGGGCACAGTATATTTTGGTATCGATAGGTAGCTGATTAATTTTTTCTAGCGAATGAAATAATTTTTCCATAGTGCCATCAAAGACACGACCGCAACCCGCTGAAAAGAGTGTGTCGCCACAAAAAAGCATGGGACTATTCGGGTTAAAGTAAGCAATATGGGTCGATGTATGTCCAGGTATCGATAGAATGGTGAAATCTATGTCTAAAACATTGATTCGATCCCCTTCGCTTAGTGCGTGAGTCACTTGAGGAATACGGCTATCATGCGGACCATATACTGGAGTCCCGGGATATTGTGATAACAAATCACTGACTCCGCCAATATGATCAAAATGATGATGGGTGAGGACGATAGCAGTCAAAGAAAGCTGATGTTGGCGAATATAGTCCAAAACAGGTTTGGCATCGCCTGGGTCGACGCAAACGCACTGCCTTTGATTGTCAACTAACAGCCAAATATAGTTATCTTGAAACGCTGATAATGGTATGATTTTCATGGGTTGATTATATCATTAGCTTTGTATTGGACAATTTTAAAAAATCCGTCGATGCAAACGTAGTGAATCAATCCAGCACGGTTTTTTTGTTCAGAGATTGAACTGGATTGCTTCGCAAAGCTCACAATGACGGTGCTTTTAAGGATTTCTCCAGTACAAAGATCAATTCGTTCTATACGAACTATAGCTTACATTACGTTCATATAACAAATTTCTTCGTACTCGATAGTTTCCTTTAACCCATCGTCATTGCTGTCTTTATGAGGCAATCTAGTCCAACAGCTGAGAATAGTTTTCTATCTATTAAAGTATGCCGGATACATGATATAAATCCACTAGTTATTTGGTTTGAAGTGCTATTTTGTTTATAGACAATTTAAAATACTTTGGGCATAATAAACTCGCTCCTTAGATAAAAAGAAGAGAGGATTGGTTTGCTATATATTAAACGGGCGCCAAACGGCCAAATCATGGCCTTATCTCATACGAAACAGCCAGGGTTTGAATCTGTCAAAGAAGATTCAGCTGAAGTATTGACCTACATCCATTCGTTATACAGTGATGATGCGCTTGAGATACTTCGTGCAGACCTTAATTTTATCCGGGTTATTGAAGATGTGATTGATATACTGATGAAAAAGAATATCGTGACCATCACTGACTTTCATCCTGCTGTTATTGAGAAACTTCTTAAAAGGCAAACCATACGTCGGCGTCTGTCGGGTTCTATTAGTATGGATTTTGATGAGGATGAAGAGTCGTTATGATCAAGCTTTTTAGAATGCTAGGTTTCGTTTTCTGTGTCACTAACTTTTCTTTCATTTGGGCTGAAGCAATTGAAAATCTATTACCAGAAGAACGAACAACCGTATCTATCTTCCAAAAAAATGCCCCAAAAGTAGTTTTTGTCCATCGTCTAGCCAGGGTGGTGAACCATTCATACGAAATGATGCATGTTAGTGCTGGCGCAGGATCAGGAATTATCTGGGATGATGAAGGGCATATCGTCACCAATTTTCATGTGATTAATAATGCCCAAGATATTGCCGTCACTATTGGTAAAATGACTTATCCTGTCGAAGTAATTGGTACAGAACCAAGAAAAGATTTAGCTGTTTTGAAACTCAAATCAAAAAAAGCGATTGAGTCTCTAAAGGGCTTTGAACCGTTTAAATTGGCTAAATCTGAAGACCTTTTAGTTGGTCAAAAAGTGATAGCTATTGGAAACCCCTTCGGATTGGATCATAGTCTGACAACCGGTGTTATTTCTGCTTTAGGCCGTCAAATTAAAGGCATTGCAGGGAATACAATTCGAGACATGGTGCAAACTGACGCAGCCATAAATCCAGGTAATTCCGGTGGACCTCTATTGGATACTCAAGGACGACTAATTGGTTTAAACACCGTAATTTATTCAAGTTCCGGCTCGTCTGCTGGTGTTGGTTTTTGTATACCCTCAGATGACATTGAACGAATCGTTACTCAGATTATTAAGCATGGGCGGGTCGTTCTAGCTGGTATTGGCATCCAACGGGTTGAACCTAAAATTGCCCAACAGCTCGGTGTTGAAAAGGGCGTGCTCGTCGCATCAGTCCTTCCGGGGACCCCAGCTGAAAGCCAGGGTCTCAGAGGGACCTATCGTGATCGACTGGGTCGAATTGTTCTCGGTGATATTATTGTTGCTGTGAATGGACATACAGTGAATAATTATGATCAACTATACAATTTTCTTAGCGGTATTCCTGTTGGTGACAAGGTAACAGTGACAGTGAAAAGAGGTGACAAGCAAATTGAGAGCCAGATGAAAACAATCGACATAGCGGCTTATTAATATGTTAAGTCGGGATATTAAAATCACATTGTTGATCAAATTGCTGCTTTTGTTTTTGCTTTGGTTTATTTGCTTTAGAGGCCCTAGGCCAACTATTGATTTAGGTCAGCATCTCTATTCAATCGGTACGACCGATGACAATATGCTATCGACAAAAAGATCGTAATTTTATGTTAATTTAGACTTATAGGTAACCATTATGATTCCAGCTGAATCAGTCGTTGATTTATCCCGTTTACAATTTGCAATAACGGCTTTGTATCACTTTTTGTTTGTTCCATTAACGCTTGGCTTGTCCGTTATGATAGCGATTATGGAAACAGTCTATGTCATGACAGGACGCTCTATATGGCGAAAAATGGTCAAGTATTGGGGTGTTTTATTTGGTATTAATTTTGTACTCGGTGTGGCTACTGGTTTAACGATGGAATTTCAGTTCGGTACAAACTGGGCCTATTATTCTCATTATGTTGGAGATGTCTTTGGTGCACCGTTAGCCATCGAAGGTTTGATGGCCTTTTTTCTTGAAGCTACGTTTGTTGGATTATTTTTCTTTGGATGGGAACGCTTAACAAAACTTCAACATTTAACGTGTACTTGGCTTTTAGCGTTGGGAACTAATTTATCTGCTTTATGGATTTTAATTGCTAATGGATGGATGCAAAACCCTGTCGGCGCTTTTTTTGATTTCAAAACCATGCGTATGGAGGTTTCCTCCTTTTATGATGTCATGTTTAATCCTGTTGGTCAGGCAAAGTTTGTTCACACAATCAGTGCTGGCTATGTTACTGGGGCGATATTTGTCTTGGCAATCAGCGCTTATTTTATGTTACGCGGTAGAAATTTTGAAATGGCTAAACGATCAATGACCGTTGCTGTTACCTTTGGCTTGGCTTCGGCATTGTCAGTTGTTGTTCTCGGGGATGAAAGTGGTTATGTTGCTAACAATAACCAAAAAATGAAGTTGGCCGCTATGGAAGCGATGTGGCATACGGAGAAAGCACCAGCTGGTTTAACACTGTTTGGCATCCCTGATGAGAAAACGAAAACAACCAAGTATGCTATCGAAGTGCCTTATGTGCTTGGCATCATTGCCACCCGATCCTTTTCCACCCCATTGGAAGGCATTGATGAATTGATTGACGAAGGTCGTACAAATATTAAAAAAGGGATGATTGCCTATGGCCTATTAGAGCAACTTAAAAAAGATCCTGATAATTCGGCGGTGGTTGAACAATTTAGGCAAGTGGAGCCTTTTTTAGGCTATGGATTGTTATTAAAAAAATACACAGAGAAAGTAACCGATGCGACGGATGAGCAAATCAATATGGCAGCGAACGATCTAGAGCCGCATATAGCTCCTTTGTTTTTCTCTTTCCGCATCATGGTTGCCTGTGGGTTCTTTTTTATATTGTTATTTGCTACGGGTTTTTATTTATCGATACGACACACGTTGCACCTTTCAAAATGGTTTTGGTATATCGCCTTTTTTTCGCTTCCCTTGCCATGGATTGCTGCAGAATTGGGTTGGGTAGTAGCAGAGTACGGCCGCCAGCCATGGGTTGTTCAAGGTGTGCTTCCAACCTTTTTGGGAACTTCCACGTTATCTAACGCTCAAGTTATAACATCGTTGTTAGGGTTTGTGTTTTTTTATAGCATTTTAGCGGTGGTTGAAGTTTATTTGATGGTTAAGTATATTCGCCTGGGGCCAGAAGGCATCGATTCGGTTAAGAGGGGATAATCAAATGCCAATTGATTACGAAACATTGCGTGTGATTTGGTGGGTGTTATTAGGCATATTATTGATTGGTTTTGCCATAATGGATGGGTTTGATTTAGGTGTTGCAAGTTTATTGCCTTTTTTAGGAAAAAGTGACATCGAAAGACGCATTATCATTAATAGCATCGGCCCCACTTGGGAAGGAAATCAGGTTTGGTTTATTCTGGGGGGTGGTGCTATTTTTGCTGCCTGGCCAATGTTATATGCCCTTTCTTTCTCAGGCTTATATCTAGCTATGTTGTGTTTACTACTGGCATTAATTTTACGCCCGGTTGGCTTTAAATATCGATCAAAGCTGGCATCCCATCATTGGCGTAACTGTTGGGATTGGGCTTTATTCATCGGCGGGTTTGTACCAGCTTTGTTATGTGGTGTTGCGGTTGGTAATGTCATTCAAGGTGTACCATTTACAATTGACGATAATTTACGTGTTTTCTATGAAGGTACGTTTATTCAATTATTAAACCCATTTGCATTACTGTGTGGGCTTTTATCTGTCTCTATGCTGGTCATGCATGGAGCATGTTTTTTAAACATTAAAACAGAGTCGTCGATTCAGCAAAGAGCCATAATAGCAGCCAAATATTTTGCAATTATAACGACGTTCCTGTTTATTCTCGGTGGTATATGGGTGTATTTTGCAATTCCAGGATATGATTTTATCAACCCAATGATACACGACGGACCTTCCAACCCGTTAATGAAAAAAGTGGCCATTGTCCAAGGCGCGTGGTTATTTAATTATAAAACGTGGCCAGTACTGATGTTAATTCCGCTAATTGGTGTGTTGATGCCTCTTTTTGTCCTTACATTGGCTGATAGATATGCTAAAAATGCATTCCTTTGTTCATCGCTAGCTATATTTTCAATTATCGCAACGGTTGGTGTTAGCATGTTTCCTTTTATTTTGCCTTCATCGTTAGATGCAAGCGCCAGCCTGACTGTTTGGGATAGTAGTTCAAGTCAATTGACGTTGTTTATAATGTTAGTAGCAACTGTTGTGTTTTTGCCAATTGTGTTGCTATATACAGCCTGGGTATATAAAGTTCTATCAGGTAAAGTGACAGCAGCTATTATCGAAGAATCATCCGATTCCGTTTATTGAGGTAGATTATGTGGTATTTTTCTTGGATATTAGGTACGGGTTTAGCATGCACATTGGCAATTCTAAACGCAATGTGGCTTGAGCTGCGCGAAAGTGATGGAAAAAGCAATCATCCCAAGGATGATATTTAATCTCCTTAGGACTGTTTCTAGCAACCGTATTCCCGTCGATACGCTTCCATGGCGTTGACATTACTGATTTGATTGGTTTGTTTCAAAAAATCAATCAGATGATTAAGGGTAATAATCGAAGCCACCTTAATACCTTGCTGCTGAATTTCTTTCAGTGTTGACGTTTGGCCTTTTCCGCGCTCACATCGGTCTAAGGCAATGATGGAACAGCTTACTTCACCACCTTGACTCTCGATTTGTTGTTTTGCTTCGTAAAATGCGGTACCTGCAGTAATAACATCATCAATAACGAGCGTTTTTCCCTTGAGTGGCGCGCCTATTAAATTTCCACCTTCACCATGATCTTTCGCTTCTTTACGATTGAATGTTAACGTTTTATTGATTCCTTTCTCGCTTAAAGCTATTGCTGTGGCTGAGGCTAGCGGTATGCCCTTATAAGCAGGACCAAAGATATGATCAAAATCAAACTGATTATCTAGAATTGCTTGGGCATAGAAAGAGCCAAGTCTGCTTAATGCATAGCCATCGTTAAATAATCCTGCATTGAAAAAATAAGGGCTTTGCCGTCCTGATTTAAGGGTAAACGATCCAAATTTCAAAACATCATATTGGATAGATAGCTCAATAAATTCTCGTTGATAATCAGCAAGCATTTGTATTCCTAATATTCATAAAATTGAATGATTATAAGCTTTGATCTTTCAAAATTCTAGGTTAATGGTGGAATATAGTGTATTTTTACAGATTCAAAAGGTTCTTAAGGATTCGTTATGATGCATCGATGTGACTGGGTTGGTCAAAATAAACCTCATTATGAAAGTTACCATGATAATGAGTGGGGAAAGCCATTGCATGATGATAACCAACTTTTTGAAATGTTAATACTGGAGGGGGCTCAAGCAGGTTTAAATTGGGAGACTATACTCCTAAGACGAGAAGGTTATCGAAAGGCGTTTCATCAATTTATTCCAAATAGAGTAGCGATGATGGCGGATGATGAACTAGAAGCCCTATTAACGAATGCCAGTATTATTCGTAATCGCCTCAAAGTGTGGTCAGCGCGAAAAAATGCGCGTGTCTTTTTAGACATTCAACAACAATATGGTTCTTTTGATCGATATCTTTGGAATTTTGTTGATGGAAAACCAATCATCAATCGTCCAAAAGCCATGAAAGATGTTAAAACAACCTCAGCAGAAGCGATAGCTTTATCCAACGATTTAAGAAAGAAAGGAATGAGCTTTGTTGGGCCAACGATTCTGTATGCCTATATGCAAGCAACAGGTTTGGTTAATGATCATTTGCAAACGTGTTTTCTTTGCCCTTCATCAGGGGTTTAGTAGACACAAGGCAATGGCTAGGCTTAGCACAATCGTTCCAGTTAGGCGAAATTTAAGATAATAAGAAACCCCCAATTTATTAAAAAATCGCCAGTCAATAAACAAGCTTAGCCAGATTAGAAGTAAATATTGGCTCCAGAGAATTCGACTGCCATAATGAAAGCAAATAAATTCGGCAATGATAGCTAATGGCAGCATGGATAGTACAATGCTCCAGATTAGGAAAGCGCCTTGCTGTTCTTCAATGGCTATAATCCAATCAATGCCAGCAATAAAGGCAATAACGATGCTGACATACAAATAGCCAAAAATATACAACGGTTCGTTCGGTGCTGGTGCAATATAAACAAATGCGAATATAGGAAATGCACCCAGGGCTGTTAACAACGGAGCGAGAATTCGCCAACTAATCATATATATACTCTTTCGTGCTTACATTAAAGATCAGTTTACGTGTTTACTAACATTGACGCAATTTAAAAATCAGTAGGATTGGATTGTTTTGATACACCCTCACAAGCCTTGAATTTATTGTAAATTCACAGGGTAATCCACAAGGTTATGCACAGAAAATGGGGATAACCCAATCAAGACTGGATCGCATTTATTTTAGGCAGCCCTTATTTTTCAAGGGTTTTGTAAGAATTTGATTATACGGCGGATATTGTGTATAAATAATTTCACTCGAAGTTATCCACAATGAAAAAAATCCTAAATATCTTAACAAGGCATAGGTCTTTGTAGATATTGCCATAATTTTTACAATTTCAAAGATAATACCTGTTTTATGTTTCGCAATGGCAGGTGAATCTTATATTATTTGGCGTCTTCCATACCCCCACGTTAATTTAGCTTCTTGTTCTTCTTGTTTTTCTTGTTTTTCTTGTTTTTCTTGTTCTTCTTCAAAATCTTGAATTCTTGAAGGGACGCTTGCTTTTTTATAGCAATACACCACAATTAAAAGTGCTAAAAATATCAGCCCACCAATGGCGACACCCGCAAAAATCATTTGGCTATTATTTTCAGAACTTGGAGTTGTTCCGGCTAACAAGGGTGTTTGAGAGTTAGTAATGGGTAATCGATTTGCTGCTGTTGGTTGAAATAAAAATAACCTATTTTCATTTTCTGCTGCGATGGCGCTGGGTTGAGGTTGGACGTAAATGGGCTCGTCATGTTCATTGCTAAATTCATCTAACAACTCAGAGCTATCTTTGATAGAGTCGTCTAATAATATCGGATGATCGATGGGGGACTCATCAGTAATAATCACTGTATTTGGTTGATGGGCTATCAAAAATTTTGGTTTTTCAGGCATTGGCAAATTCATCAATTGATGTTGATTTATGCGCCAATCATATATTGCGCTCAGCAATTGATTCACTTCGTGTTTTGCATACAGCAATTTATTATCTTGTGTCATCTCAAACGAACGCAGCTGGTTTACGGCGCCAGACAGTAAGTCGGTTACTTTTTTACGTCGTGTATCTAAACTGTTTTTGTTAATTGAATGACGATTTAACTTTTCTTGATTGGCGATATAGGAGTCTAATAGTAGCTGACGATTGGAGGTAATGTGCTTCCACCAAGAAAGTGTTTGGCGTTGAATAATACTTTCATGGTAGAGCGCTTCATTGTCATCAAGGAGGTTTGACATTGACTGATGCATTTGAATAAAGTATTGATCGATTTGATCGAATAAATTTAATAACTCCTGTCGAAACATCATAATTGTGAATAACTCACCGGTTTGCTCCATTAATTTTTGTACTTGTAATAGCATCTGTTTAAAATGCACTAACTCTTCCAATTGTTTTAAGTTTTTTAAATACAATTCTTTTTGCT
Organism: Legionella sp. W05-934-2; assembly: GCF_964199965.1. Taxonomy (NCBI): domain Bacteria; kingdom Pseudomonadati; phylum Pseudomonadota; class Gammaproteobacteria; order Legionellales; family Legionellaceae; genus Legionella; species Legionella sp. W05-934-2. The sequence goes on along the minus strand of NZ_CAXMZT010000001.1, from coordinate 300,477 downwards.
CAACAGTTAGATCGGGATGAAAAGGAAGGTCCGGGCATTTCGGTAGCGCTGTCGTGTAATAGGTTCTATCGGCAAAATCGTTATTATCTAGGATTTGTAATGCGTTTTCTGATAGACAATCTTGACCAATGGATGTCGGAAAAAGATGCTGGCTGTCAGGCTTTTCATGATCTTGAAACAGCTCGAAATAGGGATGCTCATTCACTTTCTGCGTATTGATATGCCAATAAGGTTGATCGCTTAAAGGCTTGTTACTCATGTATGAGAAATGAAGAATGGTGTGATAGTCTTGCCCTAAACTCTGAAGAGCCGTTTGTGTCTGAGATAAAATATTGTTAAGTTTTGTTGAGTCGATTACCTTTGCGATATCATTATTTAGTACGTTATTGATATGTATTCGGCAGTCATCGATAAATAGTTTATCCGCACCATGATGGTTAGGGATTAGGCTGCTAACTTGTACGATATAATGACTAATTCGCGGCAACTGAGCGCCGACATAGTCAGCATCATTGGATAACGCTAAGCGTTCTAATATTTGCATTAAATCCAGGTAAAAAAAATGGATGGGTTCATTTAACATGTATTCGGGATGAGATTGACTTCTGTCTATCAAAAAATCAGCTATTCTACGCCTCAGAACGATTAATGATTGCCACGATACTTTGGGGGTCGGTGATTTTGCAATGAATTTGTCCAATGTAATATGGCTTCGAGGTCGATAGGTGGTTTCTAAGAACCAGGCGTTATTATTGTCGATTTCAAAAGCCAACTCAGGATCTTCTGAGAACCAAGGTTCATTCGTTTCTAATAAGTTTTTATCAAGACCAGATGCCTCTCTTAGGGTTAAGATTTTAGAACGAAATCTTAACTCATCTTCGCTATAGGCAAGCTTATTGTAGAGCATACGGTAGAAGAAACTTCGTCTTGGATTTGGTGGATTGATCTGCCTTGCTCTAGCTTCCTTACCCATAATGCAACTTCCTTTTTACGACAAAATTACAAGTTAGAATAAATATTATTCAATGTAAAGCCCATATCCAGTTAGTTTATTTCTCCCCATCTTTTTACAATGTTCGCATCGATATCAAATAAATCCAACACTCGCCCAACACTATGATTAATAATATCGTCTAACGATTGAGGCTTGTTGTAAAAGGCAGGAGCGGGTGGTGCAATAATACCGCCCATTTGCGTGACTTTAAGCATATTCTCAATATGCGCTGCAGTCAGTGGTGATTCTCGAGTCATCAACACTAATTTGCGGCGTTCTTTTAAAATAACATCCGCCGCCCGAGTTAATGCATTACTTCCCAAGCCGTGCGCAATCTCAGCAAGCGTATGCATCGAACAGGGTGCAACCACCATACCTAATGTATGGTAAGAACCACTTGCAACAGCACAAGCAATGTCTTCAAATTTATAATGCTTATCCGCCAGTTCATGCAATGCTTCAGCGCTCAAGTCACATTCATGATGCCTGACCTGTTGTGCTGCTTTACTGACAATTAAATGTGTTTCAATGGCTTCTTTTTTTAATATCTCAAGCAAGCGAATGCCGTATTGGATTCCACTTGCACCGGAAATACCTATAATTAGGCGCTTGGGTTTAGTCATTACTTTCCTTTATATAGTCTTTGAAGGTCATAGAGTTTTCAACCACCTAAGCACTTGGCGTGTTGATTGCTTGTTTGGGTATCCCGACATAAAATTCGGATGGTCCATCAATATACGTAGTCGTATCAATACCGACTTTAGAGCTCAGCCCACGTTCCTTGAGTGTTGAGCCCAGTGCTCCGTGAATCACAATTAATTAATAGTATTTTTTCAAAGTCTAGATCTAATCCTGCAAACATTCAATCTTAACTCTGACATTTCAAGGAGAATGAAAAAGGAAGTTGGATAGTTAGAAGTCCTTTTTAAAACAACAATATGACAAAAAAAGATATAAAGTGACCATATGCGTCACACTAATGATTTCCTTTGATATACTTAATTTATAAGGACTTGAAAATATATAGTTTTTATTTTTGGCACAAAATTTGCGCAGTTATAAAGGGCAGTATGTGAGAGTATCGTAACAATGCACTATAAGATACAGGGATTTACCCTGATTGAACTGTTAATTGTGGTAACAATCGTTGCCATATTAGCCGTTGTAGCGATATCAAGTTTTCAGAACTATAGTATCCGTGCCAGGGTTACTGAAGGCTTGGGGTTAGTGACGCGTGCGAAAATTGCTGTCTCGGAGGTTGTCTTAGCCACCAGCGCACTACCTGCAAACCAGGCGGCAACGGGTTATGAATTTCCAGCGCCTACGGACAATGTGTCAGATATTAGTATTGGCGCTAATGGTTTAATCATCATTACTTTTACGGTACAAGCGGGCAATGGCACCATCAATTTTCAGCCCGCTGTTGTGGGTAACAGCGGTGTTACTTGGGATTGTACGGGGGGGACGTTGCAGGACCAGTATCGTCCTGCGATTTGCCGATAACCTATAATTTTCACAATATTGCCCCTTTTATAGTCGATTATTTCTTCCTTCATCAAAAAGTATTCAATCCACAATGACAAAATGATTGACAACAGTCCAAGTATCTTTTATGATGTTATCATGTATTAGCGTAATAGAACATTATATCATGAAGGAATCTCAAATTTATCACGAAGAAAAGTATACTCATCTATTTCAGGCAATTAGTTCAATCAAAAATGATGAGGAAGCACGTCTATTTTTCATTGACTTGTGCACCCCTACCGAGTTGGATGCAATGGCTGATCGCTGGGCAGTCATCCCTTTACTTAAACAAGGGGTTCCCTACAGAGCCATTCATGATCGTACGGGTGTCAGTGTCGCCACCATCACGCGTATTGCACGATGCTTAGTTTATGGTGAAGGCGGATATGATTTAATTTTCAAAAGAGTAAAAAAGCATGAATGATCGATTAAGAATTGCCATACAAAAGAAAGGGCGGTTGTTTCAAGATTCAATATCTTTGTTAAAACGGTGTGGTTTAGCTTTTCGAGTCGAGGATAATAGTTTGCTGGTCAAAGTTGAAAATATGCCCATCGATTTATTAATGGTTCGCGATGATGATATTCCAACACTCGTGTTTGATAGGGTGTGTGATGCTGGGATAGTTGGCGAAAATGTGCTTGTCGAGCAATTCTTATCGAAACCAACAAAACGGTATCAAAAAATAATGGGACTCAATCTATGCCAATGTCGATTATCCATTGCGGTTCCGTATGAATTTGAATTTCAAAATGCCGGTTCGTTAGAAAATAAAACCATTGCAACGAGCTATCCAAGATTATTACAACGATATTTAGATGAGAACCGTGTCAATGCTAATGTATTACCCATCGCAGGGTCAGTTGAGATCATTCCAAAATTGGATATGGCCGATGCCATTTGCGATCTCGTTTCAACGGGTCGTACGTTGGCCGATAATCACCTTATTGAGGTTGAGCAAATATTTGAAAGCGAGGCGGTATTTATTAGTGCTGACAAAGAATTTACCGGGAATCAGCAAGCGATATTCGAGTTGTTAACCAATCGTATTAAAGGGGTAAATATGGCTCGGGATAGCAAATATATCATGTTTCATGCCCCAAAATCAGCGTTACAAGCAATATGTCAAGACTTGCCAGGGATTGAAACACCGACGATAGTCCCTTTGAATCAAGAAGATAAGGTCGCTGTCCATGTCGTCTCTACAGAAGGCGCTTTCTGGCAAACGTTAGAAACAATCAAAGCGAAAGGTGCCAGTTCTATTTTAGTGTTACCAATTGAGAAGATGTTGGGGTAGTTATGAACGTTATTTGTTGGCAAGATCTATCAGAAATTGAAAAAAACAACGTGTTACAAAGGCCTATAGTATCACAAGATAAGCAAGTTTTAATTCAAACAAAAGCGATTGTTGAAACAGTAAAAAAGCAAGGTGATTCCGCATTGTTAGATTATACGCAACTGTTTGATGGCGTTGGATTAAAATCATTAACCTGCAACACGCAGGTTAAATCACCAATTGATACACTGTCTCAGAAAGCAATTGAAACAGCGATACAGACTATCCGTACCTACCATCAAGCGTTAAAACCAAGTCCCGTCACAGTGATGACTGCGCCGGGTGTTTGCCTAACAAAAGCCTATCAGCCGATCGATAGGGTTGGATTGTATGTGCCTGGTGGGAATACGCCACTCATTTCTTCATTATTAATGTTGGCTATTCCTGCACAAATTGCGGGTAACCCGATGCGAGTGGTTTGCACACCACCGATGAGTCATGGTGAAATCCATCCAATGCTAATGGAAGCAGCGCGCTTATGTGGTATTGAAACGATCTATAAAGTCGGTGGCGCTCAAGCCATTGCAGCGATGGCTTATGGGACGGAATCGATTCCTAAAGTGGATAAGATTTTTGGTCCTGGAAATCGGTATGTTACGGCAGCAAAGTCCCTTGTTGCGCAAGATTCAACCGGTCCTAGTATTGATATGCCAGCGGGTCCCTCTGAAGTGATGGTCTTAGCGGATCAATATGCTAATCCAGCTTTTGTGGCAGCAGATATGCTTTCTCAAGCGGAACATGGTCCTGATTCCCAAGTAATTTTGGTGAGTACCAATCAAAAACTTATTTATTCAGTCATGGAATCGATCAATCAACAAAAACAAACATTGTCTCGATTGCCGATAATCAATGAGGCTTTAAAAGTAAGCCAATTTATTTTAGCTGGTAATGACGAAGCGATGGTAACGATTGTTAACCGTTATGCACCAGAGCATTTAATCCTAAATTGCAAAAACGCAGAATCAATCGTACCCAAAATACGATCCGCTGGAACCATTTTTGTTGGCCCCTGGGCGGCTGAGTCGTTAGGGGATTATGTCACAGGCTCAAATCACGTGTTACCCACGTATGGGTATGCAAAAAGTATGAGTGGCTTGGCCACGATTGATTTTATGAAAGCCATTAGCATTCAACGAGTCGAGCCTTGCGCAATCATGGATATTGGCCGTCAAGCGCGCTATTTAGCGAAGGCGGAGGGATTGAATGCACACGACAACGCCATTACTGTTCGGGAGGAGTATTTATGTCAATCAAACAACTAATGCGGCCTGATTTGGTCGATCTATGCGGTTACCCAACAGGACGTTCCGACAAGCAAAATGTCCGATTACATGCGAATGAATCGGCATGGGATCCCTTGTTAGACTATGGATGGCAGCTAAACCACTACCCGCCAAAGTATCCTGTCGAATTAATCAAGCAATTGAGTCAACGGTATAAAGTATCCTCCGATCAGTTGATATTAACGCGCGGCAGTGATGATGGGATAGATATCCTAAGCCGGCTATTTTTAATTCCCTCTCAAGATTCAATTATTACATGCCCACCAACGTTTGTGATGTATAGCATTTATGCAAGAATACAAGGGGCGGGCATTATTGAGTGTCCTCTTAAGACAAACGATTTTAGTTTAGATGAATCGGCAATTGCTACGGCAGTCGAGGTGAAGACGAGTAAGCTGCTATACCTTTGTCGCCCAAATAATCCAACAGGCAATACGATTCACCTCGATCGTGTTGCAACCATTTGCCATCAAGCAAAAAACAAGGTGATGGTGGTTGTCGACGAAGCATACATTGAATTTAGCAAGCAAGAAAGTGCGACACGTTTGTTGGATCAGTTTGATAATCTCATTGTATTACGAACATTATCGAAAGCATATGGCTTAGCTGGATTGCGCTTAGGCGTGGTGATAGCCAATAATGAGGTTATTAACCGAATTGAAGCGATATTGCCCCCATTTCCTTATTCAACCCCTGTCCTAGAGTTGGCTAGAGAATCCTTTGAGCAATGCCAGAATTTCACCGCGAAAATTGAATTGGTTTGCCAGCAAAGAGAATGGCTCTCACAAGCACTTTCTCAATTATCACTTATCAAAAAAATATGGCCGAGTGATGCTAATTTTGTGCTTATACAAGTTGATAACAGCCAGTTGGTGGTTGACTACTTAGCAGAGCAGAGGATGCTGGTAAAAGCGATATCACCTACGTTGATAAGGTTAAGTATCGGTACTGAAGAGCACAATCAAAATTTATTCAATGCACTAGCGAGGTATCGATAATGGATAAAGTACTATTTATCGATCGCGATGGAACGTTAATTCAGGAGCCGCCGGATTTCCAAGTTGACAGTTTGCAGAAAATTCGTTTAGTCGAAAAAGTCATACCTTCCTTGTTATTATTGCAAGAAGCGGGATTTAAATTAGTCATGGTCTCTAATCAAGATGGACTAGGCACAGCTTGCTTTCCGCAAAAAGCATTCGATGATTGTCAGGACTTTATCGTGGAACTATTTCAATCTCAAGGGATTCAATTTGATGATATCCGAATATGTCCACATTTTGAGGAAGATAACTGTCATTGCCGCAAGCCAAACATCGGGATGGTGATGGATTATGTGAAAGAACGACGATTTGATTTAAATCACTCTTATGTCATAGGCGACCGCAAAACGGATTTAGCATTAGCACAAAACTTGGGAATAACTGGTTATAGGCTGAGTGAGAAAATGACCTGGTCAGATATGACTAAATTGATTTTATCTAAACCAAGGATGGCACGCATCAATCGGAGCACGCAAGAAACACAAATTGAACTGATGGTAAATTTAGATGAAAAAGCCAACACAACCATTAATACGCCGTGTCAGTTTTTAAATCATATGTTAGCACAAATTAGTAAACATGCGGGGATCCAAATAGAAATACATGCCACGGGTGATATGGATGTGGATGATCATCATTTGGTAGAAGATATCGCTATCTGCCTTGGGCAAGCAATCAATCAGGCATTAGCTGATCGCAGAGGGATTGAACGTTATGGCTTTACATTACCCATGGATGAAAGCTTGGCGAGGGTTGCAATTGATTTAAGTGGCAGAGGAGGGCATGTCTTCGAAGGGCAATTTAGCTGCGAAAAAGTTGGTGATTTATCAACTGAAATGGTTCCGCATTTTTTTAAAACACTGAGCCAGAATATGGCGGCTACTATCCATGTGCGCGTTGAAGGGGAAAATACCCACCACATGGTTGAAGCATGCTTTAAAGCCTTTGGACGTGCTCTCAAACAAGCGATACAACAAAGCGGCTATGGAATTGCCTCCACCAAGGGGTGTTTATGATTGTTATTATTGAGGCAACCGGAACAAATCTAACATCTATCAAAACAGCGATTGAACGCTTGGGGCATGTCGTTGTGATTAGCAATGAAAGAAAGATAATCAATAAGGCAAGCCATGTCATTTTGCCGGGTGTTGGCACAGCTCAAATGGGGATGCGCCAATTACAACAATGTCAATTGACTGAATTCATTCCACAATTATCTTGTCCGGTACTTGGTATTTGTTTGGGCATGCAGTTGTTATTTGATTATTCCAGCGAAAATGATGTGGCGTGCTTAGGCGTGATTCCAGGTGGAATAGACCCACTGCGAGCAACCCCTAGCCACCCTGTCCCACACATGGGATGGAATCAAGTGCAATGGGTAGTCAAATCTGCGCTTTCCCAGGGAATTGATAATAGTGACTACTTTTACTTTGTCCATAGTTATGCCGCAAGTATTACCGATTCATGCATAGCCCAGACAGAATATAGCACTGCCTTTGCATCGATTGTGCAAAAGGATAATTTTTTTGGGGTGCAATTTCACCCTGAAAAGTCTGGGAAGGTGGGAAGCCAGTTATTAAGAAATTTTTGTTCTATAAATAACTCTAACATTTTTCCTTCTCCCCAGGCATGGGGAGAAGGTGCCCGCAGGTCGGATGAGGGGTTGTTGAATCGAAGTGACTAATTTATGAGTCGTACCTGATGTTTAAAATGCTAATGAGGTTGTAAGATGAAAGTGATACCCGCAATTGATTTGATCAATGGTGAATGCGTTCGATTGTACCAAGGTGACTATGAACGAAAAACATTTTATCCAGGCGATGCGGTTTCGTTAGCAAAAAAATATCAACAGCAAGGTGCTCAGTCTCTGCATTTGGTTGATTTAGATGGGGCAAAACAAAAGCGATTGGTTCAACAGCCCTTAATTTCGAAAATCATTGAAAATCTGTCGATTCCTGTTCAAATAGGGGGCGGTATCCGAACGTCTGCTGATGTGGAAACGTGTTTAGCGATGGGCGTTGATAAAATCGTCATTGGTAGTTTAGCAGTGACCAATAAGGATCAATGTGAAGCTTTACTAAAGCAGTTTGGTTCGGATCGGTTTATCATCGCGCTGGATGTATCCCTCGTTGATAATATCCCAATCGTTGTCAGTCATGCCTGGTCAATTAAGACAGGATTTATGCTTTGGGATATAGCACGGGAATATGAAGTGTTAGGCGTTGATACAATTCTATGCACCGATATTGCTTGTGATGGCACATTAAAAGGCCCGAATTTATCGTTATACGAACAAGCTTTGTCCAGCTTTCCGACTATCCATTGGCAAGCCTCAGGTGGCGTACGAAATAAAAATGATTTGGTTGCATTGGCAGAGTGTGGTGTTTCTGCTGCTATCGTTGGCAAGGCGCTGTATCAAACGGATGTTGATCTGCCACTCTCTGCTGGAGAAAAGATATGCTAGCCAAACGAATTATCGCTTGTTTGGATGTACGAGATGGCGTGGTTGTCAAAGGCATCCAGTTTCAAAAGCATCAAGTGGTTGGCGATATCATTGATTTAGCGACACGCTATTCGGAAGCGGGAATTGATGAACTCGTATTTTATGATATTACAGCGAGTAGTGATAGACGAGTCACTGATAAAAAATGGATAACTGAAATTGCTAAGCAGATTGCTATCCCGTTTTCAGTGGCTGGGGGGATTTCATCCCTCGAGCAAGCCAGGTCCATTTTATATGCGGGGGCTGATAAAATTTCAATAAATAGCCCGGCTTTGGCTAATCCTGATCTTATTAATCAACTGAGTCATGAATTTGGCCAACAATGCATTACTGTGGGCATTGATTCGAAATGGTTAGGCGATGATTTTTATGTTTTTCAATATACCGGGGATGTGAGGAAATCGTTTAATAGTCAAAGAACAACAACAGCTTGGCTCGCAGAGGTTCAAGATCGGGGAGCAGGGGAAATCGTTTTAAATTGCATGAGCTCAGACGGTGTACGCAGGGGTTATGATTTACCTCAATTAGCTTTAATGGCCAAGCACTGTCAAGTTCCATTGATAGCTTCGGGTGGCGCTGGATCAATTTCACATTTTATCGAGTTATTTAATCAAATTGCTATTAGTGGTGCCTTAGCCGCTAGCGTATTTCACCATCATGTGATCGAGATAAATGATCTAAAACAAGCATTAAAACAAGCTCGAATTGAGGTAAGAGATGAATAAATTAAATTGGGAGAAAGTCAATCATCTAATGCCAGCCATTATACAGCATGCCGACACGGGCCAAGTGCTTATGTTGGGGTATATGAGCGTTGAAGCATTAGAAAAGACAAAAGAATCTGGGCTGGTCACGTTTTATAGTCGGACAAAAAGACGATTGTGGGTCAAAGGTGAAGAAAGCGGTAATGTCTTATCGGTTGTTTCAATCCAATCGGATTGCGATGAAGACAGTCTTTTGATTCTTGCGCTGCCGAACGGTCCTACTTGCCATAAAGGACCTGTTAGCTGTTTTAAGGACAGTGATGGTTTTACGATGGCGATGATGTCAAAACTCGGTGATGTTATCCGCGATAGATTACAATCCAATCAACCTAATAGTTATTGTCGCCAAATGGGTCAGCAAGGCATCAAGCGTATAGCCCAAAAAGTTGGTGAAGAAGGGGTTGAAGTCGCCCTAGCGGCTGTGAGTCATGATAGGGATGAGATATTGAATGAAAGCGCGGATCTGATTTTCCATCTTCAATTATTATGGCAGATGGTGAACATCCAATCGGCTGATGTCATGAAATTGCTTGCAGAACGACATAAAAGCTGATCACCCTACGTGGTTATCAATCACTATTTTATTATCAATTACTTTTATGTTATAAGTAAAATGCCACTGTTGTGATGCTGTAAAAGGAGTTTACTATGTGGAGTTATTTAAAAGGATTTTCAAAATCAACGCTTGGTATTTTCCAACATGCCTCTCAATGGGCATCATTGGATTTTAACGATATTGACATTCCCCTGAAGGAGACTTCCCTAAAAGACGAGGGTGTGTCTTCAGGAGACGAAGCAAGTGTCGGCGTCTATTTTATCCATGGAACAGCCGACCATGCCTGTTCCTTTAAAGCAATTGCAACCCGGTTAAAGAAGCTTGGTTTAACTAAAGAAGTGACATCCATGCATCTCGTCTCCTTCGATGGGCGTTATCAGGGGAAAGGCATTGATGATTATGGACGCCAACTCCTTGAAAAAATTGAAAAAAATGGCCATAAGCAAGTGATTCTTTGTGGTCACTCGCGTGGGGGTGTGCTGGCAGCATGGTTTAATCAGTACCTTGCAAAGGATGCAAATATTAAAGTATTACATTGCATCAGTATCTGCGGACCATTCCGAGGCTCTTATCTTGCTCAAGCACCGGTCAGTTATTTTTCAAGCTCTGTCGAGCAAATGAGTAAAAATAGTTCATTTTTACAAGAATTGAGGGATAAGATCAATTCAGAACCTAATTCACCTTATACTTTTGTCATTGCCGGGTTGGATGATATCGTACCAAATCGATGTGGTTATGTTTTGGAATATGTAGACAATAACACTGATTCATTATTCAAACTAGACGATCATGGTCATTTATCCGTGATGACTTCTACGCGATTGACCAATCATTTGCAAAGTGTTATCAACCAATCTGCTAGGCCACCACAACCTCAACAGCTAGTTTCTCACGAACTAAGCCGATGAATAGTTAAAATATGAGTTTTTTAATGTCAACAATGCTGTAAAATAGTGCTCCTCTAGAGGGAGCATACTGCGTAATTTTAGAAAAGGACTGACAATGACAATCAAGGATTGGCCGGCTGATGACTATGCCATAGGTGCTTATATTCAAGCAACGGTTGCGAATATGTATTTAAAGCATTTTAAACCGAAAGCAAATGCCCGTGTGCTCGATATTGGCTGCGGTGATGGTAGCTTTAGTACGACTCTTTTGAAACTCATTCCTGAAGGCCATATGCTGGGCATTGATGCATCTGAAAACATGCTGAGTCTTGCTCGTGAAAAAGCCCGACAATTTAACAATTTTGCCGTCCAAAAGTCTGACGTTTTAACGATGACATTCACCAATGAGTTTGATGTGGTTGTATCGTTTTGGTGCTTGCAATGGACGGATGATATTACTAAGGCTTTTAGTCATATTTATCAAGCGCTAAAACCGGGTGGTAATGTATTTACATTATTTCCAAGCGGTGATGATCCGTTTATGTTGAGTTACCAAGCGGTACGAGATTCGGGACAGTTTAAAGAGCTTAATCATTTTGACCCACCCATGCATTATTCTGCCTTAGAGAACCTTGCTGAAAAACTGAAGAAAACGCCATTTTCAAAACTGAAAGTCGATAGAACAGCGCATTCTATCGAGCTACCTAATTTGGATACATTTCGCCGATTTGTTTATGGTATTGGATTTTATCAGGGTTATTTTTCACCAGAAAAAATTGTTGAAATTAATGAGGCGATGATTAATTGGTATGATGCATATTGCCAATCAGAATTCAATGGCAAGTTTTGTTTTCAATTCTCGCCTTATTGGGTGACTGGTGAGAAGTAGTCGATAGAAAAATCTGCCCAAACAGTATAGAAAAAATGTTTGGCTATGCATCTTCGTCTGATGAAGATCCGCGCATTTTGGTGGATATAAATTATACTTACTATGATCAAGTGGATTCTTGAACAATCATGAGGGATTGACCCTAAGCAAGTCTAAATTTTAAGGAAAGCTATGCATAAGCGATCAATGTGGCTTATTTTTTTGATCTATATCATCACTGGATGCGGATTCGCCAAAAACGTTAATCCAAGCGGAGAAGCTCAAATGATCATTTTTGAGAATGTTCGCGTGGATAGGGTTTATGCCACTTTAACTGTTAGAGGGTTAAACAGTGATAATAGCAGACAAATATACCAATATTCTATTCCACCTAGGCGGGAAACTCATCAACCAACTTATGCTCACCGGGTATTTTATATAAGCAACTTACCTGCAATGTTAAGTGTAACAATTCGTAGCCAAAGGGAGGGGAAGATTCAATGCCAAGGTCAATTTTTAATTAAAGCCACACACTTTTTGTTCCATCATCATCCTTATGTTCGCATATTTAACAGTGAATGCCGTATTGAAAAGCACACGCTATCGGGTAACCAACATATGATCTTTAAAAATCGATGATGATTTCGCATAGTTGTATCCCCATCAGGATATTAAACAGAATGGGTATTCGTTTGAGGAATGGCTAACTCGAATGAATTCGCAGCATCTGGTTGATAAAAGCGATACTGACTATTAGTCAAAGATGGCATATCAATAGAGCCAGTTTCAATATCGTTCACGGAATTTATAGATAAAAATATCTCATTAAACGCACGTTGTGCTTGATATACTTGATACATACCGTAGAGTAAGACACAGGGTATGGCAACCAAAGTGAATGACCATAGTGCCACAGATTGTAAATTATCTTGAATCCAATTGAGCAATGTGGGGTTGGCAACAAACTGAGCGGTACTTTCCGAATTACCTTGTTGTTTTTGATTTGTATAAACCAGCGCTTGTTGCTTTGTATAGCCAAGCTGGATAATGGATGAGGCATAATAATGTTTCGCTGTATCACGAATTTGGCCAGTATTCTGTGGGTTAGAAATGCTATTGTTGATAAGCGTATATAGACTGTTAATCGTAAAATACTGATCGAAACAAGTGAATTCGATTGTATTACTCGATTTATTCATATTCATTTTGGGTCTTTTGTTAAAGGCTAGATGATTAACAAAGTTTTGTTGATTTTCGTTGATGATTTGATTGATGGTTTTGAAAGAAACAAGATGACCACTGTTTGATAACTTTATATAGGTAAGTGCTTTTAGAACTTGTATGCGAATATCGTCTTTTTCATCAATATAGTTATCATACATTTGTTCTATCATTTTATAATACTTCCCATATTGACCCGTCAAATAGCTAGGATCAATGCCTAGTTCAAGCCAAATAGGGCGATTGACAATCATATCGATAAACACCAATATACCAAGCGGAGTAGGGGTGTTATCTCTTAGTAATGAGCCTCCGATACTGATGTCTGTGCTTGACGTTCCATTACCATATTCAAGCATACCACACATGAGAGCAGTGGTTTCTTTAGGGTTATTGGTTTTTGGCGTTCTACCGAGCTTATGAAAAAAGTAAATATAATCACAATCAACCCAATCCCAAATTTCAATGGACCATTTGATGCCAGTATTTGCCCTAGTTAAGCTCACAAACCGTTCAAGAATTTTAAGGAAATTGTCTGGTATCAATGACATGACATTACTATGATAGACATCATGAGATGTTGCTTCTAAATCGTTAACATTTTTGTAATCATGAATGATTTCATAAGGCTTAGTGGCAGGAAAATTTAACGCCGCATACCTTGCTCGATGGTTGACACCCTGTTCAATATCATCGATTCCCATTGGGCCTAGTCGGGGCATTGGACGAATATAATCCCGAAGGCCAAATGAGACTAACCCCAAAGCATCACGAGCTCCTGCAGATAAATGAACAAGATGGTTGCTTTTTAGGCGCATCATGCCATCAAGATCTATCAGCGTATGCCCTAGTTGATGGTAGTTTTTTTGGGTAGTTAGCTTACCTGTATCGGTTATATAAAAAAATTGCTCAGATTTAGGCAAAGTGGCAATCATTAAACGAAATTCTTCAAGCTCTTTAGTTGTTAAACCCTTGACATATTGACGATTTGTTAAGGAAGGCAACAAATATTCTTTAGCCACTGAAGTAAACGCGCCATCAGCATTTAAGATTGGGAAGTACCCTATTTGAGGATAGTCTTTAATGGTTTGATGGTGTTCTAAAAGAGTATAAATTTGCTGTTGTGTGATAGTGCCAGAGTCAAACAGCGACAGTGCTAGTTGAGGTAATGTTTTATCGTCAAAGATAGATGCAGAAAAGTCGCATTTTTCAATCGCTTGTTGAAGTTCATCAAGTTTACGTTTATTCAGCGATTTTCTCACTGCCGGATTCTTTTTCGGGTGGAAATTCACGAGATGATTGAAATCACCTGAATGATCACCCTTGGGGTTTACCCGTATTAAGGTGTCCCGCTCTCGAATTCTGCGCCACAATGATTGTAATACAATAGTCGCATTTTCATATTTTTCACGGTTTTTTTCAATATCCTTTAAAAAATCCTGAGACAACATGGGCAATGAGTATTGACGCTTATGATTTAATGCTTGTGAAACAGGATGATACTTTTGATAAAACTGATCCCAAATAACTCTTGCATGACTTAAGCGTGTAATATTTAACATAACACAATCAAAAATTCTTAAACGGTGCAGCTATTATATCATGGATTAACTGATTTATAAATATTCATAATGAATAAGAAAAATGCTTATCCTGTGCCGCACAATGTCATAATTGCCCGCTACCCTGGTGATCGAAGATGGGATTGCGTAAATTCTTAAAAACGCCAGATTATTGACGACAGTCTTGAAATAAGACTATGATTTAAATAGTGAATATTAATAAGGAAATAGAATGAAAGGGATTTTCACACGCATGATGATGCTTTTAGCAGTGATGATTATAATAGCAACTAGTACTCATGCTAATTCACAATCTAATTCAGCTTCGTGCATTAGTTGTCATAAGGATACTAATCAACCTTCAAAGACTACGCCGACAAAGCAATCACTGAACCAAATATGTAACGATGCTAATCATAAAAACCTTCCTGCGTGTAAACAGGAAGATAGTTCAAAGGAAAAATAAACGTTTCTTTGGGCATTAAAGGACGCGACCAACAAAAAAAACTGAGATGGAAAAAGCCTATTTTTTTGAAACACTTTCAGGGTAAATGTTCTCTTTTAAAGATTGCATTTTCCCCGATAGAAAATATACTTCAGCCATCAGAAACAAGGGTGCAATAACCATTTGCCAAAGACTGGTTAAGAAGGCGGGTTTGTTCCCTTCAATTAAATGTCCAATCAATTGAATAATCCAACCAAGAATAAAACAGACTAAAAAGACGGTGATTGATGTTTGACTTGGACCATCTCCGCCAACCCAATGGGCTATCCATAATAGGATGATAAATAGAGGGGTAATACTTAAGCCTAAGCGCCAATTGAGTAAAATATAATAAATTAAGACAGCAATGGTGAGAATCTCTGCACTCGTTAGCGAGAATACACCCGGCACAACTAATTGTAGGAATGAAAACAATACCATCACTGAGAAAACAATCAGCGGGACACCGACAAAATGCGTATACAAGGTGACAGGTTTTTGATGATAGTGGGCGTATGTTTGGGCAAGATCTAAGAAAGATTTCATGTTTATCAAATTCCTTATGATTTTTTTAATAGTGTAGCGTATATTTCTAAATTTGCTAGGGACGTTACATAGTTTATAGTGTAATAAATCAATTATTATTTTTTTGATAAATCACATGACAACTCTATGAATAGACAAATTTTATAGACAGATTCAATACCAGTATAGATGGATGTCATGAATTTGTTAATTTAACTTAGAATAGCTTGGCAATCTGTTATACTTGTTAAAATAAGATGCTAAAAATACGATTTTCAACCTGAAATATACTTCGATAAGGAAATTCATGGATATTGTGCTCCAAACAAAATCAGATAAGCTATTGCAGCCCTTTATCTATGGCACTGCTTGGAAAGAGGACAATACCGAACGTTTAACAACCTTAGCACTCCAGCAAGGATTTAGGGCAATCGATACTGCAAATCAAAGAAAACATTATTATGAACAAGGTGTCGGCTTTGGTATTCAATCATTTTTAGCAAAGAAAACTTGTCAAAGAACGGATTTATTCATTCAAACAAAATTTACGTATGTCAGCGGTCAAGATGAAAGGCTCCCATATGATAAACATGTTTCCTTGACTGAACAGGTTGAACAGTCTTTAAGAAGCTCATTAGAACACCTGCAAACGGATTACCTCGACAGTTATATCTTGCATGGTCCTTATTCTACAGTGGGCATTGGTGCGGAAGATATTGAAGTTTGGCGGGTAATGGAGGAGTTGGTTGAGATAGGCTTGGTTCGTTACATTGGGGTTTCAAATATCAGTGCTCAACAGTTGAAAATATTAATGGATAAAGCATCTATTCAACCTAAATTTGTTCAGAATCGTTGTTTTGCGCTACTTCAATGGGATAAAGAGGTTCGTGATATCTGTTCTAAATCAGACTTTGTTTATCAAGGTTTTTCCCTTTTAACCGCCAATCATCCTTATCTTCAATCACCTCCGATTCGAAGTTTGGCGCAAAAATACAATACAACCATTCCGCAATTGATATTTCGATTTTCACAACAAACTGGAATTTTACCGCTAACGGGAACAACCGATGCAAAACATATGGCGGAGGATCTCAGCATTTATAATTTTGACATCGAAGAAGGTGATAGAAGGATCATCGAACAAATTAGCAGCCACTAATTTGATGTTTTATCGAAAGTGCATAAATAGGGCATTGTTTAACATAATCAGGCGATGATAAACTCTAGGGCTCAAAATAGCGAGTGAATGACGAAATGATCTTTAATATTCTATTGGCTATCCACATTGTTTTTGGCTTAATTGCGATTGTCGCATCACTCATTGCTTTAAGTAGCAAAAAAGGCGCATCATTACATCGTCGTGTGGGTAAACTATTTATGATAGCGATGTTAGGTATCTTTATCACCGCACTGCCAATGTCTCTCATGACGAATAACTGGTTTTTACTGTGCGTTGCTTTATTTAGTTTTTATATCAGTCTTTCGGGTTGGCGGTATGCTATTCGTCGGTATTTGCCAGCACAACTGTGGGAGAAAGTAATCAGCATAATAATGATACTTGTCTCGATAACCATGTTAAGTGCTAGCATAGTTAGTTGGCAGCAAGGTGGCTACAAACCCATTGTGTTCGCTGTTTTTGGGTTGATTTGTCTTCGTTTCTCAATCAGCGACATGTTACTCTATCGTAAAATGAAATACCCCAAATTTGAGCGGTTGGTTCGTCATGTTGGTGGAATGATTGGGGGGACCATAGCGGTTTTTACGGCAGTTTTAGTCACTAATTTCACCTACCAACCTGCTTGGGTTTTGTGGATTGCGCCCACTGTGATATTACTTCCTTTAATTATCTATTGGACTATTCGCATTCGAGCAGGTAAATTAACCTAGACATATCTTTCTAACGAATATAACCGCAGAGATACCCAAGACACTATCTACATTTATACTGAAGCCTAACTGACACATAATGGATTATCCGTCTTTGGCTGAGAGGGTGTTGCCAAATCTTTCGACTTTTGATCAAATAGACTCAAGCCTGCTTGAGTGATTGAAATCGTTTGGCTTGGGTTTGCAGAGGGATTTGTATCATCCGGCTTTTGTAATGAACTAAGAGCACTTGTTGCCGTAGCAATCCTTGCTTCATCCGCAAGTTGTTTTTGCATCTTAGTTTTCGCTTTCGATACTTTGTTAATTAGCGAGATGGCCCATTCAGGAATTTTCGGAACGGCACCAACACTATCATCCCTTAGGGTCGCTTTTTGAACCGGTAGAGAGGAACCTTTCACTTGTCTTGTCATGATTCTTTCAGCACCAAGCGCTCTAATACCGCCTTGTAGACGATAGGCAAGCAGGGCTTCGTAATCTGATTTAAGATGAGCGATTTCTTTCTCTAATAACTCAATGGCACTAGCATCTTTCGCTCGGGTTATTGCCAATTCAATTTTCCGTCTTGCACAATCATAATCAATTTTGAGTTCTGTTTCGTTAATTCGACAAGGTTCTTGTTGCTCTCCAAAAAGACAAAACTCAATCACATCCGCTTCTTCCAACCGTTGTTCTTCTGCACAACGATACATGTTCTTATAAGAATAGCCGGATAATTCCTCTCGTGGTTTGGTGTAAAGGTGGTAATGTAATTCATACGCATCACAAATGTCTTTAATTTCACCGTGTAGAAAAAAGAAATCATGCGACTCATGAGTTAGAAATGCTTGCAGATGTTGTTTGAAATCATTGGGTGTGACATCCTGTTTACACCGATAATGATTGTGGTTCATGTTCGCTTCATCTTCTTTTGTATGCATCGTTTTGACATGAAGGGCATTGCTGCCGCGATAATACAAATCACAACCATTTTCAACTTCCTGATGACAGTCGGAAGCCGCTTTAAATAAAATATCCCGAAAAGCTTGAGGGTATTGATCTTTTACCCCATTTCCCCAAAAATACCAAGTGATGCTTTGCCCTTTGACTTGCACCGCAATTTGTATACCAAGTTGATTACCAACATCCTCAACCTGATAGACGACCCCATCCGTTAAACGGAAATTTAAACCAATATCTTCGTATTGTTTGCAAAGCGACTCATAGCCTTTTCTATCTTCCAGGTCCACTAATTTTTGTAGTGCGCAAGCTGCAGGTGTGGTTGCATCCGATTCGACCAGAGGCACTAAGTGTTGTAATTTTAAAAAAGCAATGAATGGTTTAGTGAAGTCAATTTCTCTTTGGAACATGCCGTTGTCCCATAGGATAATATTTGATTTTATAGTGTACATTTTTTAATAACAAGTTCGATTATAGTAATAATTGAAAGAGCAAACTATGCCCAATGTGATGAAAGAAACACATGGTGCTGATGGTCTCAATCTAAGCGCAGTGAGTCATAGGCATGCTAAATGGTAATGGATATATCAATGCGTCTATTGTTGGTTTTTTAGTCGCCGGTGTTAAAAGACAAGTTTGAACCATATAAATTAAACAGTCCTGTCACAATTAATATCAGAGCGAGAAGCACAACAGGTAAAGGAACCATAATGGCTGCGATTAGTCCACCGATGGCTGCTGATGAAGCTTCGCCCAACACTAATAATGCTTGATTATTTCCAAGGACTTGACCTTGCTCATTTGATTTAACTTGTTGAGATAGCCAAGTTGTGCATGTTGGTAATGCCATGACAGTTGGTATCACAGCAAGACCATAGGTAAACCATATCCAGTTGAAACCGCTTGGAATTAAAACGATTAATACGAATAAACCGCCACTGACTAATAGGCCACTAAGAAGGTGTTGTGTTGAATACCTTTTGGCCAACCTTTGTAAAATAATGAGATTGGCAAGAAAGCACATACATGAAACAAATGAAATCAACATTGAGTAGGTTTGTAATGATGGACTCCATTTATCCTGGACATAAAGTGGGATAACCCGATATAAACCTTGAACAGCGAAAAATATTGAAAAATTGATAAAATAGATCTTGGTTAACTTTTTATGATAAAAGATGGATTTTATGGAGGTTAATGATTGTGATAAATTAATTTTTATTGTTGATGAAGGTGAATATTGTTCATCAAAGTTCAAATAAATCCATAACACTAACAGGGGCACGATACTGGCTACTATGAAAAACGGAGCACTATAGCTTAGAACATTTCCTCCAAGTAAAGGGCCTAAGATATAACCTAAACTACAGGCAGAATAGCCATAGCCAATCAATTTTGTTTTAATAATAGGATCATGGGACCTGTCTGCAATGACCGATTGAGAAATAGCCATATTAGACTCACATAACCCGGTTAAAAATGAAAACAGCAATAATAGTCCAATATTATGATAATCAATACTAAGCGCCATTCCTAAAAATCCCAGGGAACAGATCATGAGAGTCACCAATAAAACTCTCTTGCGTCCATAATAATCGGAGAATGTTCCAATCACTGGTGAACCAAAAAATTGACCTAATGGGTACATTGCTAATAGCAAACCTGAAAAAATTGCCCTCATTGATGTCGATGCATCAGCCGGCAACAACATATAGTTCTTATCAAGCAGCATCGGGATAAATAGCGTAATGGTTAATGCATAACCAAGAAATCCAAGAAGGATGACGGCATATAATGGCAAGAAGTCTCTCACCTTAGTTTGGTGTAAAATAGTTTCCATTTTAGCTTTATCTCTTAAGATTTAATTAACGTAACGATCCACTATTCATGCATTTATGCTAGTAAGTTTTCTTCTTTTTTAGCACCAATTTGATAATTTCCTTGAATTCGCTCCATAATATAATCCGCATATTCTATCGGTTTGAATTGGCTGGCAATGCATTGATCGGATGGAATTGATAATGGGGCCATCATTGAGTGCATATTTGGCTCAAAGAAAAAGGGAATAGAATATCGTTCGCGTCCAGACGTATTGATAACACGATGAGGTGTGGAGATAATTGTATTATTGCTAACAAGTCTAAGCATATCACCCGTGTTTACAATGATTCCTCCTTCTAATGGAGGCACATCAATCCATTGGTTTTCTTGCGTAAGAACTTGTAATCCGCCAACGTTGTCTTGAGTTAACAGCGTTAAAAACCCATAGTCTGTGTGTGGGGCAATTCCGAATTGATCTTCGGGAATAACATCAGGTTGGGGTGAATAATATTGTAATCTTAAATAATTCGTTGGCTTGTAGAAGTAAGGATCAAATGCATAGAAGTCCTGACCTAATGAAATAGCGAACAAACGAATTAAATTTTTCAATAAGATCGTTAGTTCTTCCCGATAATGTAATAGCGTTGGTTTGAAGTTAGGTAGAAGATCGTCCGATGGCCATTGATTTGGACCAGCCATATTAATTCCTTTAATATAATCGGGGTCCGATTTATCGACTTCATGCATCAAGATAAAGGAAGCACTTTGATTTGGCTTTGCTGCCTTTCCTAATGTGGAGACATTAAGTTTAGAAGACGCTAAAGGCATATACCCACGAAAAAATTCGTTTTGAACAATTTTCATTTTTTCTTGTTCAGGTAAATGGTGAAATAAACGCGATTGTTCGAAAATATCCTCGAATAAATGAGGGGAAATGCCATGATTGATGATATAGGCAAAACCAATTTTTGAATAGACTTCAAAAAATCGTTTTGCCAATGGGCGTAAATCTTCAATCTTCTGCGCTTTTTGTAGATCGGAGACATCAATGACTGGAATTTGATGCTTAAATTGACTCATTTGATATTACCTCTTGAACATTGTCTGGTTGAATTAATTCTAGTTTAGTAGCCTATTTTTTTTAATGCGTTGATTAAACAAGAAATATCTTCAAAATTATTATAAAAATGCAGCGAAACCCGTATCCCATTCCCTCGGGCATTTACCCATATATTTTCTTTCTGCAATGCCGTCATTACAGCATTCGGATCGTCGAATGGGCCTATGAGAACATTACCCGATATATGATGACTATCATTAACGGTTAAATGAGGAATTTCATGTTCAGCTAAGGCGTCTAATAGATATTTTGATAACGATTTAACACGTTCGGCGATGTTTTGAATACCAATTTCATTGATTAACTCCAATGCTTTTTCACAACCAGCAAACGAGGTCATATTATCCCAACCCAATTCAAATACACGGGCATCTTGGAAATAATTGCGTTGGTTATTAAAACTCATGGATGATTGGATACTTCGCCAACCGACGATGGCTGGCGTTAACTTTTTAAAGAACTCAGGGCTAATGTACATAAATGATATGCCTTCACCACAACACATCCATTTATAACAAGCGCAAACAAGCGCGTCGATTTTTTGCTTTTTCACATCAACCGGAAACACACCAATACCTTGTGTGTGGTTAACAATTAAGTTGCCTGATTTTTTGTGAGAGGCTAGTTCATCCAAATCTAATTGATATCCATTGGCAAAACTAATACTGCTGGTTATCAGGGTGAAATTTTCGTGAACCGAAGTTGCAAGCATTTCATTCAGATTCGCTTGTAAATCACCATTTATTGACACAAATTCAATGTTAGCGCCAATATTTTCCCAGGGAACCACGGAGGATGGAAATTCGTTTTCAGGAATCATAACAAATTCTTGAGAAGGTAACGAATGAGCTAACACATTCATCCCAAATGACACATTGGGAATAAAAGCGATACTTTCTTTGTCAGCATTAATTAACTTCGCTATTTGTTCGCGGCAAGATTCCATGATGCCAATATTTTCACCAAAAGCATCACCGCCACGATGCATAACAGCTTTGTATCGATCTGTAATCGCTTCATAAACGGGTGTCGGCATGGCGCCGCCCCCAGCGGTCATAAAATAAACTTTGTCATTAGCTACCGGAAATAGCGCTCTGTATTTTTCCCAATTAATCATGAACTAACCTTCTTTACCTTAATTTATAATGCATCATGGCAGGCAAAATTGAGTTGTACTAACTGCAAAAGGTCTTCTTTTGAGACCGCGTGACTATCGAGTTGATACAACGTACCTGCTTTACTTTTAGCAATCCCTAATTTGTTTAATAGCCTTCCAGGTGAATAAATATGAATATGCTCAATGTTAATGTTTAGTTTGTTAAAGATGGCATTCCGTAGTTTCAATGCCAGTAAATTGATTTCTTCGTTGTTAGGCTGATTACTCATTAACTCTAACATTAACACCAACTCATCGTTTTTTTTAACGAGTTGGTAGTCGGAAGCAAAATCATCAAATTCAAATAAAATATCCTCAATTTGAATAGGAAAAACTGATTGACCTTGATAATCAATTTTATCGCTGCTTCGCCCTAATAAATTGATAACAGGGGTTTTAAATTGTCCACACTCGCATTGGGTATGTAACACGCCATAATCGCCGGTTTTATATCGGAAAAGGGGCATGTAATTTTTGTGGGTGTTGGTGAATATAATATTACCGATTTCCCCATCACCTAATACCGGCGTTTTAAAGTCATCTTTTAATAACTCTATGGCAATATAAGGTACCGATGGCAGATGATACTGATGGTTACGACAAGAAACCAAACCACCACTATCAAGCTCAGTTAACCCATAGACACTGTAAACATCGGCTCCGCCGTAAATTCGCTCGATTCGTTTAAACTTTGATTTTGAGATAATTTCACCCGTTAAGATGATTTTTTTTATGGACGATTGTTTTGGATCAAGGCCTTGGGCTTGCATGGCTTCCGCATAGCGCAAGGTTTCCATGGGGCGAGCAATTAAAAGTTCAGGTCTTAATCGTTCAAAAATATCTAACACCTTCCTCGGCGGACACAAATGCGTTCTAACGCCCACGGGGATTGACATGATATTCAGTTGGTTCAATGCTAAATAATACTTTAAACCGATAGGATTCATTTCAAAAGGGAGTGCGATTGCTGCCCTTGTAATGGCATTGTTTTTTAAATCTAACCATTCACTAATAAAATGCGCAAACTCTTGACTACGCTTAGCACTCATATCCGGTATCACTGGAAAAGGGTTGCCGGATGTGCCACTGGTTTCAAAATAAGCAATTGGATTTTTGTCTAACACTTCGCTAGCTAACTGTAACGCTAATGGTTCTTTCTTGTCGATGATTGGAAAGTGGCAAAGATCGTCGAGAGTTTCTAATTTCAATCCATCTATTTCATGAAAGTATGCGTCATATGAGCTGAAATTTTCCTTCATATAACACAAGAGATCGTTAAGACGATTGATTAATTCTTCACGCTCACTTTTTTCTAAAAACAAACTAGACATCTTTACCTTCTCAAATAAATGAACTTAACTTAAGACATGAACTGCTTCAAACGCATCGGTTGTTTGATGAATCGACGATGGCTTACATTTTTTAAATCGCATAAATACCCACTGACACTTTTCTGGATGCTTATCTTGCACAAAAATTTCATAGGTTTTTTTCATGCCTAATGTTTGCGGCTTGGGATAAATAATGATCTCATAGCCCATATCAGCCCACATGGGCATGACAATTGGCATTTCTTCGACAAGATACTCCAAACCATTAGCAAAGAGTTCTTCTTCTGCGACATTAGGGTTGATATTTTGTAGGCGCTCGATATAAATTCTGGCGTTGCTGGAAAGGGCTTCCCGATAATCCTCATTTCTAGCAATTTCTTCATCAATCAGTTTTCGATAATTGGTATAGTCTTTATGAAATAACAATTCGTCCCAGCGAATGATTTGATGTTGATGTTTCAGTTGCTCTAAGGCCATCTGATTTCTTTTTAGCCAGATATCACCTGCATTCTTGGTATATTCATAGGCCTGATAATTACCCATGGCCCCTTTAAAGTTATGCCTTTGTAATGTGTCAGCCATGACAATGTCACAGGATTTGAATTGGTATTTATTAACTAATTCAATGGTTGAAAGAAATTTCCCTTCTTCATGATACGCCTGGCCCACACTGATAAATAAAAGCGCTTTTTTTCCTTGAAAATAGGTTTCTTTATTATCAATTTGAAGTTCAGTTCGAAAAGACGCTTTGTGGGTATTTAAATATTGATTCTCAACACACTCTTCATCCGTATAAGTTCTAATAGCAAAAAGACCGCTCATAAAACAAACCCTTTTCTGTATTACGTGTGACAATCGCCACCTCGGAATTTAACAACTCTTTCCTTAGCCCTTTGTCAACGTAAAGCAAGGCGTTATTTCATCATTGCTATTATGCTGAAACTAAAAGATCGCAAGCCATTGCGAACTATTCTGTATTGATTGAATATTCATACGTTGCAGTATGTGAATTGATTGGGTATGAACAAAAACAATTGTTCATGGTGCTTTAGGAGTGACCATTCTTCATCAAGGGATATAAGTTATCAATTAGTATACCTAAGATGAAATGAGTTCCTTTTTTAAAATTATATTGAAAAGCACTGATGCCCAATTTTTCAATCAAAATATATGTAAATTTACAAATGCATTGAAACAAATTTAGCCACAATTATCGATGTTAGGAATGGACTTGTCTATTGTCCTTTTGGACAATGCACGTGGATTAAAGGATTGTTTGAGGGGGATAGGTCACAACGAGGGCAACTTTTTTTGTGTATTTGAAAATGGATGCTTTATGGCTCTGGGGCTTGAATCGGGGCAATTAAATAATCGTTAAAACATTTTCAGGGGGTCTTCCAATTATCGCCTTTCCGTTTGCTAGAACGATAGGCCGTTCAATCAGTTTTGGGAATTTCACCATTAATTTAATTAATTGATCATCGTTAAGGCTGAGGTCTTTGGCACCACTTGTTTGATAGTCTTCCTCATTTTTGCGGATGATGTTTCTTGGACTAACACCCAATAAAGCGATGATCCTGTGTAATTCCTCAACATTGGGTGGACATTGTAAATACTCTATCACGTTTGGCTCAATCCCTTTATCCTGGATCAATTGGAGCGTTTGCCGAGATTTGCTACACCTGGGATTATGATAGATTGTGATTGTCATAGGATTATATCCGCAAAATAATAAGCTAGTTATTATTCCATACTTTTCACAATTTGTAGAGTGAGGATATGCGATCGTTAATAAAGATACTCTCGTATTTTACTAACAGTATAGGTTGACTATTTGCTGTTATTTATAGGTGATCCCTCCTCGCTCAATGGGTTGATCTAACATTTCCTTGGAAGGGCCAAAATAATAATCTTTGATAGCTTCTCCTAATGTATTCAAATCACTTTCTTTATTCGTTGGGGGATGGTAATCATGGGTGCCAAAATAGTTTGAGGCAGTCCTTAAATACTGCTTGTATGCTTCCTTCAATGTTGGATTGTCTTTATATGATTGACGAGATTGGCCATCATACACCCCTGAGTATAATTTCCTGCATAGCTCAGTATACTCAACGAAGAGTTTACTATCATGATCGCTTAAAAGCGTTTTTCTACCTTCCAAATTTTCTCGCATGAATTCTTTTAAATTGATGCCTTTTTTTCCCATCAATGCAATTGCGGTATCTTCAATCGACCATTTATCGGGATGGGTCTCTATATATCGCAACATAACTTGCATGCTATCAATCAGATGGAGCATATCACTGGCTAAATAGCGGTAGGGTTTGTTTTTGAGAATCGCTTTTTCTAAATTGGTCACACTCTTAAGAAATTGGCAAAGAAATTGCTCCGGATCTTTCAGTGGAGTGCTTGTGCCTTTGTCACACAACAATTCCCTTTTATCAAGCCGTAAATATACCGCTTCTAGAAAAAATCTGTCGATAATTGAAAATAGATGGTCATGGTCTAGTGCTAGAAGCGTTTGGTATTGATTAACTGAATTTTCGGGTATCGATGAAGATAGCAAGCTATTGTTGGATACTTTTGATTTTGTCCAGGCTTTGTTCAAACTTTTGAGTGCTTGGTGCTCATCATCCGATTCTGAAATAATCTGTGTTAATAAGGCCAAGTCGGGGTTTTTAGTAGTGTGTCTTTTCGTAAAGGCACCCACCATACGCTTCATGTCTTCAAAATTATCCGCATTGAGGATTTTTTCAATGAATTTTTCCTCACTGGGACTATGCTTTGTACTTGATTCTTGTTGCGCCTTTAAAATAATTGTTTGCTTTAATCGGGTTAAATAAGACGTCAAATGCTTTCTGTGCATGGAATCTCTACCTTGTGGATATAAAATACATATGTCTAACTATATCACTGTTAAACACGAATACGAAAAAACAAAGCCCTTGAGCAGACACATAACCCAATGGTGTTCTAAACTAACTATAACCTAATTAACATTTGGATGTTAAATGAATCGTCTTTTACTAACATGTTCTTTATTAGCTTGTTTGATGATGCCAAACATGGCTTTCTCTAAAGATGGCTATTGCAAATGCTATTTTAATGTTCAAAAAACAGAGCTTGAGCAAGTAACAGCAAATAGCAGGCGACCGGTCATATGTGAATCGTGTCAAAGCCGATGTGAGCTACTGATTGATAGAGTGAAAAAAGAACAGAGTACGGATAAGGTTACGTTAGATAAATCGGAGTGTTCGTGAATGGTCTTGGTATAGCTTAGCTCATTGATAGGCATAGCAACTTTAATCTCAGATTAAAATTGCTACACGTCATTCAATAGCACCTAAAATGCAGTTATAACATTCCTCTTGCACTTGAAGGGCTACTATCATCTTGTCCGTGGGTTTCTGATTGGGATGATGATAAATTGAGAAGAAATCCTGGTTTGAAGTTTGCAAATGTCACGCTGCTAGTTTTAGTAAGGCTTGTGGTTGTAGTGGTTCTAGTTGTTGTAGTGGTTGTCGTTGTGGTTGTTGATAGCGAGCTTGTCGATTTAGAAGGGAGGGTGTTTGCCTCATCGTATGCTTTCAAGAAACCGCTTTGTTCATCGGATGAAATAAGTTTATGTTTCTCTAATATACTTAAAATATCTATTAATTTAGCTTTACCAATAACTTCCTTAAACTGTGCATGGTAATGCGATTGCTCGGGATCAAAACTATCTTGATGATATTGATCATGATCCGTATCCTCACGATGGACAAATCGATAAACACCGAGTTCTTTCGAACATTGCAAAAAGAACTGGTTAACTTGCATACTTTGGCAGTCCATTTGAGCAAACATGATCAATAATAATAACTCAAATTCGCTGTGGGGGTTTAATTGATTGTCTGACTTTGGATATACGGTTAAGGTATCCTTATATAAACTTAGGTTGACTTTTTTACATAAATAAAGTAAAGGCCTTTGGCATAGATACCTCCCATTGATAGCCTTTGAACGAAGATAAAATGAACATTTAGGCTACCATGTAAACATTAAGGTTTTATTAACTAAACTATCTATGCTTTATAACGTATTGAATCTCAGCGCTTTCTGAAGTGAAGGTGTCCTATGAGGAGTCTTAAAATATAAATCCTTAGCACGGACACTGCTTTAGTTGGCGTATATTATTTATGCCTTTTTTTAATCCCGCACATAGATTAATTCCATAAATTGATTCCCATCTTATTTAAACTCGGGTATATTTCATTACCCGAATAGACCTTGCTAAAAGATTAACCATGACAAAAAAATTATCTAAACAACAAGACACTGCATTTAACCAAGTTCAAGACAACCACCTTGATCATGAACATGAACATGAACATGAACATGGCCATGATTGTGGTTGCTCACATAATGCTAAAACAATTGTGAACCATTCACCGAAAATTGGCAGAAATGATCCTTGCTCGTGTGGCAGTGGAAAAAAATATAAAAAATGTTGTTTGAGTTATTCCTGATTTTGGCAGATTGCCGCCAATCTTCCTAACCCAGCAATTTGTTTAGGCGATTTCCCTTTATCGGTTTATTAATGAGGGGGGGCTCGACCGCTATTTCAATTGATAGGTGCTTGAAATTTGCTCTTCTAATTTGCCTTGTTCTTCTTTGAGACCTTTTAATGTTTTCTCCGTTTTGTATTGATCAACTTTGTTAGTCCAAATTTTTCGATGGTCTCCATTGGCTATCTCTTCTTTGATCTTATTAATTTTTCTGGGAGTAAGTTCCTCGGTATGGCGTGCGAAAGCATAGAGTTGGGCGTTGATTTCATTAATAATATCTTCTTCTTTCTCAAACCCTCCCTTGTCCTCTTTGAGGTGGAAATCAATGACATGACAAACAATGGGTTTGACATTATTCATGTGTAGGCCTGACAAAAAGGCACGATAATAGATATTATTGCGCACAAATAATGGAATAAACGGGTTATTAAGACTCCAAAAGCCATCCAAACGGATAACATGAATAGGGGTTTTAGTTCGCAAAGCCAATTTTGCAGCGCCTGAGTAGATCATCGGTGCATCTTTACCAATATAGGCGAAATTTCCTTGTGGAAATAAGGCAACGCAACCATTATTTTCAAGAGCCTTTGCTGCAGAGTCTAAGACATCAGAGTTTGCTGTTTCCTTAGTCGCGACAATTTGTCCCTTTACGTTTGTCGTGTCATCTTCAGTTTTTTTAGTCGGATTTGCTTTAACAGGAATTGTTTTAAACATACTCAAAAAGCCTTTAACCCCTGGAATTTTATTAAAGCCATCTGTTGCTAAGAACTGAGGAGCGTTCCCTTCCATGTGAGCAGCAACCGCAACTGCTTCCCATCCTGTCCGGTGTGGGACTAGTGTTAAAAGTGCTTTGCTATTGTTAGGAATAGCTAATGGCTCTTGGTTTGTATGAAATGCTCTCATCGTTAATTGAATAAAACCAGCAATAATTCGTGTGATTCGATGCTCATAATTAATACGATTACTGCGTTCTGCAAAACGCATAAGCGCATAAGCCATCATTAGGAAAGCAATCAGTGTATAGAAAATCCAATAGGAGGAGTCATTATTATCATCGAGATTGCAAGTGCTATTTGTTTCAAACTTATTAAACATACAACAAGAGTCCTGTATAAAAGTCGACTAGATGCGCTTACTATAAAACAATACAACGGATTTAGGAACCATTTTTTTCAAGCGATAATAAATTGACGACCCAGTGCAAGTTCAATGAGATAAATGCTAACTTACATACTTAGCAAGAAGATAACTTTTTCTTATATTCATCGGAAAGGGCGGATACATGGCGTGCTAAACGGAGGACCCAATGCTTTGGGCGTTTTTTTATCTTTTGATAACCCCGAATGCCTTCATGATAGGCTAGATAAAGTTCGTATGCATTTTTGGGTGAAATATTCGCTTGTTGCTTTGCTTGACTTGCATACCAGCCAATAAAATCGGTGGAAGAGTGAAATTCATAGCGATTATGGTTTTTACCATTGGCTTTTAAATATTCTCCCCAGGGTTCATTTAGCGCTTGCGCAAAGCCTTTGGAGCTACTATTGCGCGTTGTGGTTTTCGCATTAAAATCTGATTCAATATCAATGATAGCAAACTGGATATGGACGGGAACTCCCCATTTTTTTTCAGTCTTTTTCGCTGCACGATGCCATTCAGGATGGCGTTTAACAAGTTGACATATATTTCTGGCCTGGGAGGTAAACGTAAACAATAACAACACAATACCTAATACCAACCGACAGTACAAAATCATTCTATCTCCAGCAATTTATTTCCCAAATGAGCATATGCTGGCCATTATAATCAATATGTACCCCATATTCAAATCCAATGGAAATCATCTATATCTAATACAAGGGGTCCTCGAGCCATCTCATTGATATATAAAGCAAGCGTTGGTTGGGCCTTGGCCCAACAATTTTTATGCACCTTCGATGGGTCTGCAATAAATCAGTTATTGTAAAGTAACTTAATTAACGATGTAGATAATTGGATTCCTCATCTGATGTTGGGCCAAGGCCCTGAGAGATCTTCAGTTTTTGGGAGATCCTTGATGATTTTTGGTTGAGCGTGTGTTTTAACTATTTGATTTTAAAGGGAAAGTGGCGCGCCCGAAGAGATTGATTCGTTCGTCGCTTTCACTCCTTTCTCACTCCTTCGGATCGCGCTAAAACGCGTCCAAAATGCTCCGCCGCGCTATGCGCTTTTCGCTGCGCATTTTGTCGAACTCACTCGTTCGAACTCTTCGGGAAACTTAGTTTTTTTGGGGTTTATGGTTGTGCGAGCAACATTGGTGGTTTTTGTATATTTCTTTCTTTTTATCATTTGAGTATCCAGTTAAAAGGTATATTCTCTTAACTGGCTGTCCAAGTTCATTGAGTCACATCACCTATAGACTAATTTAATATAAGGACCATTCATGGAAAGGTCGCTTTGACGCTGGGTTTGACTTATGATAGCAACAGATCCTCCTTCCCAAGCACCTGGCACCAAAGAACTGGGGAGCACTTGATATATCGAATTTATATAGTCTTGGAACATATAACCCAGTTGGAAAGTTAATGTTGATCCTTGATTAAAAGTTGTTGTGTAAAACAGTCCTATTTTACCATCTACCTCAGGAACAACGGCTGTCTGACGTTTGTTAGAAAGAGTTGTGTTGGCTGGTGTACTGTTGGTGGGTCCAGTGGTATTTGCGGTCCATGAAGTAAAATTGGTACTCGAAGACACGCTTCCTACCAATAAACTACTTCCAATTCCAGCATTGACACCAAAGTGATTATTCACATAATAACGACCATCAACTTCTAAGCGTGGACCAAACCCTGTAAGGATGGAATCTGTGTGTACTAGATGCGTATAGGGGCCAAAGACAGGATCGCTACCAGTATAATTGTTCGCAATATCTTCTTTTAAATGAGCAGCACTAGCGCCTAAGAGGAGCTCAAGTTGAATATAGTCATTTAGATTAATGAAATGACCGAATACAAAGTTAACGTTATCGATATAGAATTTTACCGTACTATTTGCTTTAGTATTTAGCAAAAATTGCTGCGCTGGACCAAAGTAATAGGCAGGCCCAACCGAAGTATTTGGTTGCGTTGCAGCGAAGTTTGCTGAATCAGTGCTTTGAAAATGCAACCAGTCCAATTTGTACTGATCCACTTTACTTGCGAGATTATATTCCAGTCCAAGCGTAAAAGCAGCCGTATAATCAGGTTTCACAGACTTCTGGTACCAATTGGGTGCCGGAAAGGGAAGCGGCGTGGTATAAACGGCATATTCAAGATTGTTAGCACCAGGTTGTATGTAAAGACCACCAATACTCACCCCGAAGCCTGGCATTTGAGCAAAAATATCATTATCCCCTCCAGCATGAACAGCTATAGTAAAGCCGCATAAAAGACCAAGTAAAAACGTTTTTCCCGGTACGACGTTCATTAAAAAATACTCCTTTATTTTAGAATAGGTACAAAGACAGCAAATGATAAGTCTTCTCATCGACTGTATTTTTAAAATATCAAAGGCTTAACCTGTAAATGCCGAAAGGTTTAGCTGTAGCGAATTATAGGCGCATAGAAGGCATCGTATCCTAGCATGGAATTTGATTTGTTGTTAGACCATGTGATAATAAAAATTAAATATAATCAATGGGTAGCTAATAAATAACAGTATTGTGGATATTGCAAAGCTACGGTTTTTCTAGTTAACGAGAGATGTCTTATGCGAATAGCTCGTTAGCCAAGCGCAGGGCATGGGCCTGGAATTATTTGTTTAGAAAAATAAGCAATTCATTGATTTTTTGTTCAAACGCGTTGAGCGCCTTTGAACAAAAGGGCAAAATGTGTTGATTTTACTGGGTAAAATCAACGATGTTTTACTGCGTCACTGCACAGTATGCAGTGACGCAGGAAATGCATCGATGATAAATATCACGTGGTTTTAACTTGTTAGTCCAGTTCTTTCCGCATAAAAACACAGGAGCTTTCTTTTATCTTGGTTGCCAGATTATAAAAAAGATAATACCCATAATATTAGAGATTGATTGTATTAGGCAGATGACCTGGGGAGCTTCATTATGATTGTTCAAAAAAAGGTGAAGATCCATCAGGGCTATGCCCCGACCAACTTTTCGTAATAAATTAGTGAATAGAGGGTTAAAGACACCAAGTACGGTATAATTTTTTTAGCCAACTATTTTATCTGTACATGATAGTATTGTTTGCCAAGAAAGGAGCTATTTTATAAAGAAAAATTACTCAAACCGCAGCGATCCAATTTCCAAATACACTGCTATACTGGCAGATACATAATAAAAAAAAGGGAATTTTATCATGTTACTCAATAATAAAATTGCAATTGTTACTGGAGCGGCCAGCGGTATTGGTAAGGAAATCGCTCTCGAATATGCAAAAGCAGGCGCCAGCGTTGCAATTGCCGATCTCAACCTTGAACAGGCCCAGGCCGCTGCAGACGAAATAAAAAAAATAGGTGGTCAAGCCATGGCCGTCGCTATGGATGTCACCAATGAAGAACAGGTCAATACCGGCGTTAATAAAATTATAGAACAGTATGGTGCCATTGATATTTTAGTCAGTAACGCGGGGATACAAACGATAGAATCGCTGGATAAATTTGAATTTTCAGCTTGGAAAAGGCTGTTAGCCATTCATTTGGACGGTGCGTTCCTGACCACTCGTGCTTGCCTGCAGCACATGTACAACAGTGACCGCGGAGGCAGCATTATCTATATGGGTTCAGTGCACTCCAAGGAGGCCTCTAAACTAAAAGCCCCCTACGTAACTGCAAAGCACGGCTTGCTTGGTTTATGTAAAGTAGTCGCAAAAGAAGGGGCAGCGCATGGCGTTCGCGCAAATGTGATTTGTCCTGGTTTTGTACGCACCCCACTGGTGGATAAACAAATTCCTGAACAGGCCAAAGAGTTAGGCATCAGTGAAGAGGATGTTATCAAAAATGTGATGCTGAAAGATACCGTTGATGGGGAATTTACCACGACCGATGATGTGGCGCGCACCGCATTGTTTTTTGCCTCTTTCCCCTCCAATGCTCTGACGGGTCAGTCTATCGTGGTCAGCCATGGCTGGTTTATGGAGTAATCTATGAGCGGCAAAAAAAAATTATTGGCTCCGAAATTTGACAGCATTGCGTGCAGTCTGCAGGGCGGTGGCGCACTGGGGGCATACCAGGTTGGTGTGTTAAAGGCGCTGCACGAAGCCGAATACGATCCAGACTGGTTTGTTGGAACCTCCATTGGAGCCATTAATGCGGCGATATGCGCAGGTAATCAAAAACAAAACCGAATTGAGAAACTGATTGAATTTTGGTATGGGATTTCACGTTCAAATCCCTTGGACAGCCTGCCAGTGCCTGATGATGTGGCTTGGAATCGCTGTTTGAATTATTGGTCAGCGCAATCTTCTCTCATTCAGGGACAAGATGGTTTTTTTCACCTTCGCTTTCCGCCCCCGAATATGAGTTGGCATGACGATCCAAAATTATTGAGTTACTACGATACCAGCCCACTGCGACAAACCCTTGAAAAGCTGATTGATTTCGATTGGTTAAATTCAGGCAAGGTCCGCTTAAGTCTCGGAGCCGTTGAAATCACCAGCGGAGAAATTACCTATTTCGATTCCAAAACCACCACCATAAAACCTGAACACATTATGGCCAGTGGAGCGTTGCCTCCGGGATTCCCGGCTGTCGAAGTGGATGGGAAATTATATTGGGACGGCGGTATATCCAGTAATACTCCGGTTAACTATGTTTTAACTGATAGGAACGCCAAAATCCGACTCTGTTTTATGATTCATCTGTTCGATTCCTTTGGTCTCAAGCCAAAATCTCTGGATGATATTCTGAAGCGGAAAAAAGATATTGAGTTTTCCAGCCGGTTTACCAAGACTCTGGAAATGTATAAGGTTATTCATAAGCTACGATACCAAATCGATCAACTGAGTCAATTAATCCCTGAAACAAAATGCAATGAGCCAATTATAAAAGAATGCATCCGTTCCGGCAGGGATCATCACATCGCATTGGTGCGTTTTCTTAATAAAGGGAGCGATACAGATCTTTCCTCCAAAGATTATGAATTTTCAAAACGCAGCATTGATAAGCTTATTAAGGATGGATACGAGCAAGCTGTGCAGGCGGTAAAAAAATCCGTATGGAATCAACCGATCCCTCCGGCAGAAGGAATTGCGCTTTATGATACTGCTAAGGAATACCCGGACTTGAATAAGGAAATAGACACATGAAAGAACAGGATGTGACGCAAAAAGCATTTGCGATGCCCTTGCATAGCCCTTCCTATCCGCAGGGACCCTACCGGTTTATCAATCGGGAATACATGATTATTACCTATGAAACGGATCTGGATCGATTAAAGGAAGTTGTGCCAGCGCCGCTGGAAGTGACGGAGCCATTAGTCAAGTTTGAATTTATTCGCATGCCTGATTCTACTGGTTTTGGTAACTATACCGAATCCGGTCAGGTCATTCCGGTTCGGTTTGGAAACACCATAGGCGGATACACCTATGCCATGTATTTAGACGATCATCCTCCCATTGCCGGCGGTCGTGAAATATGGGGCTTTCCTAAAAAAATGGCACAGCCGAAATTATCTGTTGAAAAAGAAACATTGCTCGGCATACTCAATTATGGTAGCTGCCGGATCGCTACCGGAACAATGGGATATAAATATAAAGAAGCCGATCCGGAAAATATAAAAAAAGGAATGCTAAGCGCCAACTTTCTCTTAAAAATTATACCGCATGTCGATGGCAGCACCCGTATTTGTGAACTGGTGGAATATCACTTACAGGACATTTCTATTAAAGGTGCCTGGACAGGACCCGCCAATCTTGAGCTGTTCCATCATGCTTTGGCACCCGTCGCTACTTTGCCTGTAAAATCGGTGGTCAATGCCGTGCATATTCAATCGGATTTGACGCTTCCTTATGGGAAAGTCATCCACGATTATATGAAATAAATAAACTCTTTAGTACGACTATCAAAGGAATTTGTTGAGCGATTAATTGGAACAATAAGGCGAGAATATTTAGATAGTCTATTATTTAGGAATTAGCGTGATTTGGAACAAAAACTGAAACTATTTCAGGATTATTACAATGAGAGTTGCGCACATAGCTAGTTACAGGGAGAATTACCAGCTGCTAAAGATGAGAAAGGCGTTGGGATTATCTCATTGCATCAATATTATTGGAAATCACACTGTAATAAGCTTTTCAACTTGCCAATCGCAGCATTAATTGAGATTGCACCTAGCACACGTGCCTATGGCTTTAGAAATTTGAAAACTATAGGACTCGTGTTAGAGTGCTGTGCTGTTAAGTGAGTGCCTCCATAAATGGGATAGACCCGTAAGCCTTTGATTTTAATGGGGGAAAAATGGCGCGCCCGAAGAGATTGATTCGTTCGTCGCTTTCGCTCCTTTCTCACTCCTTCGGAGCGCGCTAAAGCGCGTCCAAAATGCTCCGCCGCGCTATGCGCTTTTCGCTGCGCATTTTGTCGAACTCACTCGTTCGAATTCTTCGGGAAACTTAGTTTTTTTGGGGCTTATGGTTGTGCGAGCAACATTGGTGGTTTTTACATTTGATTGGCGCGCCCGAAGAGATTCGAACTCCTGACCTCCTGGTTCGTAGCCAGACGCTCTATCCAGCTGAGCTACGGGCGCTTTTGAAATGGCGGAGAGAGAGGGATTCGAACCCTCGATGGGCTTTTGACCCATACTCCCTTAGCAGGGGAGCGCCTTCGACCACTCGGCCATCTCTCCGTCAATGTCGAGGAAGTATACTGACGTTGAGTTTTAACGTCAAGCATTACTTGGATGATATTAGTTATTTAAATTTATAATGTTATCTTGAGATGAACTATCCTTAAAATAGGCCTAAAATAGATTGATTGATATGCTAAAAAGCAACCTTAGTTGTATCAATCGGTCTAGGTTGTCAGGTTTAATGATTTGATGATAACTGTGAGTGTAGGTATTGACTATGTGTGGTCGTTTTGCTTTATATGCGGATGAGCAGATGTTAAAAAATCGATATCAAGTAACTAATTTACCTTTCATGTCTGCACATTTTAACATCGCACCCACCCAAACAGTTTTTTGTGTGACCAACCAAGACGGTCATACCATCCTTAAAAATATGTATTGGGGGTTAATTCCTCATTGGTCTAAAGACAAAAGACATGCCAGTAAGATGATTAATGCGCGTGCAGAAACGGTTGAAGAAAAGCCAGCCTTTCGCAGCAGCTTCAAATCAAGGCGTTGTATCGTGCCCATGTCAGGTTTTTTTGAGTGGGTTGTTGAGGATGGGCAAAAAAAACCTTATTTTATAACAAATCAGGAAAATCTCCTTTCCGTGGCTGCCATTTATGATAGCTGGCATGATGACAATGAGAATCAATGGATTATGTCATGTGCTGTTTTAACTACCAGTGCAAATTCTTCTATTTCAACGCTCCATAAACGAATGCCTTTGATTTTATCACAAGAAGATGAGAACGAATGGTTAGAAGAAGGGCCTATCGAGTCCTCATTATTCTCCCATATCACACATGAATGCCAGAACATCTCGCTTAGTTATTATCCAGTCACAGAAAAAGTTAACAAGGCTTCCTACCAAGATCAAAAGGCAGTCCTACCTTTGCGGTAATATTCAACAAAATTGACTAAACTGTATCTTTGTCAAAACAACGATACCAATTGAGTGCTAGCAAGGTTTTGCAATCGGCAAATTGATTTTTATCCATCATTTGATAGACGTCCTGTCTCTTTATCACATGGGTTAATATTTGTTCGTTTTCGCATGCGATACCGGCTATGGTTGGCGTCGGCGTTTCAACAACAGTAGCATAATAAAAATAAGCTTTCTCAGTCATAACGCCGGGGGAGGAAAAACCTGAAAATAGAAAATGGAGGTTGTCGACTGTTAAGTTTGATTCTTCTTTAACCTCTTTTATCGCAGTCTCCTCGGGGGAAAGACCTGATTCGATGGCACCAGCGATACACTCAATCAAAAAGGGATCTTCCGATTGATTGCCTATAAATGCACCGCATCTAAATTGCTGGCAAAAAACAAAGCTATCGATTTCTTTCGCATAAATTAACACATGCACGACATCTTTTGTCTCTAAAATTTCCCGATTATTTAGGAGAATTGGCTGATTTTCTTTTTTAAGGTTAGGAATCTTCAAATCAAAGGCCGCGTAGCGATTATATCCAGAATAGATAAGTGTTTGATTAACTATTTTAGTAGTTGACATATCAATGTCCTCAATTCAATTAGTTTCATTATGACGTCTTTATATTGCCTTGTCATTTATATCTATGTTCTTTGTTAATACCGGATGAATGCTATTCGAGTATTTGGTCCTTGCTATACTTGAATACAGAAAACTACTTAAGAGGTTTTTACTATGTCATATTTTGTTGATCGTCATGACGCAGGGCTACAACTCGCTGACATGCTTAAGCGTTATGTAAATGCAAAAAACACCCTTATTCTTGCCTTGCCAAGGGGCGGAGTGCCCATAGCTGCAACAATGGCCTCCGTCTTGAACTTACCATTTGATATTCTCTTAGTGCGAAAATTAGGTCATCCCTATCATCCTGAGTTTGCATTCGGAGCAATATCAGTCAATGATGTGATTATTCTGAACTCCCCTTATTGCTTTGACGATGTTATAGGCCAACCTTCATTTAACCAAGTGCTAATGAATGAGAAGGCCGAATTAGAAAGACGAAATCAATATTACCGACAAAACAAACCCTGGCCTGATTTAACAAACAAAACAATCATATTAGTCGATGATGGAATCGCAACAGGTGCTACCATGAAAGCGGCAATAGCTGCTGTTAAAAAGCTAGGAAGTAGGCGAGTGGTGGTGGCTATTCCTGTCATGCCTGTGGATGAATTAAACGACTTTAAAAACATCGTGGATGAACTGTATGTTGTCCATACGCCATCGGATTTTCGTGCTGTCGGGTGTTGGTATCAGTATTTTGACCAAGTAAGCGATGATGAAGTGATTTCAATTTTATCATAGGGAATTAACAGGCTTCCTTTGAATAATTCCTATGTTAGTTGATAAAAAAGTCGATAACAAAAGGGGCGTTCGCCCCTTAGATTAAAAAAGTCGAAAATTAAGCTTTTACTGCTTGTTTATGCGGATAGCTGTTGCTCCCGTACAACTCCTCTGCAGCCTCTAGATATTTGGATTTTGAAGTGCTTGGTACCTGTTGTACCCCAACAGAAGATAACACTTTCTTATAAATCTGAGTGATTTCTTCAAGTTCTTTTTTTGATCCCTTAAACTCGCTCATGACTGTTTCGAGATGTTTCATGTGTAATAGGAGTGCTTGATCATGTTGTTTTAGGACGTCGAGTTGTTGTTTTAAGTCATCGACTGTGCCTTTTAGGCGAACATTTTCTTCTTCAAGTTGGGAGCGTACAAGTAAGACCTTTGCGGCATTTTCACTGGTTCCACTCGTTAAATTAGATAAAAATTCAGTGAGATTCTTTTGATCACCTTGTGTTTTGATAAAAGCCTCAGATACTTGTTGAAGTAATTCAACCTGTTTGCCTAAATCGATATTCTTTTTGCCTAATTCCTGCAGCTGTTGTAATTGTTTGTCAGTCACATCAGACATAAATTCAAGTTTAGAGGACATTTCATTTGCTGCGCGGGTTACTTCTTTTGCAGAAAGGCTCAAAGCAATGTGATTACCCTTTAATACCTCTAAAATGCTGTCTGGAACAGATTCAATTTTTAACCCGGTATGGCCAATTAGGTCTAACACAAATAACCCACCACCAATGGCAATGCCTAAACCAATCAAGGCATAAACATTGGCTGTTAAAAATAAACCTGCTGCAACGGGCACACACACAGTCGCACCACCCGTTGCAACAATGCGTAAATAGGGTGACCGATTAACCCAAAATATGCCAATTTCTTCGATCACATTGAGATTGATATCGCGTTTGCGGAATAACTGTTCTGCTTGAAGGCGCAATAATTGCTCTTCGGCTTCTTGAGGTAATTTTAATGAGTCCGGCATTTCAGTAGTCGTTTCGACATCCTTCTCAGTCACTTTATTTAGCTCTAGTGCTTTAACAGTGTCTTCCATCGGTTCATTAAAGTGGACTTCGAATAAATTACGGATGCTACTTGCTATGCCCCCTTTATCGTTTGGTAGGCTTAGGTAGATAAGATAGAGTTTCATCCAGCTTTGACGACCTAAGTATTTGCTGGACGCTTCCACTAGATTTTTTGCAGCCTGTTGATTTGTATGGCCGCCAAATTTAAAGCCAAAAGGTCCTTTTGATTCCTCAGGAAACAGCTTTAAATATTCACTACCAATAAAAAACAGATAAGTCTGAAGAATGCCTCGTTCATAGGTAATTGTTCTAATAACATCAGCAGCTGGATCGCCGAAATCAGTCTCGACTTTATTCTTTATCACTTGTTTTAATGGAGAATTCTTATGTAAACCTCGGTAATAGGTGAATAACTGTAACCATTTGATAAGGACATTGCCAGGGTCTTTGTATTCCATCATTAGTTTGACAATACTCAAGGTGGTTTTGCTTTCTTTGCTGTTGGTTTGCACCGACTTATTAAAGTAATCAGTACCCATTGTTTGAATATCATCATTCGTGAGCGGAGGTAATCCTTTTTCTAGATACGATTTCATAACAACATCCCATTCCTTGTTAACAAATTTGAGGCATATCAAAAACCATGATGCTTGAATATTGATTAAAATGCAAGAGCAAAATATCATTTACAATCTATAATTATTGTATAAAGGCCGGATGTTTTTGGTTGATTTCAATAAGGCTTAATTCTTCAAGCTGTGGCAAATATAAATAAGATTACCTTGAAACAAATAATAAGAATATTCCCTATCATTAATAACAAATAAATTGACCAATAGCATCTCAAATACAATGTGTTACCCATCAAAATTATAACTTCGATTCGGTAACACCTCATCCGCCCTACGGGCACCTTCTCCCCATGTCTGGGGAGAAGGAAAAATGAAGGAAGTTATTTGAAAGAATGTTGTTGAGCAGTTACAAAATTATTATTAAGCTGCTACAGTATGTATTTCTAAAATTGCATTCCGTTTCAGGAGGATACATGAGCGAACAATCAAACCTTGTGGGGCGCACTGTGTATGTTGTCGATGGTGCTCGGACCCCATTTTTGAAAGCAAAAGGAGTAGGGCCCTTTAGCGGTTCTGATCTCGCTGTACAAGCTGGCCGTCAATTACTTAATCGTCTGTCTATTGAGCCTGAAATTATTGATGAAGTGATAATTGGCTCGGCAATGCCTGGACCTGATGAAGCAAACATTGCTCGCGTTATTGCGCTTAGGCTAGGGTGTGGAAACTTAGTGCCTGCTTTCACGGTTATGCGAAATTGTGCTTCCGGAATGCAAGCACTCGATAACGCAGCGATACAAATTGCCACGGGCCGAAGTGAAATTGTCTTGGCCGGTGGGACGGATGCAATGAGTCAGGCCCCTATTTTATATAGCCAAAGAATGGCTATTTGGCTCTCTCATTGGATGACTGCAAAAACATTCATGCAAAAAATGAAAACTGTCGGTCAATTCCGACCTTCCTATTTAGCCCCTGTGATAGCTATTTTACGTGGATTAACCGATCCCATAGTCGGGTTAAACATGGGCCAAACAGCTGAAAACCTTGCCTACAAATTCGGTATTACTCGCGAAGAAATGGATGAATTCTCAGTTCGTTCTCACCATCTTTTAGCCGAAGCTTTTGAGAAAAACCGAATGAATGAAGTCACGCCAATCTATAGCGGCAAAGGGAAAGCCTATGCTATGGATGATGGCATACGCCCAGATTCAAGCGTGGAAAAACTCGCAACATTAAAACCATTCTTTGATA
Organism: Legionella sp. W05-934-2; assembly: GCF_964199965.1. Taxonomy (NCBI): domain Bacteria; kingdom Pseudomonadati; phylum Pseudomonadota; class Gammaproteobacteria; order Legionellales; family Legionellaceae; genus Legionella; species Legionella sp. W05-934-2. The sequence continues at coordinate 259,158 of NZ_CAXMZT010000001.1, read as the reverse complement.
AAAAATATGGGATGGTCACACCTGGGAATAGCTCACAAATTACCGATGGTGCGGCATTACTGCTATTGGCTAGTGAAGAAGCCGTTAAAAAATATCGATTGCCAGTGCTTGGATGCATTAAAGACTCTCAGTGGGCTGCACTAAATCCTGCCCAAATGGGATTAGGACCTGTCCATGCCGCAACCCCAATCATGCAAAGGCATCAGTTAAAACCCAAAGATCTCGATTTATGGGAAATTAACGAAGCGTTTGCCGCTCAGGTACTTGGATGCTTAAAGGCTTGGGATAATGATAAATATTGTAAAGAGCACCTTGGATTGGATAAAGCGTTAGGCGCTCCTCCAATTGATAAATTGAATGTGGATGGTGGTGCAATTGCTGCTGGTCATCCTATTGGGGCTAGTGGTGCAAGAATTGTTTTACATCTTCTTGAGGCATTGAAACAGAGAAAGAAAAAGCATGGGATCGCTGCTATCTGTATTGGGGGTGGCCAAGGTGGTGCAATGTATGTTGAACAGTTAAATAAGGTGAAAGGATAATGGCAAGTTATAAACATTTTTCATTAAAAAAAGAAGACGCGATTGCGTTACTTGCCTTCGACCGCAAAGGCGAGGCTGTCAATACCATCAATGATGAAGTCTTAGATGAATTAAATAGTATTCTTCAAGATGTATCTGACATGAAAGTTGAAGGCTTAATTTTCCTATCTGCTAAAGAAAAGGGGTTTATTGCTGGTGCAGATGTTAAGACATTCACCACGATGGAAAACGAGGAAGCCGTGTCCGAGTTTCTGCGTAAAGGTCAAGCGGTGTTTAGTCGTCTTGAGAAGTTGCCGATTCCTACTGTCTGTATGATCGATGGGTTTTGTATGGGCGGCGGGCTTGAATTAGCGTTGGCGTGCGATTATCGGATTGCTACTGATAGTGAAGATACCAAACTTGGACTGCCTGAAGTCTTACTAGGCATTCACCCAGGTTGGGGAGGTACCGTTCGCTTGCCTCGTTTAATTGGTGGGTTTAATGCGTATTCTCAGGTCATGCTTACCGGTGCGCCTATTCGTGCTAAAAAGGCTAAAAAATTGGGCTTTGTCGATGATGTTGTGCCCATGCGCCAACTAAAGCGAGCAGCAATATACTATATTAAAAATCAACCGAAAAAGCATAGCCCAAGTTTCTTACAACGGTTAACAAACCAAGCTGGCATTCGTTCGTTACTATGCCGGTTGGTGCGTTCGCAAATAAGTAAACGAGTTAAGAAACAGCACTATCCTGCACCTTACGCCATGATAAATTTATGGGAAAATGAAGGTTCTCAAGGAGATAGGGCTTATTTGAAAGAGGTTCAATCGATTAAAAAGTTGGTCAGTGAAGGAAACACTGCTCGCAATTTGATTCGTGCCTTTTTCCTCAGGGAACAAATGAAAGGTTTTGCAAAAGATTCAAAGTTTCATGCAAGCCATGTTCATGTGATTGGTGCAGGAACGATGGGGGGAGATATTGCCGCTTGGTGTGCTTTAAAGGGCCTTCGAGTCACATTGCAAGACCAATCAGCCGACCGCATCGCACCTGCCATCGCTCGAGCTTATACGCTTTATGAAAAGAAATTAAAGCAACCACGTCTAATACAAGCGGCGATGGATAGAATTGTTCCGGATGTGGAAGGTCACGGTATCCAGCAAGCGGATGTGATCATTGAAGCCGTCTTCGAAAATCTTAAGGTTAAACAAGATTTATTCAAAGACATTGAGAAAAAAGCGAAAAAAGATGCGATCTTAGCAACAAATACCTCCAGTATTCCATTGGATGATATTGCAAGTGCCATGGAAAATGGGAAACGACTGGTTGGAATCCATTTCTTCAATCCAGTTGCTAAAATGGAATTGGTTGAAGTGGTTGTTAGTGATCAAACTCTAAAATCAGTCGCTAAAAGTGCCAATTCATTCGTTGGCCAAATTGGACGTCTGCCATTGCCGGTAAAATCGAGTCCAGGCTTCTTAATTAATCGTGTTTTAATGCCTTACCTCATGGAGTGTGTGCAGTTATTAGAAGAAGGGGTCGCAGGTGAAACGATTGATAAGGCGGCAAAAGAATTCGGTATGTTTATGGGACCCGTTGAGTTAGCCGATACAGTAGGCCTCGATGTCTGTTTAGCAGTGGCTGAAAACTTAACGCAATATTTTGGTGGCACTGTTCCTGCGAAACTAAAAGAAATGGTTGACGACGGTCGTTTAGGACGCAAGACAGGTTATGGATTTTACCTCTATAAAAAAGGGAAGCCTGTTAAGCAAAAAGTTGCTTCTGACAAAAAGGAACGTCAACGCATTGCTGAGCGACTTATTAAGCGCATGGTGAATGAAGCGGCGGCTTGTTTACGAGAAGGTGTTGTTGAATCAGCTGATTTGCTCGATGGTGGCATGATCTTTGGGACAGGATTTGCGCCCTTTAGAGGTGGACCTATCAATTATGTGAGAACGCTAGGTTATGATAAGACCAGAGATCGCTTTACGTCCCTTGAAAGCACTTATGGTGATCGATTTAAAGCGGACGAAGGTTTAAAATCACTTTTCAATCATTAAAAAGAGTGGGGGTATGGCTTGCCTTTTAAGCCATACCCTTACTTAATTAGTATAAAAGATAGCCATGTAATCAGTAAAGCAGCAAAAATATCAATTGGGTAGTGCCAACCTAGCAACACACACGCCACGATGAGCAGACAATTATTCACAAGTAATAGATAAAATGCAGTCTTGTAGGGATAAACCAGGTACAAACATAAAATTGCCCATATTGTGTGGTGGGATGGCAGTGCAATCAAACCACCTTTTAGGGTGCTTGGTGGAATATAATGTCTAATTTCCATAAATTTAAGCCCAGTGGCATATTGTTCCGCAGTGAAATGGGGACTTTTCAAGAATGCCGCTGGTGCGGCTGTTGGAAAAAAGTAATAAATAGAAAATCCAATGAGCGTTGTTAATAACATGAGACAATAGTAGCGCCTCAAACGCTCACGGCTACGATTTGGTTCAAAAAAGATAACTAACATGATTAATAGCGGTATGAAGGCCATCTGCATTGCCAATGTTCCATAACTAAAGACTAACAAATAGGATAGCCATGGTTGTTGATAAGTCCAATGCATAACTTTGGTCAGCGAAAATCCGATGCTTTGCTCAAGCGAGATAAGATACGAATCAATAAGAGGAAAAGGTGTTAACTGCACAGCATTCGTCGCATAGGTCATGGAAACCATTGTCAGAAAAAATAACATTAGCTCTAATGTGAACTGGGAAAAGGCACTTTCTTCTGTGTTGGGGTTAAGAATATGGGCGCCTAAAAGAAACAGCAAACAGAAAATCGCAAAAAAGAATGAATTTTTTGGGAAATAATTGTTGCCGATATATTGGTGTGTAAAATGATTAGAAATAAATACAAGAGTGCTCAGTAATAAAATGGTTAGCGATAATGCTAGCCATAATATTAGGTAAGAAGAAGGCTTCTTATGATTCGATAATATCCTCAGCATTTTTCTCTTTAATAGCGTGATAAATCTCTTCACGATGGACTTTGATGGAACGAGGTGCCTCTACACCAAACTTAATATTGCCATGTTCCAACGTCTTAAAGGCAATAACTTGAACTTTTTCTCCGTTTAATTCAACGGTAAAAGGTTCTTCAAAAGGCACATTCAAAATATCCATGAAAGACATCCTCGTCTTAGTATTGACACTTGTAAAGAAAGAATCTCAATTTATATGAAATGACCTGGGTTGTCACGTAAAAAATACGATTGATTTTAAAATAGTTTTCTCTATGTTCTAATCTTAATCATAGTATGATTTCTTCAAAAGATACAATTTAAAATTAATGAAATATAAGTTCAATTTTATTGCAACCATCGGATTAAACTGTTACTATTATCTCGCTTTTTTTTAACCTTGCCTTATTGCTATTGCGCAAAAGGCTTTAATCCGAAGGGTAATTCATGAGACATTATGAAATTGTGTTTTTAGTTCATCCTGATCAAAGCGAGCAAGTACCTGCGATGGTAGAGCGCTATGAAGGGATGGTGAAAAAATCAGGTGGCAGCATCCACCGTAAAGAAGATTGGGGCCGACGACAGTTAGCCTATCCAATTAACGATCTCCATAAAGCGCATTACACTTTATTAAATATTGAATGTGATCTCCCAACATTAAATGAGATTAAAGATGCATTTAAATTTAATGATGCCATATTGCGTCATATGATTATTAATCGTAAAGAAGCCATTACCACACCATCGGTAATGATGAAGAAAGATAAAGAAAGAAGCGTTGCTTAATTGGAGGTTGTTATGTCGTCTTTTTCACGTCGAAAAAAAATGTGCCGATTCTCAGGCGAAGGTTCTGATGCAATCGATTATAAAAATATCGAGTTATTAAAGGGTTATATCAGTGAATCGGGTAAAATTGTACCAAGCCGTATTACTGGCACACAAGCTCGTTTTCAGCGCTTATTGGCAAAATCAATAAAACAAGCCCGTTTTCTAGGGTTGCTTCCTTATTGTGACAGCCATAAATAAGTTGTCGAGCTTAATTACGTATCCCGTTTTGATGATTTAAAGAGAGAATTCGATGGAAGTTATTTTATTAGAAAAAATCCGAAATTTAGGGGATTTAGGCGACACAGTTAATGTGAAGCCCGGTTATGGCCGTAATTTTCTTGTCCCCCAAGGTAAAGCTGTATTTGCTACACCCGACAATATAAAGGTGTTCGAGCAAAGACGTTCAGAACTTGAGAAAAAAGCGAAACAGTTGTTATCCCAAGCTGAGCAACGAGCGGCTAAAATTAACGACACCAAGCTTGAAATGTCTGTTCAGGCAAGTGATGAAGGCAAATTGTATGGCTCGATAGGCCCAATTGAAATCGTTCATGCGCTTACTGAAAAAGGCATTGACGTTGAAAAACGTGAAGTTGTTCTACCAGAAGGTCCGATACATTATGTCGGTGACTATCAAGTAGAAATTCATGTGCACACCGATGTTGTTGCTCAATTAGAAATCACAGTTTTGTCAGCTTGATTCGATAGATTTTGTCGGGCCTTTACAGGCCCGATATCTTATTTCCTACCCCATTTTTTTATTTTAGCGACGGTATTTTCAAAATACATTGTTAAAACAGGCACAACAAACAACAATAAAAAGGTTCCAAATGCTAGTCCAAAAACAATCGAACAAGCCATGGGTATTAAAAATTGCGCTTGAATGGAACGCTCAAATAATAAAGGCGTTAACCCTGCGATTGTGGTAACGCTTGTTAAAAGGATGGCTCGAAGACGTCGGCTAGATGCTTCAGTAATAGCATGGATTATTCGCATTCCTTCTTGTTTCAATGTTTGGTATTCGTTGATTAAAATAATGGAATCATTGATGATAATGCCACTTAGACCGAATAAGCCAAACAGCGATAATAGGGTGATATCAAGGCCCATGAACCAGTGGCCAAGTAATGCTCCAATTAAACCAAGCGGGATGGCTGTAAGCACAACAAATGGTACGAAATAAGAGCCAAACACCCAGGCTAAAATGATATATATTAGCAACAAAGATGTGAATATACCCACTTTGATATCATACAATGTAATGGCTTGATCCTCTGCTTTTCCTTTGAAGCTAAAAGTAACGTTATATTTATTTTCTAAATTCTTTAAGAGGGAATGTTGTATTTGTTCAAGTATCTCATTCGCATTGGCTTGGTCAGCATCAACATCTGCTTCAATGTTTGCCGATAATTTATGATCATTATGAACAATGATTTCAGGTAAGGACTGGTATCTGATGGTGAGGATGTCTTGTAGAGGGATTAATTTACCACTGGTTGTCTTAATCAATAAATGGTTTAGTGTTGCTCGATTGTAACGTAAATGTTTATCGAGGCGCACCATCACTTCAATCTCTTCATTTGGATCATTGAAGGTTTGTAAAATTTCACCTTGAAATGCAGCACGGAGTTGTCTGCCAACATTGTTGGTTGTTAATCCCAAAGCTTTACCTGTTTCATTAATTTTAAATATCAACTGCTCTTGGGCATAGGGGAGGTTATCGGAGATGCCTGTTACGCCTGGTGTGTTTCTTAAATATAACTCAATTTCATTTAATGCTTGTTTGATATTAGCGATTGTGCTGCCGTTTACTTGAATTTCAATATCTTTACCTGGTGGGCCACCGCGTGGGGAAGATATTGCGAGATTGCTAATTATATCTGTCACTTGTAGTCGGTTTCTTAACTTTTCGATAACTTCTTGGTTTGTAAATCCCCGTTGATCGTTTTCTATTAATTCAATTAAAACAGATCCATAATCAGGCCCCAAACGAAATCTATATTCATCTTCATCCGTTCGATTGAGAATATAGTAGGCTAATTCGACACTATTTTTTAGCTGGTAAGTTTTATCCATTTCAATGCCAATTTCATATGCTTCATTGACTATGCTTTGTAAAAAATGCATTTGCTTTTCTTTGGAAGTACCGGAAATGAACTGAATATTAGCCTTGATGGTATTTGATTCAGGCGTAGGGAAAAAAGTGAATTTTAAGGAACCGGATATTAGCAAAGAAAGCACCAGAATAACTAAGCTTGACGCAGCAGCGACAACCCAAACATGATTGATAAGTGCTTTTCGGATGATGGGTAAAAATATTCGGTAACGAAAATAATAATAGGTTTTATCGATTTTGGAACGTATAAGGTATCGATTTTTGTTAAGGTGTTGAATTTTCAAAAATGAATGGTACAAATGACCGGGTAACACCAAAAAGCATTCAACCAGGGATGCGACAATCACGCAAACAACAATTAACGGAATATCGAATAATATTGTGCCTATTATCCCACTGACCGTCATCAAGGGAATGAACGCACTAATGGTTGTCAGAGCTGAGGCAATAATAGGGGGCATCATTTTATAGCAGGCGCTGATAATAGCAAAATCTGGCCGATGGTGCTTTTGGTAATTGGTTAATGCTTGTTCTGCGACAACGATAGTGTCGTCAACGATTATTCCCAATGTCAGTATGAAAGCAAATAAACTGACCATATTGATTGAACCACCATTCAAATACAAAACATAGAGTGCCGCTGATAGGGAGATAGGAATGCCAACACTGACCCAAAGTGCTGTGCTTCTATCTAAAAATAGAAAAAGTAAAATGACAATCAGTATTAAACCACTTAGACCATTCGATAATAGCGTATCAATTCTATCTTTTATTAATAACCAGTTTTGTTGGAATAGCACTAAATTAACTGACTTACCGAGGAGTTGTTGTTTATTCTTTATCCAGTCTTGAGCAATCTTGGCCATGTTCAGAGCACTATCTTGATTTTTCCGATAAAGCTGTAAAATAACGGCTGGTTTTCCCTGATAGATGATTATCGGTTCTTCTGTTGAGTAGGTTTTTTTTATTTGAGCAATATCTGATAATATAATGCCACCACCTGATTGATTGCCAAGAACACGTAAATTATTAAAATCTTGTACGCTTCTTTTTTTTTCGACTGCTCGAAGGTTTTGAGCGTTTTTTGATTTTCCAATCTGTCCTGATGGAATATCCTGGCTTTCCAGGGCGATCGCGTCAGCAATATCGTTAAAAGATAAACCAAGATTGTTCAGTGTAACTGGATTCAATTCAATGCTAATTTGCTGTTTCGGCAAACCAATCACATTTATTTTAGATATCCCTTTGTCTTGTAATTCTTGTTGCGACTGCCAGGCAATATAGCGTAACTCATCAATATGTTTTGGGCCATAAATTATCAAATAAGCAATACGTTCAAGCGGCTCTAACCGCTTAATGATGGGCCTTTCACTGTTGACTGGAAAATCTCTCACCCTTGAAACAGCATCCCGGACCTCCTCGCTGGCTAAACTCATGTCAATTCCATCTTCAAACCGTATCGTTATCTCGGCCGCAGATAAGCTCGCTGTTGATTTAATATCTTTGATATTATCAACATCGCGCAATTCTATCTCAATTGGGTATAAAATGCTTTTTTCTACATCGTCTGCGGATGCACCAGGCCATACCACTCTAATCTGCACCAAGTTCAAGTCATAACTAGGTAGGAACTGAACATTCATTTTTAAAAGGCCATATACACCCGAGATTACCATCAACGCCATCAATAAATTTGCTGCAAGCGGGTGGCGCATAAAGATTGTAATGATGTTGTGACTATTTTCTTTCATTCGTCGTCACCATTAATCCATCACGTGCATTGGGCAACTTGCTACTTAAAAGGTTGAATTTATCTGGTAAATCAGTTTGGCGTATCAGATAAAAAAGCTCTCCTTTAATATACTTTTCACCCAAAACCTGAACATGGACGGATTTTAATCGATTATTCTTTATTAAATAGATTCGTGATTCTCCATATAAGGATGTCGAAGGTATCACATACACGTCATTTAAAACAGGTAGTTGCAGATACACTTTAACAGTTTGATTTAATGGAAATAACAAGCTATGTTTGGCAGGAATTTTAAAAAAAATATCAATGGTTGAGGAACCTTGCTTCAATGATGCCCCTGTTCGTAAAACGCTTAAATGTAAATCCAACGGTGACATTATTTTTGCTTTAAACGAACTTGTATCTTCCATTGCTTTTGTAGTCACGGCGAGATATTTATAGGGCAATTGAGCACGTATTTCAACGTCATTTAAATCATAAAGACTAACAATTTTGGAACCATACCCAATCCCATCACCTGGTGAAACAAATACCTCGATAATTCGACCATGAAATGGGGATGTTAGCGTTGCATCTGCTAAATCTAATTTGGCTTGTTGATATTGGTGTTCCTGCTGCATTTTTTTTGCTTTTAATCGATTCAAGCGAAGGGTATGCGTCTTTATTTCGATGTTTTTCTGTACAAGCATGATTTGTTGACTTAAGAGTTTATTTAATGCTTCGTCGACATTCGATTGCGCTTCAAGTTTTCTTACTTCCAATGTTTCGAGACGTTTCATCATCGTTTCATTTGTATTTACTAACCGATTTAAGTATTTTTCTGATTTTATATCAAGATCATTTTCAACCATCTCCATCTGTATTTGTGAGTTTATTTCCTCAATAGCCATTTGCTTTTCATGAACGATATGTTCAAATTCCTCTGGGTCAAGCATGACGAGCATGTCATCTTTTTTTACAATATTTCCCTCTTTAACATACACCGTTTTGACGGTCGTTTGTAACGACGATGTGATGGTAGTGGTTTTAGGCGATTCAACTTGGCCATAAAGAATTATTTCAGGTGAGGTGTTTGATTTTTGGATAGCAATAGATTGCACAGGCCAGATTTTTTCAGTGATCTTGCCTGAAGGCTTACTACCACTTGTCAAGATAATCCCTGTTACTAATAAAATAGTGAGTAATATAAAAACAAATGGTATGACTTTATTTAATGTAATTTGATTTTTCATGCTTTAAATTTCAGTCCTTATGTTTAATTATAATGAAAAATGAAGAAATTTCTTGCTTTCGTGCATGTTTGACTAATTGAAGAGCTATATGCTCATCCCTCAATCGCTTTAAATTGAGGGTGCGCTATTCTTTATTATGGATGCTGCTAAACTTATATATACAAACAAATGAAAGAGCTATCGCATGGCTTTTAAAAGTTAGTTGGATTCAAATGCACTTAAATATTTCCATGCATTTCTAAATGACTGATATCGATTGATAATTGGTGATGCATATGTCAAAGCATAGTAAATACTTTTATTTAATCGTTTATGCATTAGTTTGCCTTCCCTTGGCAAGCTTTTACTTAAGCGGTATTTATTTTCTCTTAGTCCCGATCACGGTTTTTATCGTTATACCCATAATCGATTTTTTTTTCCGAGATGCTATTAACCCTGGCTCTGAAGAAACGATGAACCGTAAGCACGATCTCTTCTATCAAAGAATTCTCTTATTATATCTACCGACACACGTTGCCCTCATTGTAGGTGGCATGGTTTATCTCTTTGTTATGCCGATATCATTTATTGAGTTAGTGCTTCTAAGTTTTATGATTGGGATTATTACAGGCAGTGTGGGGATTAACATCGCTCACGAATTAATGCATAAAGCAAACTTGTTGAATCAGGTTGTCAGCCGAATCATACTGACTTTTGTGTGTTACGGTCATTTTGTAATTGAGCACGTCCGAGGGCATCATGTGAATGTTGCCACGCCAAATGATCCGGCTACTGCGAGATTGAATGAATCAATTTATCGCTTTTTACCACGCACCGTGATTGGTTCTTGGAAATCTGCCTGGAAAATTGAAGGCAACCGGTTAAACCGCCAAGGAAAATCATTTTATCACTGGGACAATGAATTTTATTGGGTGATAACCGGTCCATTGATACTTATATGTATGGCCTATAGTATTGTCGGTGCACTTGGAGTCATATTTTTCTTACTTCAAAGTATAGTTGCAATATTAATGTTGGAGGTTGTGAACTACATTGAACATTATGGCTTAGTGCGAAACAAGTTAGCGAATGGTCAATATGAAGTAGTAGGGGAGAGACACGCTTGGGATGCCGATCATTGGTTAAGTAATCACATTCTATTTAATTTAATGCGTCATGCAGATCATCATATTTATGGTTTTAAACCTTATCAGATTCTCTTGATAAGTAGGCAAAGTCCAAAACTACCGGCAAGTTATGCAACCTTATATTGGCTAGTCTTTATCCCGCCGCTTTGGTTTACCATTATGAACCCAATCCTGGATGCGCATCAAAGAACTGAGCAGCAAGTTCACATCGCTTCATAATTTGGACCACCACCACCTTCTGGCGTAACCCATTGTATATTTTGTGAAGGATCTTTAATATCGCACGTTTTACAGTGTATGCAATTTGGGCTATTAATCTGAAGCCTCGGCTTGCCTTCATCGTCTACGATTTCATAAACATTTGCGGGGCAATAACGCGTTTCAGGCGAGGCGTAGGTTTGATAGTTCAAGGATATTGGAATAGCGGTGTCTTTTAATTTAAGATGGCAGGGCTGGTTTTCATCATGATACACATTGCTTAGCGCTAAAGAGGATAGTTTATCAAATGTGAGTTTATTATCAGGCTTTGGGTAGTCAATTTTTTTGCAGACTGCTACTGGTTTTAGTTGCCGATGATCGTCTTGGTTTTTGAGTGTCCAAGGTGATTTGCCATGAGCGATGTAATTCTCAAATGCAGCATTGGCAAGTCCTAGCCATAAACCTCGGTGAAATCCCGGTCGTATATTACGTACTTGATAAAGCTCTTTACCCATCCAATCCTGACGAATAACATCATCTAATTGTTTTAAATGGAGAACGGATGTGTTTTCATCTGCTTTTTCTAACGCGTCAAAACAACATTGAGCTGCAAGTTGGCCTGATTGGATGGCCATGTGGATCCCTTTTATTTTCGGCACATTGATAAAGCCTGCAGCACATCCAATTAAGGAGCCACCAGGAAATGCTAGTTGAGGGATCGACTGCCATCCGCCTTCGTTCAGTGCTCTGGCACCATAGCTAATTCGTTCACCACCTTCCAGCATCTTGCTAACCAAAGGATGGGTTTTAAAGGTTTGCATTGTTTTGAAAGGATCAAGCCAAGGGTTTGAATAATCTAAACCAATAACAAAACCTAAAGCGATACGGTTGTTACTTAAATGATAAATAAACGAGCCACCATAGGTGGAGGTATCTAAAGGCCAGCCAACAGTGTGAACAACAAGACCCCGTTCATGTTGGTTCTCTGGCACTTGCCATATTTCTTTAAGACCGATGGCATAGGTCTGGGGATCGCAATTTTTTCTTAGATGATAATGGGCCATCAATTGTTGGCTAAGGTGCCCACGACAACCTTCAGCAAAAAGCGTTTGTTTGGCCAATAAATGCATGCCTGGTTGAAAATTGCTGGTTTGGTTTCCTTGTTTATCAATACCTAAATCACCTGTTTGTATACCAATCACCTGATTTTGATCGTCATAGACGATTTCACTGGCTGCAAAACCAGGGAAAATATCGCAACCAAGTTGTTCAGCTTGCTCAGAAAGAAATTGGCATAATAACCCCAAAGATATAATGTAGTTACCTTCATTTTTCATTGGCGATGGGGTTGGGAGTTTGAACGATTTTGTTTTAGAAAGGAAATAAAAGCGATCGTCTTTAACGGGCGTATCTAAGGGCGCCTTTTGCCAAGAATCAGGCAATAATGCTTGCAAGCTTTTAGGTTCAAGCACGGCACCTGATAATTGATGAGCACCGATTTGGGCTGCCTTTTCAATCAAGCAAACAGAAATATCTTGATTACTAGCTTGAGCAAGTTGTTTTAATTTGATTGCGGCTGATAAACCTGCGGGCCCAGCACCCACAATCAGCACATCATAAGTCATTGATTCGCGTTCCATAGGGCCCTAAAATATATTCTGTTAATCTTAAAAAATTATATTTAAATAGTAGAGACAAGGTTACTGTCTGACAATTTTGAGGTTTCAGTGTGTGTGCTTTCAACCTCTGGTAGTTTCAGTGATACGTTGGTTAGCGTTGTATAGAGACTTTGCCAAACCTCTTCAGATTTTTGTCCTGATAATAGTTGACGGAATCCATTTAATTTCTCAATGATTTGATTAACGCGCTCTTTGCGAGTTAGAGACGTATTTTGAATGATTGTATTTGCACTGTTTAAGAAATCTTCAAATTCAACTAAATTTACCGCACCTTGTCTTTTAAATCTTCCTAATGAAAAAAATGACAACAAATCATATTGGCTATTGGCATGTTTACGATAGTCACCAATTTTTGCGGAAGCATCACAAACAATGGTTAAAAAATCAATTTCATCTTGGTTACCTTGAATTTTTTTAATATGAGAGAAGTAAGTGAGACTTTTAGCGATAGCTTCTTTACCCTTACAACCAGATTCCCATATTTCATCGGATAGTGTTTGCTTAAGATACGCTTCAGCAATTGAAATTCTAAGGTTATCTTCGATATCAATTTTATCAAGCTCTGTAACCAGTGCATTAAGCAGGACAAATCGCCAGCTTTTATTAAGGCCAGTGCGCCATTTTACAAATGTTTGTGATTCCAGGGTTTCTTGTATATATGAAATGATTGGGAGAATAGGCCAGGCTAATTTTATGTTAATCATGGATGGGGAGGATATTTTGTCTATGAGTAATACTGCCTTTGTTGGATCTAGTTCTTTAGATTTGCAGTAATTTTGAACAATCACAAGAACGGCCGGACTAATTTTGGCGAGCGCTTTTTTTACCGCTCCATCTGTTATCGAAATTTGTAATGTAGATAACATTGTCTCAGCTTGATCTTCTAAGCTACTATCAATTTTCTTTTGCATACAACCATCCTTTGTTTCCTTTGAAAATCATGTGGCGATCACACTTGTTGATATTATGGAAAACAAGAACAAAGTGCAATCATTTTTTTGTGTATTTTAGAAATTAACCACGATGAATGTTCACTAATCATCTGTTGTTGGCAATAGATGACGGTAGATTACTCCTGTGAATTGGGCGTTGCGGACAATGATGAGTGGATTGAATTGATAGAATCTAAGGTCTAACTTAAAATGTTTACTTAATAAGTTGAGCGGCTCTTTCACCATGGTCTGTATTTGCGGGATCGTCTGCATCAGCTGGTGTTGAATATCAGGATGGCTAATTAATTGGTAGGGCAATAATACAGAATCATCCTCCGTCATGCGCAAAGGCGAAGATAGGGAGGTTATCGTTAAATTGGTGTGGTCATTTCGAGGTATTGAATTAACATCCGATGTTTCTAATAGGCGGCATTTAAAGGATAGAGCAAGGGATTGAAGTTTCTGGTTGATGTCTTCACTTTCTGCACACGAAAGTTCATGATGATAAGATAAATAGTTCCCATTGCTATCTTGTAGGTAAAACGGATCACTGCTCGCAAAATAACTGTTATTAGGGTGGATGCAGGGTAGGGCATTCGCATAATAATGGTGCTTTAACTGCTTTCGCCATAACCAGGGATGGATGGGTATGCATGTGTTGCAATGTGACGGTTTTACGCCATAGCAAAGTATTTTTCCCTGAAACCCAGGCATGTATTGTAACGCTTCTCTAATAGAAAACTGGCTGGGCAAAGGAGAATGGTGCTTGCGGATAAATTGTCGATTAGCCAGTTGTTGCAAAAACAACAACTGCTCAGATGGATTAACGGCTGCGTTCGATTTGAGTGATATCATTCCAGTTAGTTTTGCATAATGCATGACATGTTGGTCATAGGCTTCATTCATCACTTTTAAAATAATATTATGATACGCTTCATCCAATTGGTTTGAGGGAGGATTAGCCAATAGGGGGAAATTTTCCATAATTGAATCAATAATTTGTTGCATTTGTTTTTGCAACACGCCAATGCCCATTTCCATCAATAAGAATCGACAATAGTCACTGATAGCTTGATGGTTTGTAACAGTCATATTCATGCTTGTATCCTTACAGATTTTACATAAGACACACTTAAATTAATAAGGACGACTGTCACTGCGTGTTTATGTTTAATCTGATTTAATCATTCTTTTATTTAATATAAATGATAATCATTATCATTTGCAATATTTTTTATGAAATTAATTAGTTGTTAGATAGGCTGAATGGAAAAAATTTGTCTACACTAACAATAACTACGAATAAGAGGATGACATGATGATAGATAAATTTACTTATCAACCAAAAGGGGATAAAAAAAACTCGGACTATTTTGAAGAATATCGCATGAAAATTTATGAAAGACGTGAGAAAACAGGTCTTGAACAACTTTTTGGTGATATGAAGGGTGTTGTTGTCCAGGTACAAACAGGCGATGCATTAGACTATATCAAGGAATTATATTCCATGATGCCTTATCGGTTCGCTAAAGGTTATATCAATAATACACATAAAATATATATCCTGACTAATACATCAAACTCCCCCATCTTTATTGTCATGGAACCCCTTGATCCCAACTTTAAGGACGATATCACGCGTTTAAATAAAATGTATCCTAATTCGAGAGAGAAATTTAACGCACGCTATGTTGGGGAGATATATCATAGCGACAACATTGACGAAACCAGAAGCATTTTAGAAAGTCAAGATTTTAATTTTCATAACCAAGATATGACAGAAAATAAGTTTTATTGTAATAAAAATATATTATTCACGCGTCTTTCAGATTTTACTTATAACTGTTTAGGTTATACCAAAAACTCGATGGAGGATTTTGATAGCCTTGAATTGGGTCAACCATTCCAGTTAACAAAGACTCAGCTTTCCGAGTTGGATAAAGTGGCACAATTTGCATCGGATAATGGGTTAGATAAACTCATGTTGGGTATTGATCACATGGCGACAAGGATCCTCGCTGGCGAACGAGAAGATGCTATTCTAGAGTTTTTATGCTTATCCAATTATTATTTTTGGGGAGCCTATAATATATCGGATATGAATTCATCGACGAATGTGAATCGTATTCCTCATGGAAAAGATATTAGATCGCCTGCTAAGGTGTTTACTGCAAATAATACCCCATTCATGGTAAACTCGTTCGAAAATTTACCCATGCCTACTGAAAACTTTGTTCGTAATTATGGGCGTCGAATGCACCATATTGCGATTGAAATAAGGGATGGTGATCATTCGTCAGGACAGAAAAACATTGATTATGTTGTTAATAAAATTAAGACAGAACGACATGTCGGTTTTTTGGCGCAAGTTTTTGGCGAATGCAAAGATGAGCCGGATTTAAAACAGATATTTTCCAAACATTCTGCCTATTCATTGTTGATTACTGAATATGTTGAACGATGCCATCATTTTGATGGGTTTTTTACGAAAGCAAATGTTGCTGCCTTAACCGAAGCGGCTAGTTTAGATGAAGAAGTGAAAGCTAGTCATGAGAAAAATCCAGTTATCGGCGATTAGAACCCCTTTCTTGGAAAGGGGTAAATGCTTGATGCGCTAATTAAAGGTAGTTTGACATTTAAAAAGAGTCTGGGGACTTTTCTTCAATGAAGAACCACAAAACAATTGATGCCAACATCATCAATGGCAATATGGATAAGGCCACTTGGTAGTCTAACGTATTGTATGGTAAATCATTAGCTTTCTCTAATGCTTTAGCCACGGTGCTGGAGTGCTGTAATTTAAAGCTGGTATCCAGTAGATAACCAACTAAAGGCTGACCTAAGGCTCCCCCGACCATATTGGCCATGTTCATAAAGCCAAGTGCTGAGCCAGCCATTTTTTTGCTATGAATCAATGCCATTAATGTAAATGAAGGCAGAAAGAAACTTGAAAATAAACCTAGCGCAAAGGTTAAATAATAATACATATTGATGGAAAGCGTATTAACATAAATGATGATGAACATGCAGAAAAATGAGACTATCGATGATAAAAGCATCACAAATTTATGAGAACTCAACATGCGAACAAGTATTCCACTTAATGGCGCACCAAACACCCATCCAAAAAAGAGCATAGAATTCAACTCTGCGGCTGTCGTTTTAGATAAACCATAAACACTTTGAAAAAAAGGAACGCCCCATAGCCCACCAAAAATGGAAGTTGTTGCAAACATTAATCCGCCGTAGATGGCAATCCACCAGCTTTGTTTATGCGTTAATACTAATTTTAACCCTTCCAATAAATTGGAGTTTGTCGTAGCCGAATTCTCATCTAATTTTTCATTGGCACTAAAAGAGCGAGAAAGCGTTGGTGAATGACGCACGAACAATACAATAAGAGCCGCTAAAAACAGGCCAATAAACGCAAGCGTTGCCATTGCTTGGCGCCAACCGACATTCTCAACAAGATGCGCTAATGGTGCTTGACCAAAAATACTGCCTGACATCCCGATAGTGACCATAAACCCCACTAACAGGGAAAACTGCTTTGGGGTAAACCAATTAGTCGCAATTTTCATGGTGCATACAGCAGCAAACGCAGCCCCAAAGCCGATAAAAAATCGTCCTGCACCGATAAATATAATACTCGGTGCTATCGCAAATAAAAAACAACCGGCAACGCAGGAAAGTGTTGCGCCGGTTAGTAAATAGCGGACGTTGTAGTTATCGACAAGGACGCCGACAGGCATTTGCATCGGGGCATAGGCATAAAAAAAGAAGGCAATAGCAGAACCTAATACTGCGCCGTGAATGCCAAATTCATTGATTAAATTATCAGACATGACGCCAGGGGACACTTGAATTAAGTTTTCATAAAAATAGAAAGAGCAGCCTAAAAGCCAAATAAACCAAGGATAAAATCTTGATGCGCTATGAACAGAAGGAGTGCTAGTAGAAGTATGCATAGACGATTGCCCTGATTATTAATAAAATTAAATACAGTGCAATCAATTATAAAACACTTTTATCACTCTGGTCAAAAAGAATCTGCAGTAGCATGGTTCCAATCTCTAAAATATGAAGGAATCTCTTTACCTTCGAGTAATTGGCGGTACGCTAATTGAGGAAATAACTCTGAATAATTCATTGCCCGCATATCGTCACGACGGTAATAGATAAACTCAGGTCTTAGTTTATCAGGATGATCAATACCAATTGCTCCAGTTAACTCGAGAAACGATTTTACCGTTTCTTTATGGTAATTATAAGTATGAAATCGCTTTTCATTGGGTACTAATGCTTCATTTCGTGAAGCATCCTGGGTGGCCACGCCGGTGGGACATTCATTCGTATTGCATTTACGAGCTTGAATGCAGCCAACGGTAAACATCATCGCTCGAGCAGAGTTGCACATATCAGCGCCAATGGCGATTTTGTGCATCATGTCAAAGCCGGTTGCAATTTTGCCACTTGAGATAATGCGAATTTTATCGCGCAAACCACAACCCAAAAGCGTGTTATGAACAAAGGGAAGTGCTTCGTTGATTGGCATACCTAGTCGATTGCTGAACTCAACAGGTGCCGCACCCGTACCTCCTTCAGCGCCATCGACCGTTATAAAATCGGGCAGGACATTGGTTTCCAACATGGCCTTGCAAATACTAAAAAACTCGCGTTTGATGCCAATGCAAAGTTTAAAACCGATGGGTTTTCCTCCGGAAAGTTCTCTTAAATGCGTAATGAAAGTCATTAACTCTCTTGGATTTGAGAACGTGTTGTGGGTTGGGGGTGAAAAACAATCCTCGTCTTCAGGAATTCCTCTGATTTCGGCAATTTCTGGTGATATTTTAGCGGCAGGTAAAAGGCCGCCATGGGAAGGTTTGGCGCCTTGTGAGATTTTGATTTCAATCATTTTAACAACATCGAGATTGGCTTTTTGTTCAAATAGCTCGGGATTAAAGGTTCCATCGGGGTTGCGGAAACCAAAATAGGCGGTGCCAAGTTGTAATATGATATCGCCACCGCGTTTTAAATGGTATGGGCTTAAGCCTCCTTCACCGGTATTGTGGGCAAAATTCCCCATTTTTGCGCCCCAGTTTAACGCTTCAATTGCGTTATGTCCCAGCGCACCATAACTCATCGCAGATATATTTAATCGTGAGGCGTGGTATGGCTTTTTACACGCATCGCCCCCAACCCAAATTCGCTCGGATTCTGGATCGACGATTTTAGGTGATAACGAATGATGCGCATATTCATAGCCAGGCTGGTAAAGATCTAATTGTGTACCAAAAGGGAGTGTATCGTTAACTAACTTTGCTCGCTGATAAACTAAGGATCGGGTTTCACGATTAAACGGTTGTTCGCTTTGATTTGTAGCGACAAAGTATTGCTGCATTTCGGGGCGTATGGATTCGAGTATATAGCGCATATGCCCAATTACGGGATAATTTCTAAGAATATTATGGGATGAAATATAGAGATCATACAACCCAATCAGAATGTAAGGAACCACTATAAACAATAGTATGTGGGCGTGTGGCCAAATATATCCCACGCCAAAACTAATGAATAATCCGAGCGCTGAAATAAAAAAGAAGATTTTTTTAGCCATGATATCCCTATTACTTTTTTAGTATTTGATTAATTTTAATTTAGCACAGTTCGACACAATGAGGGTAATTACCTTTGTTAGAAAATCATAAATAACGTCCCGAAATGCCAAATTATTGGCTAGGGGACGTTATAGAAATTAGACGATCACGGGTATTTGTTTAAGAGCAGATATAAGTCAAGCTAAATTGTAATACATGCGTATACAATCGCGCTAGCCGCAATCCTTCGTCATATGGTTGACCACCGATGCTATCAAGATTGCTTTTACCCCAATCGGCAAATTGATAGCCAATGCCGCCATGCCAATTTTGGTTAAATGCTGCTTCTAAACCGCCACCGAGGGTGTAGGCAAATGCAGCTGTGGTGGTGTTGGAGCGGAAGGTTGGCATTTGTGGTATCTGGGTTTCCTTATATTGATGCGAGGAATTCATTCCCAGACCAAAAGAACCCATAATATAAGGCATGAAAGTTTGATTTTGGGCACCGAACAACAGCATGCCTTTTAATCCAACACGGCCATGGGTAATACGATATGAGTATGTATAGGGTTGCACTGTTGCACTGGGTGATGGTATGACTGTCCCTTGCAATTTGGCTTGTGACGATCCGGCCGCTGCGATTCCGAAACGGCCTGTCATATAATTTGTTAAAATATGTTGTAAAGCAAAATATAATTCGCCTTCACCGAGTGTGTTCCATTTTTTATTGGCAATGTAATTGTTGAAAAGCGGAATCGGGGTGCTGGTGCTATATTGCATCTGCGTATCACCCGCTTTTGTCCAGCCAGGACCACCACTAACCGTAATTACTTTTGTCCAGACAATGGGAAATTCATCGTTTGGTCCAATTAGGCCATCGTCACAAGCTAAACATCCAGCTTGAGTGCTACTGGCAAATAACAAAGATAAAATGGATGAGGTTACTAATTTACGAATCATGAAAATCCCTTTTTATAAATATTATGTTATCTTACCCAAAGCGCACTGATATGACAATATTGCTATAATAAATTTACAAACCGGATAAAGGATAGGTTATGAAAGGGTTTCTCGTTATGCTGAGTTTAGTACTGTCAGCCAATTGTTATGCACAGGAAAGGCCCACGCGCTTAATTGGTCAACAATATAACAATGTGCCAGACTGTATCAAATGGCGGTCAACAGATTGTCTCAATGTGATTTGTATGAATTCTCCCGATAGAAATTGCGAGGAGAAATGCAAAGCGGATATAGAGAAAGTCTGTAAACAAGAGTTTGGTAAATTCTAGAAATCGATGTCTAGCTGAAATCTTCCTAACCCTTGCAAAGTGACGACCGTTTGTTAGTCCCATAGAACATTATAATCAAACCAAAGGGTATGTAATTTGGCACAAAGCTTGCATGACTATCACTATCTCAATTATCTTGCAGGCAAAAAAGGTTTATGAGCGACGAAAAACAAGAAAAAGAAAAGGATAAAGACGTTCTTTCGCAAGAAGAAATTGATGCGCTATTGCATTCTGTGGGGCCAGATGACGAGACGAATGAAGAACAAGGAGATAATTCTACCAGTTCGGAACCTGAGCCCCTAGTCACAAGTAGCAAAGACACTTCTTCTGACGATAGCTCTCAAAAACCCGCGAAGGAAGAAAGCCAGAGTGAGCTGGCTGCCATCCAACGCAAACGTCAAGAAGATGTTATTCGAGTCGTCAACTTTGCCAACCAAGAAAGAAGTGTACGAGGCGAGCTGCCAGTTCTTGATAAAATCTATGACAGGGCTGTTCGATACTTTAATACTGATATCTACCAACTCATGGCTAAAGAACTACAAGTTGAGCAGGAGCCGCTTCAATTTATTAAACATCGCGAATACTTATCCTCTTTACCAAACCCAACCTATTTAGCAGTGCATCTTATTAAGCCATTAAAAGGGAAGGCTATATTTTGTTTCGATAAGGTGTTTATCTACGATTTAGTGGATTATTATTTCGGTGGGAATACCCATTTTCAATCGGATAAAAACCGTAATGATTTTACTGCAACAGAAATGCGGGTGATGGATATTGTTCTTGAAAAGTTACAAAAAAACATCGAACAAGCGTGGGCACCGATCGTTCAACTCAAAGTCGTAAAAGCTGCCGATGAAACCAACCCTCAGTTACTGCACATTGCTGAACCGAACGAAGTGCTATTAGTCAGTAAATTTAATGTGACGTTTGGTGAGGAGAAAGGCTTTTTCTCGTTTGTTGTCCCTTATTTAATGGTAGAGCCCCTTAAACAACAGTTAGAATTAGGTGCCGCAAGGCCTGATGATGAAATTGACCCCAACTGGATTAATTCGTTAAAAGAAGAATTGATGGATGTTAACTTACCGGTAGGAGCCCATATTGCAAGGTCCAAAAGCACGTTGCGACGCGTTTTAAAGTGGCAGGAAGGTGATTTTGTTCCCCTAGAGAAGCGAGATAGGCTAACGCTTGATATTGAAAATATCCCTTGTTTTGAAGCTGAAATGGGTGTGGTTGATGATAAAAGGGCTGTTAAAATTGTAAAAAAAATAACCTATTAGGAGAGTGATCATGTCTGATAATGAACCAGTAGAACAAACAGCTAAAAAAGAAACTGGTGAGAATCTTGCAGGTGATGCAGAAAAGATGGAAATGATTCTTGATATTCCTGTGGCAATAACAGTAGAGATAGGTCGAACCAGGATGACAATTCGTAATCTATTGCAGCTCAACCAAGGTGGGATTGTTGCATTAGATAGGTTGGCAGGCGAACCTTTAGATGTTTTAGTAAATGGAACATTGGTTGCCCATGGAGAGGTTGTTGTGGTCAATGATAAGTTTGGCGTACGCTTAACGGATATTGTTAGTAAGTCTGAGCGAATTAAGCGGCTACAATAATGAAAAAAATCATCTTAATACTAGTATTTATTCCTACTCTCACCTTTGCAGCCAAAGCCCCCGACGTGGGTGGCCATGTTAGCGGTGCAGAGTGGCTGCGCATGATGATTGGGTTGGGATTTGTGATTGTTGTTATTTTCCTGTTAAGCTGGATATTGAAAAGAGTTCAAACAGCTGGGTTTGCCAGCAATTCCACGATTAAATTATTAACCGGCCTATCTTTAGGCGGCAGGGAAAAGCTTATGATGGTTGAAGTGAATGGTCGTTTTCTACTACTAGGTGTTGCTCAAGGAAGTGTTTCACTGGTCTATGATTTTGGGACAGAAAAGCCTGAATCATTAGAGCGCTCCCAAAAGTCCTCATTCGCAAATATCTTTAATGCTGCGAAGGGAGGCAAATCATGAGACGATTGTTTGTTTTAATATGTTTGGCGTTTATGTTGGTACCTTCAGTTGCCAGCGCAGCACAATTAACATTGCCAGCCCTAGCTGTCAACAATATGCCCTCCGGTGGTCAAACCTATAGCATCAATTTGCAAATTATCGCTTTCATGACACTGTTAAGTGTTTTACCTGGGTTGTTGCTCGCTTTAACCTCTTTTACTCGAATTATGATCGTACTGTCAATTCTTCGACAGGCGATAGGGATGGCTCAAACACCAACCAATCAAATTTTAATTGGCCTTTCTTTGTTTCTTACTTTTTTTGTCATGTCACCGGTGCTAACAGAAGTCAATAATACAGCCATACAACCCTATATCCAGGACAAAGTTAACTTTTCTGATGCAATGAACAACGCTCAGAAGCCTTTTAGACAATTTATGTTAAATCAAACGAGGAAAAACGACCTAGCGCTTTTTGAACGCTTTAATAAAACCTCCTATAAAAGCCTAGATGACATACCCATCACATTGATAATACCTGCCTTTATTACCAGTGAATTGAAAACAGCTTTTGAAATAGGCTTTATTTTATTTCTGCCTTTTTTGGTCATTGATTTAATCGTTGCCAGTGTTCTTGTTGCCATGGGTATGATGATGTTGTCTCCGCTGATTATTTCGCTACCTTTTAAAATCATGTTGTTTGTCATGGTTGATGGGTGGACATTAGTCCTTGGTTCATTAGCATCAAGTTTTGCCATGAGCTAACTATAAGGAGATTGCAATGACACCATCAACTGTTGTTTCTCTGTTTAGTGAAAGTGTTTATGTCATTATTTTAATGTTAGCGGTATTAGTATTGCCTGGCTTAATTGTTGGTTTGCTGGTGGCAATGTTTCAAGCAGCAACCCAAATTAATGAAATGAGCTTAAGTTTCATCCCAAAATTACTCGTAACCTTTTTAACACTCATTTTCGCAGGGCCATGGTTATTAAAAACGATGGTTAATTATACGGACTCTTTAATCAATAGTATTCCTTATTTAATAGGTTAAGATGACAATCGACTACCCTTTATTCATTCAATACTATAGCCAATTAATATGGCCTCTGGCTCGAATAAGCGGCCTATTTTTGTCGATACCGTTAATTTCATCTTCCATGGTACCAGGAAGAGTTCGAGCAATATTTGCATTAACGATCGCATTTGTTTGTGCGCCCTTGATTTCGCCATCGATGAGCTTTTTAAATTTCAATGGGACGTATATTTTAATTGCTATCCAAGAATTGTTGTTGGGTGTTGCGATGGGATTTGCATTACAGATTGTCTTTCAAGTCTTTATTTTGGCGGGTCAAATTGTTGCGCTACAGGCTGGATTAGGCTTTGCAACGATGATCGATCCCACGAGTCGTGCCAGTGTTCCTTTGTTGGGGCAATTATACTTATTTATTGTATCGTTAATATTTCTGGCATTAAACGGGCATATTGCCGTAATTGGTGCTTTAATGGATAGCTTTCAGCAATTACCTTTAGGTCACAACGTTTGGCATTTTGATTCGATATTAGCATTGATAAAAATGTCTGGCTGGATGTTTAAACAAGGAGTATTAGTAGCCTTGCCAGCGATATTATCGATGTTAATTGTTAGCTTAACGTTTGGAATAATGACCAAAGTAGCACCACAATTAAATATTTTTTCCATCGGCTTTCCTATCACGCTATTAATGGGAATTATTATTATTCGGTTTGGATTGCCGGGGTTGAGCCAACAAATTGAGCAGTCGTTAGAAATAGGGATGAACACAATCTATGGGATGTTTCAATAATGGCTGAAGAAGATCTATCACAAGAAAAAACCGAACAGCCCTCTCCCAAGCGCCTAAAAGAGGCGCGAGAGAAAGGGCAGGTGGCTCGTTCAAAAGATTTCAATGCTTTAATTATCCTGACATTTGCTGGTATCGGCTTTTGGGTCAGCTCTGACTATCTTGGCAGTCAGTTAGAAAGTATGATGAGACAAGCCTTTTCATTTGTCCCTGATGACATTAAAACCCCCTATCATACGATTAACTTATTATCCTCCGTTGTAAAAACTGGGTTAATTGCAGTTTTACCGATATTGATTGTCATTTTCATATTATCACTCATCGCACCTATTATGATGGGTGGCTGGGTTTTTAGTACGGAATCACTTAAGCCACAAGCTTCTCGCATGAATCCTATTAAAGGATTTAAGCGAATGATCTCACTCAAAGGTTTCATGGAATTAGCCAAAGCATTGGCAAAATTTGTAATTATCGCGACAGTTGCAATTTTGGTTTTAAACTATCAATTGGCTGAGTTTATGGCTCTAGCGGGTATGTCAATTGAATCAGCTATTTCAAAAGGCCTAATCACTGTCCTTCAATCGTTCATTATGATAGCTAGCAGCATCATTATTATTGCAGCCATTGATGTTCCGTTTCAGATATATGAACATCAAAAGCAATTAAAAATGACCAAACAAGAAATGAAGGATGAGTTTAAGGAAACAGAAGGAAAGCCAGAGGTTAAAGCGCAAATACGCCGTACTCAACAAGCCATTGCCCAACGAAGAATGATGAGCGAAGTACCGAAAGCGACGGTGGTACTCACAAACCCAACCCATTATGCGATTGCGATTCGATATGATCAAGAGGGGGATAGAGCCCCTTACATCGTGGCTAAAGGTAAAGACATGATGGCCTTACAAATTGGAAAAATTGCCAAAGAACATGAAGTCCCCCTTCTAAGAATTCCAAACTTAGCAAGAGCTATCTATTTTTCAACGGATATCGATGAAGAGATTCCGCATGGGCTATATATGGCTGTGGCACAGGTTCTTGCATATATTTTACAAGTGGGTAAAGAGGTGACGGAAGATGAAATTCCTGATAGATTAAAGGACCTACCCATACCCGATCATCTCAAACAAGATGCCAAGGAGGCTGACTAATGGATGCGGCTATTAATACCCTTCGTCAGTGGGTTCAACATGGACTAGGAACGCCAATTATGCTGGTGATCATGCTTAGTATGATGATCTTGCCTCTGCCCCCATTCTTACTCGATATATTTTTTACATTCAACATTGCTTTCTCAATGATTGTCTTGTTGGCAGTTGTCTATAGTGAACGACCGCTTGAATTTGCTGTTTTTCCAACGGTGATATTATTAGCAACCTTGTTAAGACTGGCCCTGAATGTGGCTTCAACACGGGTTGTTTTGCTGAACGGTCATACTGGTACTGACGCGGCTGGTCAAGTCATTAAATCATTTGGTGAGGTCGTCATTGGCGGAAACTACACGGTTGGTTTGGTTGTATTTTTGATTTTAATGGTCATCAATTTTGTGGTCGTCACCAAAGGTGCCGGTCGGGTGTCGGAAGTCAGTGCACGCTTTACTTTGGATTCCCTCCCTGGAAAGCAAATGGCAATTGATGCGGATCTAAACGCTGGAATTATAAACCAAGAGCAAGCACTATCTCGCCGAGAAGAAGTCTCTAGGGAAGCCGATTTTTACGGGTCGATGGATGGTGCTAGCAAGTTTGTTCGCGGCGATGCGATTGCGGGGATTATCATTTTAGTCATCAATATCGTTGGTGGGTTAATTATTGGCGTTGTCCAACATAATTTATCCTTTGCCGAAGCAAGTCATAACTACATTTTATTGACGATCGGTGACGGATTAGTGGCGCAAGTGCCTTCCTTAATATTATCGACTGCCGCTGCGATTATGGTAACACGAGTGTCCGGGGCACAAAATATGGGGCAGGCTGTTATCCACCAAGTATTTGGTCGATCACGGTCATTGATGATTGCTGCGGCAATTTTAGGTGCGATTGGTATGATTCCCGGTATGCCACACGTTGCCTTTTTGACGCTTGCCATCGGAATCGGTGTTATTTCTTGGTATATGTACCAAAATGAGCAACTGCGAACTAAACAAAGTGCGGAGGGAGAAGATGTTGAAAAACCCACCAAAGAAACAATGAAATCAAAAGATCTTTCTTGGGAAGATGTCAGCCAAGTCGATACGATTGGTTTAGAAGTAGGCTATCGGTTGATTCCACTTGTCGACCAATCGCAAAATGGTCCTTTACTGGCAAGAATTAAAGGGGTGAGAAAAAAGCTATCCCAAGAGCTTGGTTTTCTAGTTCCAACTGTTCATATACGGGATAATTTGGATTTACAGCCCTCCCATTATCGTATCTCGCTTGCCGGCGTTGTGATGGCTGAGGTGCAAGTATTTCCGGAAAAATGGCTCGCCATAAATCCTGGACAGACTTTTGGCGAATTGAATGGTATAGAAACAAAAGATCCGTCATTTGGTCTTGAAGCTGTTTGGATTGATGAATCTCAGAAAGAAGACGCAAGTGCTTATGGGTATACGGTCGTTGATGCCTCAACTGTCATCGCAACCCATATCAGTCAAATATTGAAAGATAACGCAGCCAAGTTAATCGGTTATGAGGAAACACAGCAATTACTCGATAAAGTTTCGAACTATTCGCCAAAATTAATTAAAGAGCTTGTGCCTGATAATTTATCCTTAGGGGCTGTCAATAAAGTATTACAAGGGTTGCTCAACGAAAAGATACCTATCAATGATTTACGAACGATTTTTGAAACGTTAGCAGAGGCCGGTCATCATAATAAAGAAAGCGATTATTTAATTAGCCAAGTAAGAATTGCGTTATCACCGTTGATAACACAAAGAATTTGTGGGTTTGAAGATGAAATGCCAATTTTAACGTTAAAACCAGAATTGGAACAAATATTGCATAACTCATTACAAGGTACAACGGGTCAGTCTGCAGGCTTTGAGCCAGGCCTTGCAGACCGTATCCAGCAATCGGTTTCTAATTTTGCCAATCAACAACTGGCAAAAGGGGAACCGACGGTACTGGTGGTGCAACCGGGATTACGCTCTTTCTTATCGAAGTTTGTGTTAAGCGTCGCACCCAACATACATGTCTTATCCTATCAGGAGATACCTGATAATAAACAAGTACGCATTATAGGTACAATTGGCTAACTGGGGTAGCTTATGAAACTGAAACGGTTTACCGCGCCTGATACCAGGACGGCTATGCAACAAATAAAACAAACGTTTGGACCGGATGCAGTGATATTATCGAGTAATACCGTGGCAAATGGTGTGGAGGTTGTCGCTGCCATTGATTTTGATGAGTCAGTGATCACCCAACAAGCTGCCGTGGCAAGTGCAGCACCAGAGCCTGAAGCGCGGCAATCCTCGAGTGCCAAGCCTGCTACTTCATTAGATGATATGAGAGAAGAAATCGTCACTTTGAGAAGTATGTTAGAGGCTCAGTTACGTGGCGGTGCCAATAACGACCCCCTTCGGACCGTTCTTATGCAACGCATGACATATTTAGGGATGAGTTTTGAATCGGCCGCTAAATTAATTGAGACGATACCAACACATGTTACTCAGGCCCAGGCCTGGCAACAACTATTAAATACCATTAGTAAATGTATCACGATTAAAGATGGTCACCGCATAGAAGAGGGCGGTATTTATGCCTTTGTTGGCCCAACAGGTGTTGGAAAAACAACCACGTTAGCGAAAATAGCTGCGCGATTTGTGTTGCGTTATGGTGCTGAGAATTTAGGACTAATTTCCATGGATACTTATCGCATCGCTGCGCAAGAACAATTGGTTGTTTATGGTAAAATATTTGGCGTCGATGTGTACAAAGCCGAAGACCAAACCGCATTGACAAGGGTTATAAAACAACTTTCTGGTAAAAAATTAATTCTCATAGACACCGCGGGCATGAATCCCTCGGATGAACGGATGCATGTGCAAATGGATGCGTTGAATATTCATCATCATTCCATTGCGACCGTCATAACACTTCCCGCTACTAGCCATTATCAAGTCATTATTGACGCAATTCGAAAATATCAAACGCAAAACATTGATCAGTGCGTCATTACCAAATTAGATGAATGTAAAGCAATCGGTGGGATATTATCCGCTTTGATAGAAACGGGAATGCCTGTCAGTTATTTAACACATGGTCAACGGGTTCCTGAGGATATTAAGCTGGCAACTCGATATCAATTAATTGAGCAGTTAGCTGAACAAGAAATTCACTTATTTCGTGATTCATTAAATGAAAGCACCACAGTGCAGGATGCATAAAGGGGATTTTATGTCTAATTCGAATACAGATGTTAAGGACCAAGCTTCTGGGTTAAGGAATATTTCCCGTAACAAACCGGTTAAGGTCATTGCTATCACTGCTGGAAAAGGGGGCGTTGGAAAAAGCAATGTTTCCGTCAATTTAGCCGTTGCACTTGCTAAAAAGGGTAATAAAGTTTTATTGCTTGATGCGGATCTTGGTCTTGCCAATATCGATATCATGTTAGGATTACATGCGCGCAATAATTTATCCCATGTTATGGAAGGGAAATGTGTCCTTAATGATATTATTCTAAAGGGGCCAGAAGGCATTCAAGTTGTGCCTGCTTCGTCTGGAACAGAATATATGACCCAATTGAGCCCGATGGAGCATGCAGGCATTATTGATGCCTTCAATGAAATCACGGATGACTTGGATTATATGATTATCGATACGGCAGCAGGTATTTCGGATACGGTGTTAAGTTTTACACGTTCTGCCCAGGAGCTTATTGTCGTGGTTTGCGACGAACCAACGTCTTTAACAGATGCCTACGCTTTAATTAAAGTTATGCGTAAGCGTTATGAATGGCAAAATTTCCATATATTGGCTAACATGGTTCGTAAGGAAAAAGATGGGCAGATTTTATTCAATAAATTATATCGGGTTGCCGATCAATTTTTAGATGTCAATATTGATTATCTTGGCGCGATACCCTTTGATGAACATATCCATGATGCCGTCAAGAAACAACAACCTATTCTGCTTTCATATCCCGACTCTCCAGCCTCAAAAGCTTTATGTAAATTAAGTGATAATGTTACGAGTTGGTCATTTGCAGAATCATTAGCTGGCTCTACTTCTTTTTTTATTGAGAGGCTAATCTCAGAAGGATAAATCTTCTGCTAAAATTGTAAGTATATCTTAATGAAAAATGCTGTGCGCTTTAGGTTAAGAGATGGATGGCTTGTTGTATTGCCTGTAGAGCCATCGTTTGAAAATACATCGGTGGGCGCTGTGTAACCTACAATGATAACGTTAAACAAGGATTTGGTTAACAGGAGCATGAATGGACGCGTTGACTGCCTACAAACAAGCAAATCAACCATGCACCCATGATCTGGTCATTCAACATGCACCCATGGTTAAACGCATTGTATATCATATGCGAGCAAAATTACCCGATACAATTTCCCTGGATGATATGATACAAACAGGATTGGTCGGGCTATTAGAAGCCGCTAAGCAATATGATGCGACGAAAGGTGCATCGTTTGAGACATATGCCAATATCCGAATTCGTGGTCATATATTAGACGAGATAAGAAAAAATGACTGGGTGCCTCGATCAGTATATCGTAATGCTCGAAAGGTATCCCATGCGGTCAAGCAAGTAGAGCAACGTCTGGGTCGTGATGCTTCTGACACCGAAATTGCAGAAGAATTAAATTTAACGTCTAATGAATATGCACACCTTCTCAAAGAGAGTACTTGTATTCAAGTCTTGCACTTTGATGATCTAGGCATTGATCAAGATTACGTTGGACAAGACATCGATAGTGAGCAACCATTAACGACTGTCTTAAAAAATGATTTTAACGAAAAATTACTTGAAATCATTGATGGATTGCCCGAAAAAGAAAAACTTGTTTTGTCGTTATACTATGAACAAGAATTAAATTTAAAAGAAATTGGTAAGGTAATTAATGTGAGCGAGTCCCGTGTTTCACAGATTTTGTCGCAAGCGACCTTGCGAATTAGGGCTCGATTAGAAGGATAATTATGGATGGATTAACCTTAATTGGTTTAATACTTGGTTTTGCGGCTATCTTAGTTGGCCAAATTCTCGAAGGGGGTTCCATATACTCCCTATTGAATGGACCTGCATTATTAATTGTATTGGGTGGCACAATTGGTGCTGTATTTGTTCAAACGCCCATTGTTATATTTAAAAAGGCATTGCGATTATTCTGGTGGACAATATTTCCACCCAAATTTGCTTATCAAACCGATAGACAAAGATTGGTTGATTTAGCCAAAAAATCAAGGCAGTATGGTCTTTTGACGCTGGAAGAATATATTGACACTGAAGAAAACCCAATCTTAAAACAAGGGTTGGAGTTACTTGTCATTGGTGTGGATAAAAACACCATACGAGATGTATTAGAAACAGAAGTGGCAAGGGTGGAAGATTTCAATCATAAAGCAGCAGGCTTTTTTGAAGCCATGGGTGGGTATAGTCCAACGATTGGGATTATAGGTGCTGTCCTAGGATTAATACAAGTAATGGGGAATCTCACTGAACCCAGTGAGCTTGGTGCAGGTATTGCCGTTGCATTCGTGGCGACGATATATGGGGTTGGCTTTGCTAACCTTTTATTTTTACCCATCGCTAATAAAATTAAGCTTGTTATTGCCGAACAAACGCATCATAACGAGATGTTAGTGGAAGGGATTGTTAGTATGGCAAGTGGTGAAAGCCCTAATATGCTTGATTATCGTTTAGTCAATTATGGGCAGCATCATGGCTAAACGAAAGAGGGGCCATGACAAAGGACATGAAGATTCTCACCGATGGGTTATTTCATATGCTGATTTTATTACCTTGTTATTTGCCTTTTTTGTCGTCATGTATGCAATATCATCGGTGAATATATCTAAGTACCGTTCCCTGGCAGAGGGCATGTCTAGTGCCTTTAATAAACATGATCGCAAGCGGCCATCAAATATAATCCGTGAAAGAAGCGAAGTTGCCGTTGAAACGAAAATCAATGAGGATGATTTTAATCGTTTAGAAATGGCTTTGCAGCAACTAAAAGGTGAGGAGTTTAAGATAAGTCGACATGAAGGTTGGGTTGAGCTTGATATTAAAGCAGCTTCACTATTTGACAGTGGTAGCGCTCAGTTAGTGCCTGATGCCGAAAAAAAATTAATTCAAGTTGCAAAGCTCATTGATAAATTACCATACCCTGTTGCGTTAGAAGGTTATACCGATAATAAACCAATTTATACCACACAATTTCCATCAAACTGGGAGCTATCATCTTCCAGAGCATCGGCCGTAGCAAGAATACTAACACAAAATGGTGTTTCTGCTGAAAGAGTAACCGTCACTGGCTATGCTGCGCAATACCCTATCGCAACTAATCGAACGGAAGCGGGGCGAGCAAAAAATCGGAGGGTGAACATTATCATAGCAAAAGATAAGACCGTGCCTCGTTTATTAAATCCTGAAATGCGGTCTGAATTTTCAAAATCAAATATATTATTGGAAAGTTTTATCACCAAAATACCAAAAGGAGAATTTTAATGATTTGGATGGTTGCGAGTATCGTCGCAGTGTTAACAATGGTTTTTGGGATGATCGCCTGGCGTCAAACCCAACAAATTAAGCATTTAAATAAACGTTTGGAAGCAAATCAAGAATCGCTGCGCCAATTTGCGCTAGAAAAACAAACGCTACTTAATGCAGATCTGAGGTTTAATCAACAACTTAAAGAAATTCATCAACAAATATTAAGTCTAGACAAGCAGATACAAGCCAACGGTAATATTCGTAACAATGATGGCGGTTATCAGCACGCACTTAAGATTTTATCCATGGGTGGGACGAAAGAAGAAATTATGAACAGTTGTCATCTTTCCAATGCCGAAGCCGAGCTATTAATGAATCTTAATGCCTATCGTACAGCAATGACAAAATAGGTAAACTATTCAGATCTGCTCACCGAAATGCCATATTTGGCGCATCTTGAGCGAAAACTGAAATAAAAAATGCTCACATACTGATTTATGCTGCGCTTCTTGATTTCATTTTTCGTCTAACCTGCACTCAAATCTGTCTCTCCCTCGAAATTTAATTGTGCAGGTGTATAGATACAAATAATAAAAAGTTACCTATTCGATTAGCGATAATAAACTATACGGCCTCAAATTCTTCTAGCTTTATGACTTCAAAGGCTGGTTCTTCATAAGGATGGGACTGCTTTAGGGCAATAATGGCCTTTTTAATCGTTTTCTCGGTACATAATATCTCCACACGATACTCATCAACCTTATTTAATAGTTGCTTTTGACCCAATGCTGGATTTGCCTTAGAGCTTGGCATAAACTGCCCTTGGCCAGGGCACTGCCAAGCGCATCGTTGATATTCGCCTAGTTGGCCTGCCCCCGTTTGAAAGATAGCTTCTTTCACTGTCTCTGCATGATCAAATGGCACTAAAAAATTTAATTTATAGTGAGTTAACTTTTCCATTTAATATTACACCCCAGACTTGGTTTTTGGGTAACGGTTATTGGTTGGCCGGCAAGCAGTTGGTCACAAGCTTGGCGTAAGAACTCCCCTGTGACAGGTATGTCATTACCAGGGCGAGAATCATCCAGTTGCCCACGGTATACCAGTGATAAGTTACTATCAAATAGATAAAAATCCGGGGTGCATGCGGCTTTATAAGCTTTCGCAACTTCTTGTGTATTATCAAATAAATACGGAAATGGGTACTGCTGCTCTTTAGCGGTTAGGACCATATTATCCGGGCTATCTTGTGGGTATTTTTCAACATCATTCGAATTAATGGCGACACATTCAATTCCTTTAGGCTGATAGTGGTTAGCCAATCGTACGAGCTCACTATTCACATGTTTTACATAGGGACAATGATTGCAGATAAACATTACCACAAGCCCTTTACGATTTGCTGAAGGTTTAAGCGTATAGGTAGTGTTGGTGACAACATTGTCTAATGAAAATAAAGGGGCTTCTGTACCGAGTTGCAACATGTTTGAAGGTGTTTTACTCATTACCAAGACTCCGATTAAATGATAAAAAAATATTCCTAGATGATTAAAGTATCAGTCCTATTTCTTAATATAAGACGTTTTAAAACATTAAACGATTACCTAGAACACAATAATGTGTATGAATGCTGTTAACGCAAACATCAAATTCAATATCAACCAGATGAGTGATATTTTATTAGATTTCTCGAGATTAAAATACGCGTAAGTGGATATCGATAAACTACCCAGCATAAACACCCACTGGGAGGCAATCGAAAAGCCAACAGAAAACAGAGCAATACCCAAAATTCCAATAATGATGGAAAAATCACTCGTTTCTCCGGAAAATAAATAATAAAACAACAGTTGAAAGCTAAGCAAAACTGGTAGGGCTACTTGTAAAATCATGCCAATGCCCAGTAGGGCGGCAGTATGCCCTGAGATGAATATTATTTCTAAAGCAACAAAAAAAAATAATCTAAAATATAATGCGGTTAAAAATAATAGAAATGACCCTACAATGTAGAAAGGATGAGAATAAATAGTAAACAAGCCACTAAATGTCGTCAGAGCGCCCAATATACCAATAAAAATAAAAAGACGATCCACCAAATTTTTATTTTCTGTGATTACCACCGTAGTAATATTCCTTTACTAATTGCTTCTTTGATAGCAGCATTTTGTGTTTGATTCACAGACACCCAATAATTTCCCATGTTACTTAAAGCAAATTTAACTCTTGGATATTGGCAAACTTGTACGACATCTTTACAATTGACACGAATAATATCAAATTTCTCATGGACAAAGCATTGAAAGTGAAGATTTCTTACATCCGATGCGAAAGCAGCCCATTTGCCTTTTTCAATGATTGCTATCAAAGGGGGACTCATGAAGACGTCTTCTGTTTCATGCTTTTGTAACTCTATCTTGTCGTTGGTGGTATTTTCAATAAGATAAAAAGTTTGATTGCCTGCCTGATTTAACACGAGAAAAGGGTCATTTAATTCATAACCAATATGCTCACATCCCTTGGGTAGGGTGGCTGAAAATGAAACACCCAATATTATAAGTAAAACAAGAGAACAAAATAGTTGCAAAATGGTTGCTCGACTACTCAACAATATGTTGATTTTGCGCATGATTCTTTTTTGCCTTTATTTTAGATTTAATCATAGGATAATAAGTACGATAAATACTTAAGTAAAGATAAACAACTGCATATGATAATGAAACTGAAAGCCAAAAGATAGATGTATTTGGATATTGCCAAAGTAAAATTGCTAAGCTCAATCCAAAAAGGGCAGAATAGGCATGCATTAACAACTTCAGACCCTTTGAATCAGTTAAATATTGGAGACGTGATGGGTAGACATATTTGATGGGCACAAAAATCAAGATTGATAGTATAAATAGAACCCAGGCGTTGAAACCAGCGGACGTCTCAAAGATGAACATATAGAATAATGCGATATTCCAATAACACGGGAATCCTTTGAAAAAATGATCCGGAGTCTTTGCGTCAGACTGACAAAATTGATAGGCGGAAGTCAAAATGACAATTGCAACAATGATAAGCGAATATTGTTGGGGTAACATGTCTGGCTTTATATAGATGAAAAACATAGGCGTTATAACATAATTTAAATAATCAACCATGTTATCCAGTAGTGCCCCATCAATGCTTGGGAGTACCGATTTAATTCGGACCATTCGGGCAAATGTACCATCAATCGCATCAATAAATACGGCTATCGCCATTAACCAAAGAGCTTGCATATAATCATGATTATAAATACTGACTAAGGTAAAAAAACCTGCGACAGCTGCAAGTGCGGTAAATAAATGGACGGTCCATGCAGCTATCCGTTCATGTAAAGGAAAAGGTTTTTTTGCTGTTTGCATTATTATTTTTAAAAGTATACCCAAATTAATGAAATAGTAGCAATGTTTGATTAATTTTCGCAACCTTTTTATGTTTAGGAATTAAAATATCGTTATTTATGATGGTCCATATTCTTCCGCGGTGAATATAAGTCGATCAAACTGTACCCGAGCATTTAGTTAATTGCCAAGCAACTTTAGTAGGTAATTTATCTAAAGCTTGCATTGATTTGTACTAAACTCAGTGTAATGATACAGTTGTTTAAAAATTCATTTTTTATATCAATCAAGGATTGGCAATGACAAGCCATAAAACACACAACCCTTATACTGAAAAAGATCTACACGAATATCGACATCTAACAACTAAAGAAATCGACAAAGAAATTCAATTAACCCATCAATCCTTCGTCAATTGGAAACAAGAATCCATCGATTCACGCTGCAAATCGCTCATTGAATTAAAACAATGTTTAGAAAAGCACAAACAACGTTGTGCAACAATAATTAGCAGCGAAATGGGTAAACCAATTTCAGATGCGATATTGGAAGTTGAAAAATGCATGTGGCTTTGTCAACATTATGCTGAAAATGCCCAACAATATTTAGCAGATAAAGTCATTGACGCCGATTATTTACAATCATTTGTAACCTATCAGCCTTTGGGTATTATTTTTGCCATCATGCCTTGGAACTTCCCTTTTTGGCAGGTGTTAAGGTTTGCTATACCCACTCTAACAGCAGGCAACGCCTGTTTATTAAAGCATGCATCCTTATCCACAGGCGCTGGCAACTTAATACAGGAGTTATTTGAGGAAGCTGGCTATATGCCGCATCTGTTCAAGAATATGATTATTGACACAACACAATGTGAATATATTATAGCGAATGAGTTCGTTAAAGGCGTTACGTTAACAGGCAGCGAGCAAGCTGGACAATCAGTGGCCTCACAGGCAGGTAAGCATCTTAAAAAAGTTGTTTTAGAGCTTGGTGGTAGTGATCCATATATTCTTTTATCCGATGCTGATTTAGCGTGTGCTGCAGAGCAAATTGTTAAGTCTCGTTTAAATAATGCAGGGCAAGTCTGTATTGCCGCAAAACGTGTCATGGTACAACCCCACCAACATTCAAAACTGATTAATTTAATCACGTCATTAAGTAAAAAGTACAAAATGGGCGATCCTTTGTCTCCTGATACGACTTTGGGTCCATTGGCAAGCAAATCGCTGCAAGTTAATTTACACAACCAGGTGAAAGAATCATTGGCACATGGCGCTACGCTTCATTTTGGCGGTGAAATACCAAATCGACAGGGTTATTTTTACCCACCTACGTTACTGGATAATGTTAGTCCAGGGATGCCAGCGTTTGATGAAGAATTATTTGGTCCTGTCATTAGCATAATCCCCGTAAAAGATGACGACCAAGCAATTAAGTTAGCTAATCAAAGCCAGTTTGGGTTAGGTGCTGCTGTGTTTAGTCAGGATATCAATCGGGCAAAAACCATTGCTAAAACACTGGTGAATGCGGGATGTTGCTTTGTAAATCAATTAGTTTCTTCAGATCCGAGATTACCCTTTGGTGGAATCAATCGCTCTGGTTATGGGAGAGAGCTATCTGAAGAAGGTATTCAAGAGTTTTGTAATATTAAAACAGTCGTAATCAGTAAAACTGGATTGCCGGAATGATAAGAATTGATCTCAACCATCAAATTATGCTCTTTGAGGACGATCAAGGTAAGAATTACGTTTGGCCAATTTCTTCTGGTCTCAAAGGAATTGGGGAGCTAGAAGGGAGTGGTTGTACGCCTCGTGGTAAACATAGAATCTATAGTAAAATAGGTGATGGCGCCCCTATCAATAGTGTTTTTGTTGGTCGACAATGGACTGGTGAAATATTTACAGAAGAATTAGCCCAGAAAAATCCGGATCGAGATTGGATATTAACTCGAATATTGCAACTGTCTGGTTTAGAAGAGGGCTTTAACTTAGGCGGTAATCGAGATTCTCTGCAACGCTATATTTACATTCATGGGACACCTGATCAAACAAAGTTAGGACAGCCAGGCTCAAAAGGGTGTATTCGCATGAATAATAAGCATTTGTTGCAACTTTTTGACAAGGTGGCGCTGAATGATATGGTTGAAATATGTGCCTTATAAATTTTCACCTAAAATTTAAATGGATTAGCATCAACATCACCACTTTCTAGAGCAACTAATTCTATCAAAATTCTGCAATTTATGATTATACCCGTGATCATTCAAAAAGCGAGTTTTCTGCTTTTTCTTTTTGTCCTGCAAAACGTTAAAAAACAGACATGGGAATGAGCCATTGCGTGTTTTTTAACGTTTTGCATAATCAAAAAATAAAGGCGCATAAATCCTCGCATTTTGAATGATCACGGGTATATAATATACGAATTGTGATGATCATCAAGGTGGTTCCATGAGCTACAAATTTGAACAGGGCAAAGACTTAATAATCGATTCTATTGTAGAAAAAGTAAGCAAAAAAATGGCTGCTAAAAAAGCAGAAAGGTGTGGTACCTTTCTTAGCCAATTTTACCAAACTGTTGCACTTGACGATTTAGAAGCTTGGAACGTCGATGATCTGTATGGCGCTGGAATTAATTTATGGAACCTGCTTTCGAAACGCAAGCCAGGTGAAACCAAAATCCGCATTTATAATCCAGACTTTGAGCGTCATGGCTGGCAAACCACACATACAGTTGTCGAAATAATTGCTGACGATATGCCTTTCTTAGTGGATTCAATCCGTATGGTAATTAATCGGATGGGGTTATCTTGCCATTTGATTATGCATATGGGTGGCCTTATGCTCAAAAGAGATAAGCATGGCCATGTGACTAAAGTCTATAAAAAAATAGATGTTCCCCATGATGAGGTATTCGAAGAGGCCGCGATTTTTATAGAAATTGACAGTCAAACAGACCCCATCGTATTGCGAGATTTGCATGAAGATTTTGAGCGCGTTCTAGAGGACAACAAAGCGGTTGTCGAAGATTGGGTATCCATGCGTGAAAAAGTTCAAGAAAGCATCATTGATCTTGAAAAAACAGCGCATTTACTTGATGCTGGTGAGTTATCAGAAACGATCGCCTTTTTGAATTGGATAGAAGATCATCATTTTACATTTCTTGGTATCCGAGACTATGAATTAGTAAAAGAAGATAAATCGATGATCCTGAAAGTGATCCCAAACACCGGGTTGGGTGTCTTAAGACATAGTTTAAGTCAATCAAAAGCACGAATTATTTCCGAAATGACGCCTGAGGCAAGAGAATTAACGTTGTCATCCACTCGAATACTCGTTATGTCAAAAACGAATACGTTGGCATCAGTTCATCGAGATGCTTATACGGATTATATCGGCATCAAGCGATTTGATAAAACTGGGAAAGTGATTGGAGAGAGACGTATCATCGGCTTATATACTTCCGCTGCGTATAATACCAATCCTAAACATATCCCTTTTTTACGTCACAAAGTGGCGCAGATCATGGAAAAGTCACAACTTAATCCGCGCTCACACTCAGGTAAAGTATTGCTCAATATTTTAGAAACACTTCCTAGGGATGATTTAATTCAAGCAACAGAAGATGAGCTACTTGAAATATCGATGGGTATCTTTTATATGCAAGAACGAAGACGTATCCGTATGTTTGCTCGTACGGATGTCTATCGTCGTTTTATCTCTTGCTTAGTCTATGTACCGAGAGAGCGTTTTAATACGGCGCTCAGACATGCCATGGAAATGGTGCTTGAAGCGGAGTTTGATGCCTTGGAAATTAGCTTTTCAACGCATTTTTCTGCATCTGTTTTGGCACGTATCCACTTTATTATCCGTATCGATCCGACTAATCTCAAAGAATATGATTTTAAAGATGTTGAGAAAAAGTTAATCATTGTTGGTCGCTCTTGGTCAGATGATTTACATGACTATTTGAAAGAAAGCTTTGGTGAGGAAAAGGCAAATCGACTTAATAATGAATATAAGGATGCATTTCCAGTTGCCTATTCCACACAGTTTTCTCCTCGAACGGCGGTGTTTGACATCATTCATATTGAAGCATTATCTGAACAAGAACCATTAGGCATGAATTTCTTTCATCCAATGGATGAAGACAAAGATTTCTTTCGCCTAAAAGTCTATCAGCACGAAAGTACCATTACCATTTCAGATGTCCTCCCAATTCTTGAACGATTAGGCATGCGTGCAATTAGCGAACGTCCCTATTTTATTAAGCACGGTGACGGTTTCAAAACATGGATTAATGATTTTTCGCTTCAATATATCAAAAAAAGAGATTTTGATATCGATGTAATCAAAGACTTATTCCAAAATGCCTTTTTGAGCGTTTGGTATGGGCATGCTGAAAATGACGGATTTAATTTGCTTGTTTTAGGCGCGGGCTTAGATTGGCGTCAAGTCTCTATTTTGCGCGCATATGCGAAATATTTTAAACAAATTCGATTTACGTTTAGTCAAGAATACATTGAAAATGCGCTTAATAATAATGTTGCGATTGCACGCAAACTGGTTCAATTATTTGAAGTTCGCTTTAATCCAGATTTGTCAAAGGATAGAGACGATCGTTCAAATCAATTAGTCCGTGAGATTCTCAATGATTTAGACGATGTTAGTAATTTGGATGAGGACAAAATCATTCGTCAATACGTTCAAACGATAACCTCAACATTGCGAACCAATTATTATCAGATAAATGCTTCTGGAAAACCAGCACCCTATCTGTCCTTAAAGATGAATAGTAAAACCATCGCCGGTATGCCGAAACCTTACCCAATGTATGAGATATTTGTTTACTCACCTCGATTTGAAGGGGTTCATTTAAGAGGCGGAAAGGTCGCTCGAGGAGGTTTGCGCTGGTCTGATAGACGTGAAGATTTTCGTACTGAAATTTTAGGGTTAATGAAAGCACAGCAAGTTAAAAATGCCGTGATTGTGCCTTCTGGTGCGAAAGGAGGATTTGTTCCGAAACTCATCGCTTCTAATGCTTCTCGCGAAGAAATCATGGAAGAAGGAATCAGTTGCTATCAACTATTCATCCATGGTCTTCTCGACCTAACCGATAACTTGGTTGAAGGAAAAATTGTTAAACCGGCTCGAGTGGTTTGCTTTGATGAAGATGATCCCTACCTAGTAGTCGCTGCTGACAAAGGAACAGCCACTTTTTCAGATATTGCTAATGAAATATCCTTGGATTATGGTTTCTGGTTAGGCGATGCCTTTGCCTCAGGTGGCTCTGTTGGTTATGACCATAAAAAGATGGGGATCACCGCGAAAGGTGCATGGGAGTCAGTTAAACGCCATTTCTATGAAATGAATATTGATATTCAAACTAAAAATTTTAGCGTAGTAGGCATTGGTGATATGGCAGGCGATGTTTTTGGAAACGGAATGCTCTTGTCAAAACAAGTCCAATTAGTCGCTGCATTTAATCATGTTCATATATTCATTGATCCAAATCCTGATAGCCAAGCTAGTTTCAAAGAACGAGAGCGCTTATTCCATTTGCCACGTTCTAGCTGGACTGATTACGATAAAAAATTGATCTCAAAAGGTGGTGGGGTGTTTAATCGTTCTGCAAAATCTATCCCGGTTACCAAGGAGATGAAAAATCGTTTCGGCATCAAGCAATCCGTGATAGAACCCAATGAATTAATCCAATACTTGTTAAAAGCGAAAGTCGATCTTTTATGGAGTGGCGGCATTGGGACCTTTGTTCGCGCTTCAACGGAAACAAATGCCGATGTGGGTGATCGAAGTAATGACGCGATTCGTATTGAGGCGAACCAGTTGCGTGCTAAGGTGATTGGTGAGGGTGGGAATCTTGGATTAACGCAAGCTGCCAGAATTGAATATTCCTTGAATGGCGGATTAGTGTTTACTGATTTTATCGATAACTCTGCCGGCGTTAATTGCTCAGACAGAGAAGTGAATATCAAAATTTTGTTGAATAGTATCGTTGATTCGGGTGATCTGACCACAAAACAACGGAATGAGTTGCTAAGTGATATGACAGATGAGGTGTCACGACTGGTATTAAGAGATAATTACAATAAATCAAAAGCGATAGGTTTAGCTGCCGCCCAAGCTCATAAGTCAATTGATTTGCATGCAAGGTACATCCAAGATTTAGAGTCCCGAGGTAAAATCGATAGGGTATTGGAATACTTGCCAGACGATAAAGTGCTTAATGAACGAAAACTTTCTGGCCAAGGATTGATGCGTCCTAGTCTATCGGTCCTTATGTGTTATTCGAAGATTTTATTAAAGGCGAATATTTTATCTAGCAATGTGCCGGACGACCCCTATTTAAAACAAATTTTAGATCAATATTTCCCTCGTCCTTTGAGAGAGAAATTCTCCACACAAATGAACCACCATCCACTTCGACGTGAAATTATTGCCACACAATTGAGTAATATTATTATCAATGAAATGGGTTTTACGTATGTGTATCGGTTGCAAGATGAAACGGGTGCACCTGTTTCAGCGATTGTTCGTGCTTATATGATTTCTCGATCAATTTTAAATATTGATGAGATATGGAGAAAAATTGATGAGCTTGGCACTAAAATTACAGCCGAAACGCAAATTAAGATGATGCTCCAATATGTTCGTCTGTGTCGTAGGACTACCCGATGGTTTCTTCGCTCTCAACGTAAAACTCTGGATATTAGTAGCGCGATTGAGCGTTATAAATCGGGTGTTAACCAGCTTAAAAAATGCATGCCACAAATTTTTGCTGAAAAATCAAAAGAACTTTACCAAAGTGCCTATGATCACTATTTATCCTTAAATGTTGGAAATGTTATTGCACATGAGCTAGCTGTTACCAGGGCGTTATTCTCGGCCATGGATATCATTGAAGTATCTCAGCAAATGAATATAAAAGTAACGAAAGTTGCACAGGTTTATTTTGCATTAGGTGAATATCTCGATTTAAACTGGATTCGTACAAAAGTTATCGTACATTCAACCGAAAATCATTGGGAATTACTATCAAGAGAGGCATTACGAGATGACCTAGATTGGCAACAAAGGCAGCTGACAGCTGGCATTATTCGCATTGATATGGAAGAAAAGGATTTGATGGATCAATTCAATCAATGGTTTGAAATGCATAAGAATCTCATTGATCGCTGGCATAATATTCTAGCCGAACTAAAATCTGCACAAACAATGAATTACACTATGTTTTTTGTCGCTATTCGTGAGTTATTGGACTTAACCCAAACCACGATACAAATGGCTGATAAACAGGTGATGGCTTGAGACGGCTTATTTTAATAATTGTCCAGCACAAAGGGAACATGATTAAAATTCATGGGCTTTAAAGCGCATACTATTATTTTGTGCCGACTATGAAATCCTGCTTCCCTTTGTCCTAAAAGTTGTTATTATACGGATTGTTATATAAAACAAAGGAGTGATTTATGCCGTTAAATAATAACTCGTTAGAGAAATATTCAAAGGGGTCTCGTTTTTTCCATTGGCTGATTGCTGTGATTGTCATCACGCTATTAGCTGTGGGCTTTATTCTTGGCGATTTACCGGATTCGATGAAACCAATATCTTATACGTTACATAAATCGTTTGGAATTACTGTCATCTTTTTGATGCTTATTCGATTGCTTTGGTTAATTCATACTGGAAAACCCAAACTACCTGCGTCAGTACCAAGCTGGCAACGACTACTTTCTCGTAGTGTGCAACATGGATTTTATGTCCTTCTCTTTATTATGCCAATTGCTGGTTGGATCATGTCAACGGCAGCAAACAAATCCCCCATGTTTTTTGGTTTGTTTGCTTTTCCATTTCCAGGGATTGATCAAAATAAACAGTTAGCTGAATTTATGTTTGAAGTTCATTCATGGGTTGCTTGGTTAATTATTGTATTACTTGTTATGCATGTGGCAGGGGCTATTAAACACCACTTCATCGATAAGGATAACGTTCTTAAGCGTATGTTATAATCCATGTATACCCGTGGTCATTCAAAAAGCGATGAATGATGACGGGTATATAACACAAGGTGAAGGGATGTACCTTGTTAAATTCCTACTCTCATTTGACAATACATGATTTAAACCTATTGATATTAATTCCTTGTAGCCAAGGGATTCCGCTTATTCGGAACCTCATACAAAGCCCAGATAGACCAGTTATTGCACATTAAGAATAAATAATGTGCTATATTTATAAAACATATAAAAACTGGAATCACTCATGGAAGCGAATAATTCGATTAAAATACCAACCTCCTTACTAACAATTCCGATGCTTTTAATATTAGTTATGCTACCAAAACCTAGTATAGCCTTGGAATCATTTACTGTAGCATCGAATACATTTATCTTTAATCCGAGAACATTAAGTTATACAGCAATCAATTCAAATGGAAATGTTGTTAAACGGGGAAGGGCGTCAGGTGGTTCACATTATTGTCGTGATATAGGCCGTAGTTGTCGAACACCGGTTGGATCGTTTCGGGTGATAGGGATACGTGGGGCCGATTGCTATTCAAGTAGATATCGATCGCGAATGCCCTATTGTATGTTTTTTAAAAAACTCTATGCCGTTCATGGTCATTACAATGTGCCAGGATATAATGCCAGTCATGGTTGCATTCGTGTTCCAATTCCTGATGCAAAATGGCTCTATCATAATTTTATGCGTAATGGCACAAGAGTTAT
This sequence comes from Legionella sp. W05-934-2, assembly GCF_964199965.1. Taxonomy (NCBI): domain Bacteria; kingdom Pseudomonadati; phylum Pseudomonadota; class Gammaproteobacteria; order Legionellales; family Legionellaceae; genus Legionella; species Legionella sp. W05-934-2. Next base: position 215,311 of record NZ_CAXMZT010000001.1, on the reverse strand, counting down.
CGTAAAGCCGTATTGAAGATAAGATTGATTGCCAGTCAAGAATATACCCAGAATTTTACTAGGGTCGCATCCATGCGTTCCTAATGGCAGACAATCGACTGTCTCTAAGTCCCTTAAGCCACTACGTAGTCTGAATTGGAAAGATATTTTTTGTCAGGATAATAAGCAAAGACAACGGAGCCGCCCTTGATTGCATTGATAATTGGGCGAGCCAGCGCGGTTGCAACAGCAGGGCACCCCCAACTTCGGCCTGCACGGCCAGAGCTTTTAATGAAATTCTGATTCACATACCAAGCACCATGAACGACCACGCGTCGAAGAAAGGCATTATCATTAAACCCTTTTTCTAAGCCTTCTAAATTGAGTGAGTAGCCTTTAGAACCGATATAACTGTCTTTCGTTATAAATGTTCCAATACTACTTTCCAAGCTATGATTTTTATTGGAAAAATGTTTTGCCATGGTCATGCCTGAATTTTTACCATGGGCGACAAAAGTGTTATAAAGCATTTTGTGACTATTTAAATCAAATACCCACATCCTTTTAGCAGATGAAGGCAACGAATAGTCGATAACGGTTAAAATGTGTTTTTTGACACTGCCTTCTTCAATGGCATGCTTGTAAGCAGTTAAGGCGGTTTCCAATGCCTTTTTCTTGATATTAGGCGCAACAACGGATAAACGTTGTATCTCCTCTTTGATATCGACTGAGTTTTCAGCATATCCTGGATTAGCTAAAACAACAGCTGCCATTAACGGTAGATTTTTTATTAATTTTTTAAATTTTACCATATTATTAATAACTCCATATATACTCAATTACTAACCAAACTGGTGGCATTATATCTCCATTCTAGGGAGATGTAAAACCATCTGGGCTCATATATACCATGATGGAGCAATCAAAGTCTACTGGTTTAGTTGATTTACACGATGAGATGCTGCAAGCATTAAAACCTAAAAAATCAGTATAAACAGTAAATTATATGTATAATAATAGGTCAGGTATTTTCAGTTTATGGAGGATATGATAAATTACAGCATTTATTAATCCTGTTAACAAAGAAATCCCACGCTACTTGTTTGTTAGCCTGCTATCTTTTGACATTCAATCGAGCTATGCATGTATTTGCAAGCTAGCATTGTGAGTTGTAATTGAATGATAAGGATAAGTTATTTTTAACGATTTTGATTCTTTGGAAAACATACCCCCTTTTTTCTCCTTTGGAGGTGAAAATGCTTGACCGTTCTAAACTAGGCCCAATACAAGGAACTGCAAGTTCTATCAATGACGCTTATCGGGCGCCAGAATATCCCTATGTCTCTCATTTGATTGAATATGGTCAACTAACGACTGATCAAACCCAACAAATTCAAAATACTGCTATGTCGTTGATTAAGCAGGTGCAAAAACTGCGATTAAAAAGCAGTGGTATTGATTCATTTTTAACAGAATATGCGCTGTCAAGTGACGAAGGCATTGCCTTAATGTGTTTAGCTGAAGCCTTGTTGCGTGTTCCCGATACGATCACCATTGATAGTCTGATAAAGGACAAGTTAGGGTCTGCCAATTGGCAATCCCACCGTGGCCAAAGCCATTCAACGTTTGTTAACGCGACAACTTGGGCGTTGATGCTAACTGGTAAGGTGTTGAGTCCAGAAAAAGCAGAATCAAAGTTGTCACAAGTATTAATAAAACTGATTAAAAAGAGTGGGGAAGGGGTTGTAAGAAAAGCGGTTGAGCGAGCAATGCGCATCATGAGTCGTCAATTTGTCATGGGGCGGACTATTGAAGAAGCGACGAAACGAGCTCAAACGAATGAGTCTAAAGGATACTCCTATTCCTATGATATGCTTGGTGAGGCGGCTTTAACAGAAAGGGATGCGCAACGCTATATGAAAGCCTATGAAGAGGCTATCATCAGCATTGGGAAAGTCGCAGACCCGTCAAAATCACTAAGAGAAAACCCGGGTATTTCTGTTAAGCTCTCAGCAATTCATCCTCGTTATGAAGAAAATCAAAGGAAACGAGTTCTTGATGAAATCCCTCCACGATTATTGAGACTAGCGCAACTAGCCAAACAATATCAAATCGGTTTAACAGTGGATGCAGAAGAATCAGATAGATTAATGTTGTCATTGGATATTTTTACAAAAGTCTATGAAGATGAAAGTCTCGCCGGTTGGCATGGATTAGGATTAGCTGTCCAGTCCTACCAAAAAAGAGCCTTTTATGTTATTGATTATATCGCTGAACTTGCTAAGAAGCATGGTCGGCGTGTTATGTTGCGTTTAATCAAAGGTGCTTATTGGGATACTGAAATAAAGCGCGCTCAAATGGATGGGCAATCCGGTTACCCCGTATTTACCAGAAAAATATTTACCGATGTCTCTTTTCATGCTTGTGCAAAAAAGCTACTAACCTATACAGATTATATATACCCCCAATTTGCAACCCATAACGCCTATACCGTTGCTACGGTGTTAACGTTAGTTGGTGATTACACTGATTATGAATTTCAATGCTTGCATGGAATGGGCGTTGAGTTATATGACCAAATTACCCCGAAAAATAAGCTAGGAATACCTTGTCGAATCTATGCGCCAGTTGGTTCGCATGAAGATTTACTGCCTTATTTAGTCAGGCGTTTATTAGAAAATGGTGCAAATTCCTCCTTTGTTAATCGAATTGTTGATCAAAAATCGCCAATTGAGAAGTTGGCACAAGACCCATTGGCTATATCAAAAAATCTGATTGAGCAAAATAAACCATTTATGGTGTTGCCAGAAGAGGTTTTTTTACCTGAACGAAAAAATTCCCAGGGATTCGATTTCACCGATCGTGAAAAAATAGCTAACTTACAACGCTATTATAATGACATGACATTATGTCAATGGGAATCGAAACCTCTGATTGCCGGCCCAACTAATAGTTCTGAGACTTTTTCTGTTTATGCCCCGTTTGACAATAGCACGGTCATTGGCAAAGTGACTGAATCAAGCACAGACGATATAGAGACTGCCCTTGAACGAGCTAAAAATGCACATGCTTCCTGGTCAAATGAATCCGTTGAACATAGGGCCGCCGTTCTTGATAAAATAGCGGAATTATTCGAAAACCATCGATATGATTTGATGGCAATAAACACATTTGAAGCCGCAAAAACTTGGCGGGATAACATTGCAGAAATCCGAGAAGCGATTGATTTTTGCTATTATTATGCGCAACAAGCAAGAAAACTGTTTGGTAAACCCATGGTATTACCTGGCTATACAGGGGAGCTTGATGAGCTTTCTTTCCATGGCCGTGGTGTTTTTGTTTGCATAAGCCCATGGAATTTCCCCTTAGCTATTTTTACGGGTCAGGTAGTGGCAGCGTTGGTGACTGGTAATTGTGTCATCGCTAAGCCCTCTGAACAAACGTCCCTTATTGCTAGTCTGGCAACAAAACTGATGCACCAGGCTGGTATTCCAACTGATGTCTTACAACTATTACCGGGTAAGGGTGAAACTGTTGGTGCACAATTAGTGAACGATACCCGCATAAAGGGCGTTGTATTTACTGGATCAACCCAAACCGCATCGAAAATAAATCAAACACTGGCGAAACGTTCAGACGAAATCGTCCCACTTATTGCGGAGACAGGTGGCCAAAATGCCATGATTGTTGATTCATCCGCCTTGCTAGAACAAGTGACAAAAGATGTCTTATTATCAGCATTTGGCAGTGCTGGTCAACGTTGTTCAGCATTGCGTGTCTTATATATTCAAGAAGAGATATATGAAAAATTAATGACTATGATTCAAGGTGCTATGGCTGAGATCACTATTGGTGATCCGAGGTTCTTGGATGTGGATGCTGGTCCTGTTATCGATAAAGAAGCATTGGATACTTTGTTAAGACATGTGGGTCAGATGAAAGAAAAGGGAAGGGTCGTATACCAAACGCCAGTATCGGAAGAATGCGAACATGGTTATTTTATGCCACCTACCCTTATCAAGCTTGATTCTATCAACGAACTTAGCCAAGAATTTTTTGGCCCAATCCTTCATGTTATTCGATATCAAAAAAAGAATGTCGACTCTGTCATTCATGACATCAATCAGACCGGTTATGGATTAACGATGGGAATCCATACGCGCATCAATCAATTTGCAGACTATGTGCGAAAGCGTGTTCATGTGGGTAACTGTTATGTCAATCGCAATATGATTGGGGCAGTCGTTGGATTGCAGCCATTTGGCGGTGAAGGCAAATCAGGCACAGGATTCAAAGCGGGAGGCCCGCTGTATTTATACCGATTCTGTCATGAGAGGACCTATACGGTAGATACAACCGCTGCGGGCGGAAATGCGAGCTTAATGGCTATACCCGAAGATTACTAAAGTATGAGATGAGATATAAACTAACAATAAAATGGCGTGGTATGGAATTTATGCTCTATCGGTTCGCAAAATTATGCTATATGATTAAATAAGGACATACGATTGATACGGATGTCTAGATGTCTCATAGGTGTTTGACTCATATCGATAAGGGATCTCACTATGGTTTCAACCCAAGAGCAAAAAATTGTCCAAGCATTATCTAAGAGAATTGTAAAGGCACAACAGAAAATTCGTATTTTGGATACGATTAAATGGGATGACACCGTCAAGACGCAGTTTTTTAAAGAAAAATGCAAAAACTTGCCTAAAGTTGATAAAGATTATTATTCTCAAAGACCATTGCCCTTTGATGTCTCAGAAAAACGTTTAGAATTTAATTTGATCATACGGGATGCACGGCATTCTTTAGGGGAATACTCAGCGGCAACGCAATTAATCAAGCGTCAATGCGAAGAATATATTCAAGCACTTGCTTTGCTCGACTCTCGTGGAACACCCGATTTTAGCCGTATTTCAATGGCGTTATATGGTAGTCCAGATGATGTCTTTTACGTTGGTGGGCCTAAATTAAGTGGATTAGGTGCGTCGTTATTTGATGTGTTGACCTCATTAGATTGCCAACTTCAATCGACGGCAGATGAAAAAAGACATACTGCCAAAGAGGCTCAGAAATTATTACAAGCGCGATTAAGCCAGTATTTCACTCATCACCCAGAGCGTGTGACAGTTGAGGTGAATGATAGCATGGTCGCTGATGCTGCCGCTGGTGCGGAGACAATTAAATTAAATAGTCATAGCCGATTTAGTGACCGCGATATACGTTATCTTGAGGTGCATGAAGGATGGGTGCATGTCGGTACAACGCTTAATGGTGCTGAACAGCCTTATTGTACGTTTCTATCCAAAGGGGCTCCTTCCTCCAGTGTTATACAAGAAGGCCTTGCTGTTTTAACAGAAGTCATTACTTTTTCATCCTATCCCGGTCGATTGCGTAAGATCACTAATCGCGTTATTGCGCTTGAAAAAGTGCTAGCTGGGGCTAATTTTCTTGATATTTATCGCTATTTTATTGAAGTGGGTTTGAATGAAGAAGATAGCTATAACCATACTGTCCGCGTTTTCCGAGGCTCCTTGCCAGAGCTAGGACCCTTTACCAAGGACTTATCCTATACAAAGGGATTTGTATTAATTTATAATTTCATCCGTCTTTGTATTAGCCAAAAGAAAATTGATACCATCCCGCTACTCTTTATGGGAAAAATAGGTCTTCAGGATTTGCCCTTGCTGCAAGAGCTAAAAACTGAACAGCTTCTCGCGCCACCCATGTATTTACCGCCCCAGTTTGAGGATTTAGCCGCGTTAAGTGCTTGGATGTCATTATCCTTATATTTAAATAAGTTTGATATGCAGGAAATGAAGCGAGTCTTTTATGGGCTATTAATATAGTACCTAATCTTGCAAGCTTATCACTTAAACAGGCGTTTTAAGTGTGATTGCATTTATCTCGTCAACCATTAGGCGTTACCCATATTGCCTACCACACCCGTATCTGCATGCCAGCCTAATTTTTTTAAGGGCAGTTGGTTGATTAATAGCTGAATAGATTGATTGGAACAAGCTAAAATAACATTGCGGGGATGCTGAATGCGGATGGTGAGCACATTGTTATTGAACACCAATCGCAATTGGTTAAGCAATTGCGGGTATTGTGCCATGTTAGCGCAGTTGATGATTACAACGCCTTGTGGGGTCATTAACCTTTGGCAATTCTGAAAAAAAGTAGATGTTGCACAATGATTGGGGTATTCATTATCTTGGTACAGATCTATCAATATTGCGTCGTATGTTTTATCACATTGAGAAACATAAGTGTTCGCATCATTTTCAATGATGGTTGATGAATGTAGGGTATCCACATAAAAAAACTGTTTCGCAATGTTAATGATTTCAGGATTTATCTCAATCACATCAATGTGAATGTCATCAAATTTATTTTCTAATGCATGAAGCAATGCTCCTCCACCCAAACCCAGCATTAAATATTGGCCTGAATCCTTCTGGCATAATTGAAGCATGGGCATCATATATTCTAATGCCGGTTTATGAATTGCTCTGCGATTTAAACGGCTATGAATTGTGCCATCGGGTTGGGCAAGCCAACGATAACGCCAGTTTTGTTTAACAAGATAGTGCCGACTGCGGTAAATAATGCGATTTATGAAACTAGGAATCATTGTTGGAAAGGGTATAAATGTGGAATATTCATGATAGCGGATAATTCGCTTAAAGCTGTATTCACTTCATTGATTAATTGGGGGTCACATAGATCGTTTAAGTGAAGCTTGTCTCGATAGTGTTTTTTAACCCATGATTCCAATTCCATTAATTTGTGCTCATTAATCAGGAACCCAGGATTTATGGCTTTAAGACCAGCTTCGGATAAGGGTACCCTTAATCTTAGACAAGCAGGGCCACCTCCATTACGCATGCTTTGTTTTAGATCAAGAAAGACAACTTGAGTCAGTGGGCAATCGCTATCGCCTATCCAGCTTTGAACTAACTCACGAACATGATCATTTTGCTCGCATTCGCTTGGCGCAACCAATAACATGCCCTGATGGTTTGGTAATGAGATGATTTGCGAATTAAATAGATAGGTACTCACTGCGTCAGCAATAGGGAGTTCGCTATTTTTTACCTCAAAAATGTTTAAATCAAAGTGAATTTTAGATTTCAATTCAGCCAAAATCTGCTTTTGATTAACATAGGCCAATTCGTGAATCAATAGGATATTTTCATTGCCAACAGAAATCACATCATTATGAAAAACACCTTGATCAATCACATCGGGGTTTTGGCAAGCAAACACCGAATTATCCTCCCTTAAGCCATGGGTATAGGCGATTTGACGCGATGCTTCTAGGGTTTGTCTTGCCCAATAACGTTTTGGTCTTGAATAGAGATTGTTTTGTAGTCCTTGTTGCCCAAATACAAAAAGATTGACACCCGGTTGATTATGAAAACCCAGACGCGTATGGTTTGCTGCACCTTCATCTCCCATGACAGCTGTTGCAGGGAGGACCGGGTGATGGGCAAAATGGTCCAAGTTTGAGAAAGCCATTTGTAATAATTGTGCGCTGAACGTTGCTTCAATATGACGGTGTATATTGGCATTAAGATTTGCTGCGGTAAAGTGTGTACGTTTATCTTGGCTATCTTGATAACTGGTTACCGTTGCTGCATTAGCAGTCCACATATTGGATGCCGAAAAGGCGGCACTTAACAATTGAGGAGCGAATCGATACGCTTGATGAATCATCGATTCAGTGGAGCCTTCAAAACCCAGTTGTTTTAGAAGCGGTAGGTAAGGGCGGGCGTGAGGCGGTAAGAATGCTTGCGGGATGCCCCTTTCATGCAGAAGGCGCATTTTTGCAATGCCTTGTAGTGCTGCGGCTTTGGGATTAGCTTCTGATAGTGCATTATCCATGGATGCAATATTACCACTGGATAACCCTGCATAGTGATGCGTTGGTCCCACAAGGCCATCCATGTTTAATTCTATCATTGTGATATCCTTATTCCTGGCATAAGATCGTTAGGCAATGTCAGGTGGCTAGCCTGCGTAGACGCAATAGGATAAGCACAATAGTCGACCGCAAAATAGCCACTTGGACGATGATTTCCACTGCAGCCAATGCCACCAAAGGGAAGATTTCCAGCGGCCCCTGTTGTTGGTTTATTCCAATTGATGATACCGGCTTTGATATTGTCAAAAAAGTAGTCAAATTGTGCCTTAGAATCGCTTAATAGACCAGCGGATAAACCATATTTTGTGTTATTAGCCGCATTGATTGCTTCATCAAAGGTATCGTATCGGTATATTTGCGCAAGGGGTGCGAATATTTCCTCATCATAATGGCGTTGCGCTTTTGACATATCAATAATGCCTGGCGATAGCAAGCCACTGTTTTCTTTCAGTAACGACATGGTTAGAAGGGATTTTCCGCCAATTGATTGAAGATGCTCCTGTCCTTTTAAGCTCACCTGGGCATGGTGTTTAGAAATGACAGGCCCCATAAAAGGTTGCTTTTCGGACATGCCATCACCAACGGTAATTGCTTCAGTTGCTTGAATCAATGCTTTAATAAATTTATCCCCGAAGTCACCATTCGGTATATACACGCGTCTGGCACACGTACATCGTTGCCCAGAAGTAATAAAACACGATAATAATGTTTGATAGACGGCAGCGTTCATATCCGCTACGTCACCAATAATAAGAGGGTTATTACCTCCCATTTCTAAGGCTAAAATTATGCTTGGGTTATCGGCAAACGTTTGATGAATTTTTTTTCCAGTTGAGTAACTACCTGTAAAATAAACACCCGATAATGGCTGTGATAATAATAGTTGGCCTGTTTGACCATCACCTTGAATACAATTCATCACACCAGACGGGATGCCTGCTTCAAGCCAGCAATTCATGATTAATTGAGACACCGCAGGAGTGAGCTCAGAGGGCTTTAAGATAACGGTATTGCCAGCTAATAAGGCAGGAATGATATGGCCGTTGCTCAAATGGGCTGGAAAGTTATACGCCCCTAAAACAGCAACTACGCCATAAGGTTTATAACGTAAGCAGGATAAACTATCATCGCCCAGGTGATTTGTCCTTTGAGCGCAACGTTCCTCATAGGCTTGTATGGATAATTTGATTTTTCCTATCACAGAAGTTACTTCTGTTTTGGCCTCCCATAAGGGTTTACCATTTTCCAAAGAGATCAACTCAGCTAACGACTGAGAATATTTTTCCACAACATCCGCAAATTTTTCAACAATTGCTTGTCTTACGCTTAGTGATTCCCTAGACCATAGCGGAAGGGCAGTTTTAGCTGCTTTGAAAGCATTTTCCACTTCATCTGGGGTTGCATTGCTGCCAACCCAAAGCACTTTGCCTGTGGATGGATTATACGATTGAAAGCTGGTGCCTTGCCCTTTCACCCATTCATTATCAATGAGATGACAAGATTGATGTAAGTCAATGTTATTTAGAGCCATAAGTTCCTTCCTTTGTAACAGTTGGTGATTGGCGGTGCAAAGGTGCTAGACGAATCGAATCACCAATTTGTAGTTGTAGAATTTCAGCTGTTTCTTTACTGATAATACAAGCGTTTTCGCGTTGATCAAACATGACCGATGTTAAAACAGCACGAAAATCGATATTCGTATTTGATAATAAATACGGTGGCGATACCACATCATCTTTTATACTCTTAATTGTTAATTCGCGGGAAGAGCTTAAAGTTTTTATATCGGTTCGCATCGCTTCTATTGCAGGTCCACCATCAAATATATCAATATAGTTATTAAATCGGAAACCTTCCTTAAATAATATTTTCATTGCTGGGGCCGTAGAAGGGTGTGGTTGCCCTATAACTGCCTGTGCTTCGGGATGTAATAATTGGACATATAATGGAGAGCGGGGCATCAGATCAGTAATATATTGTTTGTTGGATGTTAATGTCAGCTTGTCCGCTTCTTTAAAGGGGATTTTAAAAAATCCGCCAATGACATGATCCCAAAAAGGGGAGTTTCCATCGGGCGACGATACACCTCTCATTTCAGCAATGACTCTATCGGCAAAACGGTTCGGGAATTGTGCCATAAATAAGAACCGTGCGCGCGATAATAAAAGACCGTTAGCATTTTTCCGGTAGTCTGGATGCAAAAACAACGTGCATATTTCGCTGCTATCTTGTAAATCATTCACAAGACTTAATACTTTATAGTCAGTACGGATGTTTAAAGCATGGCTAATACGCGTTCGTTGAGAGATATGATAGGAGTAAAAGGGCAAATCAAAGCCAATAGCTGATTCGATGGCAGAAGTTCCAACCACTTCACCCGTGTCCGTGTCTTCTAGAACAAAAAGATAGTATTCACTGACAGGCTTTTCCACCGTTTTATCAAAAGACTCAACAGCCCATTTGACTCGTTTACCAAGCAATACAGGATCATGGGGTAATGTGGTCATGCCATATCCGCTGGCAATCGCAATCTTCTCCATGGCTGCCGAGTCCGATAATTTGATACGTCGATATAACATCATGATTGAATATCCTCCAAACTTCCACGTGCTAAATCATCTAAAAGGAGTGTGGACAATGTTATTCTCTCGATAAAGCTATCGAGTAAAATATATTCATTCGGACTATGAATAGCGCCTCCTCGCACACCGAGGGTATCGATAACTGGTACGCCATGGCTAGCAATATTGTTACCATCACAACACCCACCACTATCCATCCAATCGATGGAAACACCGATTTGCTTTCCAATTGCCACAATGCGGTTAAATAAGTTTTCAGTGGCGTGATTAACACGTTTAACAGGTCGTGCAAATTGGCCATGAACCGTTACTTGATAGTCTTCTTTAGCATGTTTTTGAATAATGTCATCAATTTTTTGACGAACCCAAGCTTCATCGTCTTGTTGGGCAATGCGAATGTCAAGTTTCGCGACAGCCTTATCAGGCACTTGATTTAGCGCATCACCACCTAATATTTTGCCAATGTTTATGGTAACGCCGTTTGCAGGAAAGTTAAGTTGGTGAATATCGGCTAATATTTCAGCAAGATGAACGATGGCATTTCTACCATTATAAAAATCACGACCAGCATGGGCTGTTCTACCTTTTGCTACAATCGTTAATTTACCACTGCCTTTTCGATTTTTAGCTAAACTACCGCGATCATTCATAGCCGGTTCATAAATCAAACTTGCTTGATAATGCCTGGCAATTTCATCCATAAAACGACTAGAAGCAATTGAACCTATTTCCTCGTCGGCGTTGATCATGACATCCCAACCGATAGAGTCGGCGCTCTCAAATTTTTCAAATTGGGATAGCGCATGTAAAATTACCAGCAATCCGCCTTTCATATCTGCAACGCCAGGGCCATTCCATCGATTATCATCTATGGGTTTTACTTCCTGAAAAGTTGAGTCTTTTGAAAATACGGTGTCCATGTGCCCCGTTAATAGGATACGGCGAGGGCAATCCGGTCTTTTTCGAATATAGAGTGTGTCTCCACAGGATATCTTTAAGAGGTTACCATGCATATCCATCTGTTCGACGGGCTCGGATTTGATGATTTGAATCTCATCTGCAATCGGTTGAAAAAGGGTGGTTAACTCTTTGGACATTTGCTTTAGTCCATCCAGATTTTCACTCCCTGAATTAATATGACACATTTTAATTAATTGATCGGTGATGATTGAAACATGTTGTTCAACCTCATGCTTTAAATCCTTAATTATCATAATGCATCATCCGAATTGAGAGTTTAGTAACACTAGCTGAATTAATAAAGGGTTTCAAGCGAAATCATAAAATACCGGTTGAATGAATTGAAATTATGGGTTTATCATAGCTATCTAAAGATGCGTTTGCTATGATTAACCAATTTCTTTCTGTTCGTAACTTAAATTGCTATGATGACTCCTGTTAGTACAGTTAATCAAAATGAAAAGTCAAAATTTGATGCCCATCAATCTCATTGGTGGGATAAAAATGGACCACTAAAAACACTTCATGATATCAATCCAACTCGATTAAACTTTGTCCAAGAACATAGTGATCTTGCGGATTGCAATGTCCTAGATGTTGGCTGTGGTGGTGGGGTTTTATGTGAAGCAATGGCTGAACATGCGAAATCAGTAACCGGCATTGATATCGTAAGCTCTGCTATAGAAACAGCAATTGATCATGCCAACCAAGCTAAATTGACTATTCGCTACCTGAATACGCCCATTGAAGATTTGTCAGAGTCACAATTTGATGTTATCACTTGTATGGAAATGCTTGAACATGTTGATTCACCTGACATTGTTATAAAGCACTGCTATCGACTTCTAAAAAATCAGGGCTGGTTGCTTTTATCAACCATCAATCGAACTGCTATTGCTTATGCACAGGTCATTTTAGCTGCGGAGTATCTTTTAAATGTTCTACCACGGCAAACTCATGATTTTAATAAATTCATCAAGCCATCCGAACTTTCAAGAATTTGCCGAGAGCATGGTTTTGAGGTGATTGACATCAAAGGGTTGAAATATAACCCATTTACACGTCAATCTTGGTTAAATGACCAACCAAATGTCAATTATTTATTGGCATGCCGAAAATGTGTCCAAGAATAAACGTAGGTATCAAACACTCGTTTTATCATCGTTGGATTCTTTATTCTTCCCAAAGCGTTCTTGGTAACGTTGATAAGCATATTTAGCTTGTTCAACAGTCACTTCATCTAATTCGTTGCCGAATAGATCAACTCTTGCAACACCAGGCTGTTGGCATTTCAAATAAGCAGGCGAACTGCTATAAAAATTCAATGACTCTTTGAGAATTTTTTTACTAAAAGGGGCGGTATCTAATCGCTCATAAAAGTCTAATATTTCTTCGAAAATACCTATTTGAAGCGGTTTAACTTCCGATGATTTTTTAAAAAATGCATTCGGGAAATGTTCAATCAGCCAGTCAATCACTGCAATTTTTTCTTTTTTTGTTAAATCAGTCATAATCAAGTAAATTGAGTATTGGTGAAACGAAAATAGCATACTCATCATCAAATTGGCAATAGAACGAAAGGGAATATCACGACACATAAGGGGTAATAATAGCGTTATATACAACCACATTGGATTACATGTTGACATTTTATGGGCTGGCTACTAAGGTTTAATATGAGAGTTAGAGGAACTGCTCTCCTTTAATGGAATAATCCTCGGAGTCCTACTTTTGGCCACGGAGTGTCATAGGAAATACCTGATGGAAGATAAGCCAGGCTTTAGCCTGGCTTTTTTTTTAGACTCAATCACTTATCGATAAATCATTATGAATAAAATGTTGCAGATGTTCTCGATACTCACTTGACTTTAAATAATCCGACAACGCTTGATTAATTTGTTGTACCAAGTTCGGTTGATTAGGTCGTACTGCAATAGCAATTCCTAAGCCATATTCGAAAGGTTGGCCTAGCGTTTTAAATTTTTGTCCGCCATTAACCAACCAATAATCGACAGTAGGCTCATCGACAAGGACAATTTGAATTTGTTGATTATTTAAAGCCTCAATGAGGCTACGCTCATCAGCAAAGCTTACAATCGAATTCGTAACGCCCAAAGACGATAGGACTTGTGTAAATAAAGATCCTTCGAGGTAACCAATCTTATTGTTTTGCAATGTATCTAATGAATAGGGTTGGTTAAAATCTCGACTGACCATAAATTGGCAATACCCGGGCAAATAGGGATCAGAAAAAATTACTTTTTGAGCTCGTTCAGCATTGATCGTGAGTGAACTTACGCCAACATCTGTCTCACCTTTTGAGACACTATCAATAATGTCTTTAAACGGCATGGGTTTGAATTGGCATGGGCGATTAATTTTATTGCAAATATAAGAAATCATCGATATATCAAATCCATAAAAATGATTATTGGCAGTTTGATAAACGAAAGGGGGCATATCCACTGCGACAGCGACATTAAGTTGTTGTGTAAATCCACATTGGCATATGATAAACAGCAAACATAAAATTCCCTTTTTTATCATGATTATTCCTTAACTTTCGGTGGCGTGGCGATAAAATCTTTGAAATAATTAATTGGAAGATAAGCACTGACAATTAAACCAGAATGACCTTCTGGTTTAGTGAGTTTTACTTCTCCACCATGCAGTTGAACTATTTGACGAACGATGGCTAGGCCCAATCCACTGCCTGTTTTTTTGTTACCAAGCACACGATAAAACCGTTCAAAAACCCGTTCTTTTAATTCATCCGGTATCCCCGGTCCGTTATCTTCAACACGGATAATAATATTATCATCCTCTTCATCTTTTAACACAGAAACAATCACATTTCCTTTTTCGTGTGAATAGCGAATGGCATTGTCAACTAGATTACGGATTAGAATGCTAATAGCGGTTGATAGAGCGTAGATATTAGGAATTTTTTTATCAGCATTAACTTCAATCTCAACACCTTGTTCAACGGCGTGTGGCACTAATAAAGCAACTGTTTCACGAACAATATTCGCCAAATTAACATATTCTAAATCTTGAGGTTTGACTGCTTCAGGAACCAAACGACTCATGGTTAGCAATTGTTGGACAATATGGGTGCTTCTGTCTACGCTGATAATTAATTTCTTTAAGGCGTTATTTTTTTCTTTAATATCATTGGATTTTAAAGCGACTTGCGCTTGTGCTTTTAATGCAGCTAAGGGTGTTTTTAATTCATGTGCTGCATCAGCGGCAAATCGCTTTTCCCTTTCAAATCCTTCCTTTAGACGAAAGAATAATTTATTCAGTTCGTCAATGACAGGTTTGATTTCTTCTGGTACCTCTTTTAAATCGACTGGCTCAAGGTGTGATGGCGCGCGATCCGCGACTTCTTCAGCAACCCTATCAAGGCTGTCTAGCCCTCGGCCAATGATTATCCATATTAATAATCCTGATAAGGGGAAGGTAAGTAGCATGATATATAAATCATCTTGAGCGATTCGATGCCCTAATTCATTGCGCGTGTCATAGCGTTCTGCAAGGACTGTGCGAATACCAGCCTTATCATTATAGGTAGTAAACACCCGCCATTGCTGATCATCCATCGTTTTATCACTGAAACCGTCTTTATCGGAAACGAGAGGTAGTTTAGGTGCTGAGGAAGAATGTAATAATAAATTATCGCCATTCGTCCATACTTGGAAATAGAAACGGTTTATTAGATGCTGTGGCGGATCAGGATTGAAATAACGCGTTTTATAAAAATGCTCGACTTGATAGGGAATTTTTTCGAGTGAACGCTGAATTTCGCCTAGGGGACGATTACGAATATCATCACCAAGTAATGCTTGATAAGAAAGTGCTGATATTGCCATTAACGTATCCAAGTGCTCTTGAATATCTTTTTGATCTAAATAATAGTTTCCAATAGCTGTCAGTGTTGTAGTAATCGTAATTGCTAGTAAGAGGTTTATCAGCAAAAATTTGCGAATAGAAGACTTCACAATTAATCAGCCGCTTGTTTTTCAACCATATAGCCAACTCCTCGGATTGTTCGAATATAGTTGGCGTCTAGTTTTTTTCTTAAGTTGTGGATATGAACTTCTAAGGTGTTACTGTCAACGTCTTCGTCCCAACCATAAAGGCTTTGCATCAATTGCTCTCGTGATAATACGGTGCCTTCGTTTTCTAGTAATTTTTGTAATAGGGCGAATTCTCTACGGGGAAAGTTAACTGCCTCACCTTCCACATAAACAGCATGCGCAGCCGGATCGAGCACCACATTACGGTAATGCAACTGTGACTCGGCTCTGCCGGTTGAACGTCTTATTAGCGCTCGAACTCGAGCCGATAACTCATCTAAATCAAACGGCTTTGTGAGATAATCGTCAGCCCCACTATCTAACCCTTTTACTCTATCTTCGACAGAGTCCCGTGCAGTTAAAATAATCACGGGAGTTTTAATGTTTTCATTCCGTATCGTTTGAAGGAAAGCAAGTCCAGATAGTCTGGGT
The DNA here is from genome assembly GCF_964199965.1 of Legionella sp. W05-934-2. NCBI lineage: Bacteria > Pseudomonadati > Pseudomonadota > Gammaproteobacteria > Legionellales > Legionellaceae > Legionella > Legionella sp. W05-934-2. Next base: position 199,343 of record NZ_CAXMZT010000001.1, on the reverse strand, counting down.
AATCCTAAATCGAGAATAATGGCCTCAAATGATTCTATTTTAACAGCATTTTTAGCGGTCTCACCATCTTTTAACCAATCAACGATAAAACCAAACTGCGTTAATCCAGCTTTAACGGCATCGCCTAACTGTTCATCATCTTCGATTAATAATAAACGCATTATGTCTCCTTAGGGACGAGTTGAATCGCGGCTTGATGTTGGGCGAAATGATCGATCATCAAGATGACGCGTTAACCATAATGCTTGTATGAAAACAAATAGTAACGTTAAACCAAGTCCGCCAAATAATTTAAAGTTCACCCATGTATCAGTACTGTAATAAAATGCTATATAGAGGTTAAGTGCCCCCATCAGCAAGAAGAATACACCCCATGCATAATTCAATCGCAGCCATATCCCATCTTTAAGTTTAATATTACTGCCCATCATTTTTTTTATTAAAGGTGTGGTATTAAATAATGATGAGAAGAAAAAGACGATAGAAGCTAACCAATAAATGCCGGTTGGCTTCCATTTGATGAACCAAGGATTTTGTAAATATAGCGTTGCTCCGCCAAGCAAGGCAATGATAGCAAGGCTAACCAATTGCATGGTATCAAAGCGATTATATTTAATTCGAAACAAAGCCACTTGTATAAATGACGCGATAACGGCGATACCCGTTGCGGCATAAATTCCATATAGCTTGTAGGTTAAGAAAAATAAGATAATGGGAAAAAAATCAAATAAAAGTTTCATGGGCTCTAAAAATTAATCGTTCTATATATAATACAATAGGATAATTCGATTCAATTGTCACTACAAACGCTTTGATTAAACGTTAAATCAACTGAATTTTGCATAGATTACACATAAAACCTTAATATTTTATTAAATTGTTATTAATTATTATCGGCAGTGACTCTGAGAATCTCTTCGAGCGTTGTTATCCCCGCTAAGACTCTGTCAAATCCATTTTTGCGAATAGAGGCAATGGCGGGACGTAACACAGATTCGTAGGCATGCTGGGATTCATTGCGGTGTATCAGTGTGCGAATTTCTTCATTGACGGGTATCAACTCATAGATTCCAACCCTGCCTTGATAACCAAGGTGATTGCAATTTTCACAGCCAACCGCTTCATAAATATCCGCAATTTTCTTATTGTGCGCAAAACCCATTATCCTTTTTTCTTCCGAGGTTACACGATGTGGTTTTTTACACTGATCGCATAAACGACGAACTAAGCGTTGTGCGATTAGCCCAATGAGGCTTGAGGACAATAAAAACGACTCGACCCCCATGTCATGAAGCCTGCTGACCGCACCAATAGCTGTGTTAGTGTGGAGCGTCGATAATACCAAGTGACCTGTTAAACTCGCTTGTACGGCTATTTCTGCTGTTTCTAAGTCACGAATTTCGCCGATCATAACAACATCGGGATCTTGACGTAAAATTGCTCGTAAACCTTTGGCAAAGCTCATTCCAGCCTTGGTGTTAACTTGTGTTTGTCCAATGCCGGGGAGGTCATATTCGATGGGATCTTCGATTGTGAGAATATTGCGTGAAATTTCATTTAACTCTGTCAGCATGGCGTACAAGGATGTTGTTTTACCAGAGCCTGTTGGCCCCGTCACAAGAATAATACCGTGGGGTTGAGCGATGAGTTTTCTAACGCCTTCCAATATATCATCAGGCATGCCTAAATGAACTAAATCAAGCTTGGCAGCTTGTTTGTCGAGAATCCGAAGGACAATGCGTTCGCCGTGGTTAGAAGGAAGTGTCGAAACACGGACATCAATAGTGTGACTTCCAATTTTTAAAGAGATCCGACCATCTTGAGGTATGCGTTTTTCAGCGATATCGAGCTTTGCCATCACCTTCACTCTTGAAATCACTAAAGGTGCTACCGAGCGTTTAATATCTAATACCTGTTGTAAAACACCATCAATGCGAAAGCGAACTATCACTTGATCTTCATAGGTCTCAATATGAATATCAGATGCCTTTTTTTTAATCGCTTGGGTAAAGAGTGCATTGATTAGTCGGATGATTGGCGCATCGTCTTGGGTGTCCAATAGATCTTCACTAAGCGGTTGGTTTTGAGAGAATTGCTCAAGTGATTCGTCTTCAAAATTAATATTGAGATTAGCAATATCCGATCGATTCTCATAAAAAGCCGTCATATATCGGTTAAAAATTTCTTCTGATACTTCAACAGGATTAATTGTCTGACCTAATAAGCGATAGATTTCAGATAAAGCTCTTGCATCAGGCGTTTTATAAAAATAGAGATCATAGTTTTGCGTTTCTTTATTAAATATTGAGACAACCTGATGCTTTTTAGCAAATGGATAGGGTAGGGTAATGGCATTAGAATCATTCATCATCGTCATTACTTGGTTGTCTTGTCTGGTGGTGGTTGAGTCGCTTTCATGTTTGGTGGAGGCAGTATTGTTTTTGCAGGTGCAATCGCCACAATTTTTGTCTGTGCCGAAAAAGGTATCGGCAATTTTGCAGAGCTTAAAGGTTCTAGAACCAAATGTTTATCGTCTTCGATGTATATTTCTTGGCTGCGTAAATTTTCAAGTTCTTCGTTGCGTACTTCTTGGTATTTGCCACCACTCACACGAACAGCGTCGTGTTCACTATGTAAAATAATGGGCTTGATGAAAACCATGAGCATTTTCTTTTCACGAGAACGAATGTTTCTTTGGAATAATCGACCAACACCTGGAATATCCCCTAAAATGGGTAGCTTTTGATCATCATTGCCGAGACTATCTTGTATTAATCCACCTAACACCACGATATCACCACTTTCAATATGAATAGCAGTCACAATTGAGCTGATATTAAAGACAGGATTTAGTGCATCGGTACTACCAGGATCAATGGTGTCATTACCCTGGTCGATTTGCATTTGAATGCCATTACCCCTTGTAATCTGGGGTCTAACATATAAATGCAAGGCGACATTCACACGGTCGAATGTGACATACGGCGATGCGGTTGTTGTACCACTCGCATTATTGGGATAAGACGTCGTTTGGACAGATACTTGTTTACCCACTAGAATTTTAGCTTGGCGGTTATCCAGGACAACGACAGAAGGTGTGGAGAGAATATTGGCTCTTCGATTGTTCGCGAGGGCAATAATCTGCGCTTGAAAATCGGAAATTGACGTTTTTGAATTAATAATTGCAAACCCAGGTCGAAAATTTGCGGGATTACCCGTTTGTTGATTCGTACCCCATTCAATTCCTAATCGATTCACATCCGCTTCATTCATCTCAGCAACCATTGCCTCGATTAAAATTTGAGCGGGGCGAATATCAATTTGGCGAATCACTGAATTTAAAATGCTGATGATGCTCGCAGGTGCATTCATAATGATGGAGTTTGTATTCGGCTCACCGATAATCTGCACGGTTGGTTTTGTCGATCCTTCCGATTCGCTACTTACTTGTTGGTTATTCGATTTTGAACCTTCCATCCCACCCATTGGTGAGCCGCTTGGCTGGAAAGCACCATCAAAAGGAGGGGGGCTTGACGAGGTTCCTGTTGCAAGCCCAGATTGCGGCATGGTGCTATCAAGCTCGGGTTTAGTAATGGTACCGATGGTTGTTCCAACTTTACCACTAAAATTCGCCTGCGCTACACCAGCTAAGATAGGGACAACATCCTCGGCACGAAGATAATGTAAATAAACAACTTTTGTGTTGCCTTGTCGAGAGCCACTGTTTTGTTGATCGAGCTGATTGATCAATAATCTTAAGCGAATACGCTCTGTTTTACTGCCACTGATTAATATTGAATTACTGCGATCATCTGGCGCAATCATAGTTTTAGGATTATTGCCTGCTAGCGTTCGAGTCTTAACAATATCCTTAAGGGTATTTGCGACATCCATTGCTAATGCATTTTGTAACTGAACGATATCGATTCCATTGGAAGAAGAACTGTCGACTCGTTTAATGATATCAGCCATACTACGAATATTGCTAGCTCTCCCCGATAATATCAGCATATTTGAGGGACCATACGCTGAAACACTGCTCCACTGAGGCATCAAGGGTCTCAAAACAGGAACCAACTGTTCTGCGGGCACATATTCAACGGGGACTACGCTAATAAGCATTTCGTCGCCATCAGGGGGGTGTCTTAATTGATTAAGAAAGTCAGGGCTTTGAGTTTTTGCATCAATATTAGGAACGATTTTTATTGTTGATCCACTTGGAATCGCTGCATAACCAGAAACTTGCAACATGGATAGAAAGACTTGATAAAGCTCTTTATCTGAAATAGGTGTGCTTGAAACAATCGAAATTTTGCCTTGCACTCGCGGATCTATGAGAAAATTTTTCCCTGTTACCCGAGATACTTCAGCTATCACCGCTCGGATGTCAGCATTTTTTAAATTCCATAGTTTTTTATATGCTTTCTTTTTCAGTGGTGGTGCATGTGAAGGTACTTCAAAAGTGGGTTTTGAAGATGCCAGTTGTACTGGTTGAATGGCTGATTGAGGTGAATCTTCCTCACTTAACTGGTCCCGCAATTCTATTGCTTGCTTATATTCAGTGAGTGGTCCAAGTGTCACTAAATAGAGTTTTTTACTTTCAATATAACTAATTCGAACAGGGACGGGCGTTTGTTTGCTCAGCTGTTCCTGAAGTGTTCGAGCATTATTCTGGTTGGAAAATGCACCAGCATGAAGTAGATAGGTGGATTGCCCATTTTCCGTTTTAGTATGGATGGTTACATTCATCGCATACAGGCACACGGATAGTATCGATAGTAGCGATGTGGTGATTAGTTTTCTTAGCATGTAAGCCAAACATCAAAAATTCTATACATTAAGACATAATACCCAAATTTATAAGATAACAAAAGCTTAAAATGATGATTATGGAGGGGATGGTGGCTATGGGTGGACTCGAACCACCGACCTCAGCATTATGAGTGCCGCGCTCTAACCGGCTGAGCTACATAGCCATTGAAGATGCTTATTTTACGATTTTAGTTTTGAATGTCAATGACATTCTTCAATATTTTGATTTGATAGCTTTCGATATGAAACGATTACCATCTATCCAAGATTTACTAGTATTTGGTTTGCTTTTAGTAAGGGCGGGCAAATATTTGAATGATATCTACCCGCAGAAGGAAAAGAGATTAACTAACAAGAATGAATAGCGAGCCTGGTCCTCGAACAATTTGCAGTAGCAAGCGGTCACTTTTTTCTTTAGCGACTTTTTGCAAGGACTTAACGTCATTAATGTGTTTCTTATTCGCACTAATAACGACATCACCAGGTCTTAATCCTGCACGCCATCCAGCACTTGTTTCGGAAGCACCTACGACTTGCACACCAACCACGTTTCCATGAAGCGGGGTTTCTTGTTCATAATTTTTCAATGCCAAACCAAACAAGAAGGGATTTTCGGACTGAAGTTTTTGCTCATGCTCTTTTAAATCAGTCACGATGGTTGTCAAGACCAATTGCTTTCCATCACGGCGAACATGAATTTTTGCTTCTGTACCAGCTCGTAGTAAGGAAGTGGTTATTTTAACATGTGACGCTTGTGTAATAGGTGAATCATTAATTTTTGTAATGATATCACCTGCTTTTAATCCGGCACTTTCAGCAGGGGAGTTTTCATTTACTTGCGATACTAGAGCACCTTGCAAATTTTCACTATACCCTAAAGCGACGGCTAATTCCGGCGTTAATGGTTGAACAAATATACCCATCAACCCACGGTGGACGGATCCATAACGCAAAATTTGTTGAACAATTTCTCGAGCCATGTTTATTGGAATGGCAAATCCAATACCCACATTGCCGCCATAAGGAGACAGAATCGCTGTGTTGATTCCAATTAACTCGCCTTTTGCAGTGACAAGTGCGCCGCCCGAGTTGCCCGGGTTAATGGCAGCATCTGTTTGAATAAAATTCTCAACGCCTTCAATATTTAGATCACTTCGTTTAAGGGCAGAGATAATTCCAAATGTGGCCGACTGGCTATTTCCATAACTATTTAATCCAAACGGGTTACCAATTGCTATCACAAAATCGCCTACCTCGGCTTGATCGGAATCTGCGATGGGTAGACTTTGTAAGTTTTTAGCTTCGATTTTTAATACAGCCAAATCAGTTTCCATATCGCTGCCTACGATTTTGGCTTTTAAGCGTCGTCCATCGTGGAGCGTGACAGTGACGATACTTGCATTACGAATTACATGGTCATTGGTAATGATAATGCCGCTTGATGGATCAATCACGACTCCTGAACCAATGCTATTAAATTTGCGGGGCTTTGGGGGCAAACCTCTTATGGTGCGTTCTTCGAGTTCGGCAGGTGTTTCTGGTGCTGGCACATAACCTTGTACTGAGATATTGACAATGGCTGGCATTGTCTTTTTCAAAATTGGCGCAAAGGTTGGCATAGTCACTGCTTGGGTATTTGCTGCATATACAGGGGATAGCCCTAACAATGCAATTAAAATAAAACGGATCATTATTTTCATGTTCATAGTGTTAACCTATAGGTTTATCAAACCAAATAAAAGTTCCTATTCTACCCGTTTGCCCGTCTCGACGATAGGAGTAGAAGAGATTTTTTTGTTCAAATGTGCATAATTTGGATTTTTGGATCGACATGACGCCATTTAAGCGAAGAATATGTGCTGCCAATTCATCCAAATGGATATGCCATTTTTGTTGTTTGAAAAAATATCTTGGCGAAAAAGGATAGTTAAGTTTAAATTGATCACATACTTCATCACCTACTTCAAAGCAATGACCGCATATCGCAGGGCCAACCCATGCGATACAATCATTCGCATTACTATGCATTTTTTTTAGCGTATTTTCAATGATACCATCACACAAGCCACGCCAACCCGCATGAATGGCTGCAATCTCTGTGCCTGTTTTATTCGTTAAAATAATGGGTAAGCAATCTGCCGTTAAAATTGCTAAAATTTGATTAGGTTGCCTTGTAATGCTTGCATCCGCTTGATTATCCTGATTATGTGTCGCATCAACAACATGCGTACTGTGTGTTTGATGTAGCCAAACTGGAGAGGTCGGCATGGATTGCTCATGCATTAACAATTGCCGATTTTGCAATACATGTTGCATGGTATCGCCGGTGCGAAGCCCTAGATTACCATACTGGTAGGGATAATGGCTTGCTCCGGACATTCGTGTTGAAGCAAAGGCATTGACATGCTTAGGTGCCTGCCAATTAGGTGTAATTATCATTATAATTAGCCTCAATTGCACAAATTAATGACTTTAGATCATCAGGAATAGGGGCCATCCAAGTCAAGGTTTGTTTGGAAGATGGGTGCTCTAATGTTAACCTAAATGCATGCAGCGCTTGACGTTTGAAGGCTTGTAAATGATTTTTAACGAGGTCTGAATGCTTGGGGGGAAGCTTTAATCGATACCCATAAAGTGTATCACCAATGATTGGATGTCCTATATGAGCCATATGGACTCTTATTTGATGGGTTCGACCTGTTTCAAGTTGCACATTCAGTAAGGTAAAATGTTGAAATTGTTTGTCAACCGTGTAATGGGTAATGGCTTCTTTGCCAGACACTAAAACAGCCATTTTCAATCGGTTTTTTGGATGCCTACCATAAAACGTTTCGATACAGCCGCCACTAATAATATGCCCATAAACTAAGGCTTTATATTCCCGTTTAATGATGCGTTGCTGTAGTTGTTGGACTAGGCTATTGTAGGATTCTAATGTTTTAGCAATAACCATAATCCCCGTCGTATTTTTATCTAGGCGATGAACAATACCTGCTCTTGGCAAGTTCGCTGATTCTTTATAGTAGGCTAATAACCCATTTAATAATGTAAATTCGCTATTACCAGCACCAGGATGAATGACAAGCCCCGCTGGTTTATTGATCACAAGAATCTGATCATCTTCATAGATAATATCAAGCTGTATCGATTGGGGTATGTTATCTAATTGTATCTTTGGTGTAAAACAAGATTCCTTGATGAAGACCGAATCATCGATTTTTAATTTCGACTTTGGCAAACAGGTTTGATCGTTTAGCAAAACATTGCCTGATTTAATTTGATCCGCCCAGTAATTTCTTGAGAATTGGGGTTGATTATTAACAATCCATTGATCAATGCGGCATCCATGACCTTGCTCATCGACAGTCAATGAAACGGATTTATCAGGCTGATTCACATTCTGTTTCCATTAATCTTGCACGCAGTGAATTTGGCAAGGCTTCCGTAATAGTAACCGTAACAAACTGACCAATCAATTCATCAGGACCATTAAAATTAACCACACGGTTGCATTCGGTTCGTCCTGCTAGTTGTCGCTCATTTTTTTTGGAAAAACCAGTCACCAGTAGTCGCTGAGTGGTGCCGATCATCGCTTCGCTATACCGAGCAACTTGTGTATTAAGACGATTTTGTAATAGTTGTAATCGCTGTTTTTTTACTTCCATCGTAGTTTCATCAACAAGATTCGCTGCTGGAGTGCCGGGTCGTGGGCTAAAAATAAAGCTAAATGACATATCAAATCCAATTTCATGGACTAAATCCATGGTGGCTTGAAAATCATCATCCGTTTCCCCAGGAAATCCGACAATAATATCGGTCGACAGTCGGATATTGGGCCTAACTTTTCTTAGTTTCCTGATTTTGGACTTAAACTCCAAAGCGGTATAACCACGTTTCATCAGGGTAAGAATTCTATCAGAACCACTTTGCACAGGAAGGTGTAAGTGATTGGCAAGTTCCGGAACTTCCGCATAAGCATTGATTAAATTATCCGAAAAAGCAAGCGGGTGGGAAGTAGTAAAGCGGATACGCCCAATTCCTTCAATCGCCGCAATATAATGGATCAACAATGCTAAATCGGCGATATCACCATTTTCCATTTTCCCTTGGTAATCATTAACATTTTGCCCTAATAAATTAATTTCACGCACACCTTGTGCCGCGAGCTGGTAGCATTCAACTAATACATCATCAAACGGACGGGATATTTCTTCACCCCGAGTATAAGGTACGACGCAATAACTACAATATTTACTGCAACCTTCCATGATAGAAACAAATGAAACGGGGCCTTCAGCCCTTGGAGCAGGGAGATGATCAAATTTTTCGATCTCAGGAAAACTGATATCAACAACCGGTTTCCCAGTTCGTTCCCGTTCATTTAGCAATGCAGGGAGTCGGTGCAAGGTTTGTGGACCAAAAACGATATCAACATAAGGCGCTCTTTTGATGATATCAGCACCTTCCTGACTGGCAACACAGCCGCCAACGCCAATAATAATGTTTGGATTGGCTTTTTTAAATTCACGCCATTGACCAAGTTGAGAGAACACTTTTTCTTGTGCCTTTTCACGGATAGAACACGTATTTAAAAGAATGACGTCTGCTTCATCAACATTACTTGTTTGAATCATCCCTTTGGCGTGATGGAGAACTTCAGCCATTTTGGATGAATCATATTCATTCATTTGGCAACCGTTCGTTTTAATGAATAACTTTTTCGTCATAATCGCTTCATAAATATCGAGGAAAAAAAGGCTTATTATTTCAAATTTGAACAATTTGGCAAGAGGCAAGCGCATTATTTTTATTGAAATGTGGTAACATTTGCATTTTATATCAATATTTCTGAGGAAAATTCTATGCCATCATTTGATATCGTGATTGAAACAGATAAAGTTTCTTTACAACATGCCTTTGATAATTCAGTTCGGGAGTTGCAGAATCGATTTGATTTCAGGGGCGTCCAGGCCGAATACACGCTTAATGAGTTCATTGTAACGTTAAAAGCGGAGTCAGATTTCCAAGTTGAGCAAATGGAAGATATTTTCCGTACCCAATCTGCTAAACGCAATTTAAATATGATGGGTGTTGAAAAGCCAGAAACGATGTCTCGAAGCGGAAAGTTTTATTCGACAACGTTGACTTTCAAGCAAGGGATTGAACAAGAAGACGCTAAGCGTATTGTAAAATTTATTAAAGAAAGCAAATTGAAAGTTCAGGCCAGCATACAAGGGGATAAAGTTCGCGTGACTGGTAAAAAAAGAGACGACTTACAAGAAACGATTGCGATGTTAAAAAATTCCGATTTGAATTTGCCGATGGAATTCGAAAATTTCCGTGAATAACGTTGCAACGAACTTATTTTGTGCTCTTGATACGGCTCATTTAATTATCATAACATACGAATTCAACAAGAAATTGCATGAGCTTTACCAATTATCTAATCAATAACAAGTATCAATCTTAGTTAGTATGTTGTTGATAGAGACACAAATGAGTGCATATTGACAAATTGGTCATTATATGTATAATTCTAGTTTTTTTTCCGTTGTCCATTATGTCATATCCCCGTGAGTTGCTCTATCTGTTTCCTGCAATACCTTTCTTGCCAGAGAATATCTCCAAAGCGTTTATTCAAGATCCACTGACTCAAGCATTTTCGAAGTTAATAGAAGATAATCGATATCATCTATTGTCAAAATATGTGAAATTTAACTGGTGGACTCGGTATTTGACAAACGATGAAACTCTTGAACTGTTTAAAAATTTTAAATCCGCCTCTAATTTAACGCAACGTTATTACAGCGCATTAATTGAGCGAAAAACTAACGAAATAGAAATCAAAAAATCAGATATTTCCTATCTATTAACGTCTTACGAAAAATTAAGCATTTTAGTAGAAAGACAAAAGATCAAAGAAAAAGGGGAAGCTCTTGGGGTGTTTGTTGAGGAAAAGGATTGGTATGATGAGATTGAAACATTAAAAAAAGAAATTAGAATACAACGTCGGCTCATGTGTCTTTTTCAATTAGGCATCAATATAAGATTTGAAGAAATAGACGCAATTTTTAAACAATACCCATTTTTTAAACGCGATGTATTTCCATATACCGATGAAACTGATCTAAAAAAATGCAAAGAAATCATCCGCCAATCAATCTTATCCCATATTGGTAAGCACATTTGTTTTGACAGCCCAATCGATCTAAACAATGAAAATCAACAATTGGCTGAAGCACTAGTTGATGCAATTTTTAGTGATTCACCTCAGCGCTTTTCTGAGCAAGCAAAAAATTATAGAGATTCTGTGCACAAGAAATTGCTCGACGAGCTTAGCAAATATCGGCAGGTAGCTTCTGCACAATCATCTGAATCGATTAGCCAGTTATTCTCTGGTTTTACTAACAGTTTATTTGAACATGCTGATAGACTCGCACAAGCTTACCAATTTATTCAATACACGGGTTTTGGCTCGCAATCGGATTTTTTTCTATTTGACGTCTATAGTGCTGCCCGAAACGCGCAGAATGTATCTGAATTCAAACATGCTATTTACGGAATTTTAAAGCCTTTTCATCCGATTGTTCGTGAATACCAATCCATTGGTCTTTATGAAACCAATGAACTGCGAAAAGTTATCCGGATAATGATCCCCTTATTGATATTGACTGCCACGTTTATCGCGGTTGCTGCTATTTTGGCACCACTTGCATTACCGGAGATTGCTTTTTGGGCTGCTTTGGTTCCTTCAATATTTATCGGATTAGGCTTAACTAGCCTGTATTGTAAAGTTAAAGATAACCTATATCAATCTATTCGGCAGACGTATTACGGTGGTCAATACCAATTGCCTGAATTTCAAGTTAATGAACGCATGAATGTGATTTTTGGAAATTCTGCATCGATTGTTCAACAATTTTATATTGAACTATTGAAACAATGCCAGGCTAATGACGAATTATTTTCTGGTGAACAAAAAAAGGGGTTGTTAACGGATGAACAAAGCAAGCGAATGAATGAAAATAGACAGCAACTGCATCTCTTGTTAAAAGAATGGCATGATATCCATGAAAATCACCAAATTACCCAAGAAGAGGTGTTAAAAATCACGCGCAATCAGATGGTAAGAGTCATCAATAAGAAACGCAGTCAGTTGAGCCAGTTAGTTGAATCAAACTATGATAAAGAGGTAGAAGGGTGGGACAACATTGCCAAAAATGTAACAACGACTGAGCCCAAAAATCCCATAGCGAATGCTGGTAAAAAATTTGTTAGTCAACTGAGTCTATTTAATCAAATTAAGCGCTCGATTGACGAGGAAGCGCAAGTTTATGCGCCTATCTTGATAGCTATAAACTAGTGCACGCGATGCTCAACTTTTCACAGAACCAATCGTACCCGGGCCTGATTGGTTCTGCGAAAAGTTGAGCATCGCGCTATTTAATAAGCTGTTTTCGTCGTTTATAAGCCAACCATTGCTCTCGGATCACATGGAAAAGAAATGCGCCCAATAACTTTTTGTTCCATTTCACCGATTTTTTATCACTAAGACGAATGATTTGGTAGTAAAACCAGGCTACTTCGCCTTGAATATTGATACCTTGTATCATTTGAAAAGGGCTTGTCGGTCCCAAAAGACCATGTCCTAACAGTTTTTTTTCAGGCCGCGGAAGCGTTTTTAATTCGTGTTGTTTCAATTGATTTGGCCAATCTGGCATCACACAGAATGGTCTTGCAAGACCTAAAAAATCGACATGGGTTAACGCCTCATTCATCGCTGTGATCGTTTCAAATCCGCCAGTTACCATTAATGGGATTTTCGCAACTTGTCTTACTTGTTTCGCATAATTAACAAAATAGGCTTCACGGGCAATAGTTGAATCCCTTTTAGGCAAATCGGCCTCCCCCTTATCACCATGGTGACCTAGAAGCTGCGGTTGTTCATAAGTGCCTCCGGATAATTCAATCAGATCGAGCGGATAGTCATTTAAAACATTGATCACGTTGATACAATCATCGATCGAATAGCCGCCCTTTTGAAAGTCTGATGAATTTAATTTTAAGCCCACCGCGAATTGGCTGCTCACGGAGGACCTAACTGCTTCTATAACACGTTGTAGAAAACGCATGCGATTGTCAAAATTGCCCCCCCACTCATCGGTTCGTTGGTTGGTAATCGGGGATAAAAATTGGCTTATTAAATAGCCGTGCGCCCCATGAATCTGAACACCATCGAAGCCACATTCTTCTGCAATTTTAGCGCTTACTGCGAATCTTTGAATAATTTGTTCGATTTCGTGTGTTAAAAGGGCACGCGGTTTTGCAAATGAATGGAGAAGATCAAGGCTTACCTCAGAGGGGGCTAGGGGGGAGCGATTGACCCATTTTGTGCATTGCCTACCAGGGTGGCTAATTTGCAACCAAAATCGGCTGCCATTTAATTTGCCTGCATGCGCCCATCGTTTAAGAAGATTCTTATCACTGCTTTGATCAATAATGACATTGCCTGGACGTTCTAAAAAGCGTCTATCGATCATCACATTACCACTAATGATTAGTCCTGCCCCCCCCATAGACCATTGTTGATATAGATTCACCAAACGATCATTGACTTGGCCATCCACACTTAACCCTTCAGTCATTGCAGCCTTTACAAGCCTATTTGAGATAGCTTGTCCACAAGGTAACGTAAAGGGTTGAAATAAGGGATTGTTAGTTTTGCTCACAGCGACATCCTATTGATATTTAATATTATTTGATATGTGAAACGATTGATAGATTATGTTATAATAAAAAACATCCCTTAAGGTTTACAACAAGGTTGCTTTGGTGAAAAACTTTGTACAAATTAGTGTGTCAACGGGCTTAATCAGCTGAATTGTTTCCCGATAACACATAAATTTAGCCAAATTTTTCATTTTTTCTTTCTTAGCGAAACTTTAGGGCTGTTCACTAATGCCATTTCGCTACAGCTTATGCTATTCTAAGAATTTATACAACTTACGCTAGGGTTAAATTAAGGTTACATAGACATGCCTTCTGAAACAGTGTTTTATACCATCTTTCTTATTTTCGCAGGAGCATCTTTATTCGCAACCGTGGTTCTATACACCCGACAATCGTTATTAGTAGCCTATATCCTTTTAGGTATGGTGTTTGGTCCCTGGGTTTTAAAGCTAGTTGATAATGTTGGGACAGTTCAGCAGATTGGTGATATGGGAATCGTCTTTCTGTTATTTTTGCTGGGGTTGCATTTGCAACCGCAAAACCTCGTGCACATGTTAAAAAAGATTACTTGGATTGCCTTAATCAGCTCAGTTGTATTTGCAGTTGTTTCCTATATGATTGGTCGTTGGTTTGGGTTATCTGTTTCAGAGTCTTGGATACTTGGCGCTGCCATGATGTTTTCATCAACAATCATCGGTTTGAAGCTCCTGCCAACAACGATACTTCACCACCAGCATACGGGTGAAGTGATGATTTCTGTATTGTTAATGCAAGATTTGATCGCTATTATTATTTTAATCCTCATCAATGGTGCCCAAGAGGGAACCGGCTTTACTTGGAATGACTTAATTCTTGTTGGAATAGCGCTTCCTGCCATGATAGGATTTGCCTTTGCATTTGAGCGTTATGTGCTTATCAAACTACTGGCCCGATTTGATACGACACAAGAGTATGTCTTTTTATTGTCAATCGGCTGGTGCATGGGGATGTCGGTATTAGGTCATGCCTTAGGCCTCTCAGAAGACATCGGCGCATTTGTTGCTGGCGTAGCACTTGCGTCTAGCCCAATTTCTCTCTACATCGCTGAGAGTTTAAAACCATTGCGCGATTTCTTTTTAGTCATGTTTTTCTTTACGGTGGGCGCCACCTTCAATTTTAGCTTAGGCTCACAAGTCATGATACCGGCATTTATTTTATCCGTGTTAATTATTCTCTTTAAACCACTGCTATTTAGTATGTTGTTGACGTTTTCGGGTGAAAAGAAATCTGTCTCAAGAGAAGTGGGTTTTCGTTTGGGCCAAGCAAGTGAGTTCTCACTACTCGTTGCAAGTATTGCGCTTAATGGCCATATTATTTCAGAAGTTGCTTCGAATTTAATTCAAGCAACCACAATTATTACCTTTGTTGTGTCTTCTTACATTGTTGTTTTAAAATACCCAACCCCCATTGCGTTGTCGGATAATATGCGGAAGGATTAATACCATGAAATTATTAGTGATTTTAATTGCGTTGTTTTCAGAACGATTTTTAATGCACAAATTAGCAGACAAACGCGTTTCATGGATTCATTGGATACAAAAGCAATTTATCGAAATTTGCAATAATAACAAACCATTACAGTCACGTTTAATGAAGACTGTGCTGATGGTATTGCCCATGTGGCTTATCGTTGCGGGTGTCTATTGGATATTAAGTGATGCGTTCTGGGGTATTGCTTATTTTATCATGAACTTAGTTATCTTTTATTTTTGTATTGGCCCTACCAATATTTTTTATCCTTCTGAGAAAGAAGGTGTTGGCATACAACATTTAGTTATCGCTAACGGTGCTATCATTGCTCCTATCTTTTGGTATATTTTGCTGGGCCCTTTATTCATGCTTGCTTACCGCCTGATTGAACTGGCTAGCCATCATCAGAAGGAGCAGTTGTACTGTGAGGTCATTGTCCAGTGGCTCGATTGGATTCCGGCACGAATTACGTCGCTATGTTATTTGTTTGTTGGTCATTTTCAACGCGGACTTGAGCCTTTTGGTCATTACTTTTTTGCAAAACCTCAAGACAATAATGTGTTACTCGAATCAAGTGGGATGGCAGCTATTAGTGACGATCAATCAACACTCTCCGAGCTTGATGCTGAAAAAGCACTTGAACATAGTATTATTCTTTACCTGGTGTTCATTGCTATCGTCACCATTATCGCATGGTTTTAAGGATACCAAATTATGAAACGAATGATCGTTATTTTGTTGGCTTGTCTTTGCTTAACGAGTTGTAAAACAGGCGAACATATTGCTGTCAAAAATAGCCGAAATGCTTCTAAGGTGACATCAGAGGCCCCAAAGACCACAGCAAAATCAATGAAGCAATGCTTGCAAAGTTGTGAACAAATTAATCGTTCCTGTCTGAGCCAATGCAAGGATAGCTGCCGTATCTGCCAAAAAGAAGCGGACAAACAAGCTTGGAAAAGTTATGAAGAATACTATCAAAGAATGAAAATTCAGGGTACTTATCGGCCAAGAGATTGGTTATCTTTTCGAGATCCTTTAAAATGCCGAAAAGTGTCATGTAGTTGCCCAGGTGACTTAAACGTTTGTATTCAACAATGTGGTGGCGAAATTAAGAAAAAGCTACTTGCCACACCGTATTGCGAATAACTCGATAATATAAAATGGGGAAAAAATTAAATGTCGAACGAATCAATTTCAGATATCGATCCAGTCGAAACACGTGAATGGCTGGATGCACTTGATTCTGTCTTATCTGTTGAGGGCAAAGAAAGAGCCGCCTTTCTCGTCCAACAGCTCATCGATAAAGCGAATGGTGCAGGCGCTATTGTTAATACCTCAATTAATACACCGTATCGAAACACTATCCCTGTGCATGAAGAGTTATCCATCCCGCCGGATGAAGGCGTTCGCAAACGTATTGCTGCGTTAATTCGCTGGAATGCTGTGGCTATGGTGTTACGCGCTGGTAAGATTTCCCCTGAGCTAGGTGGTCATATCGCGTCCTATGCTTCCGCTGCAACGTTATATGAGGTTGGGTTTAACTATTTTTTTAAAGAAAATGACTTACTCTATATTCAAGGCCATTCTTCACCAGGTATTTATGCACGAGCGTTTCTGGAAGGTCGACTCTCCGAAGAACAGCTTAATAACTTTCGCCAAGAAGTCGAAGCGAATGGCTTATCTTCTTATCCCCATCCCTGGCTAATGCCGGACTTCTGGCAGTTCCCGACGGTTTCAATGGGTCTTGGCCCCTTGCAAGCAATTTATCAAGCTCGTTTTCTGAAATACTTGGAGAATCGAGGATTAATAGAGCCTAATAAGAGTAAAGTTTGGGTGTTTTTAGGTGATGGAGAAACTGACGAACCTGAATCTTTGGGTGCTTTAACCATTGCATCGAGGGAACGGCTTGATAATCTTATATTTGTGGTTAATTGTAATCTACAGCGTTTGGATGGCCCCGTCCGGGGCAACGGGAAAATTATCCAAGAATTAGAAGGGGTATTTCGTGGTGCTGGATGGCAAGTGCTAAAAGTCATTTGGGGCGCACGGTGGGATAGTTTATTAGCTCAAGATAGCAGTGGGCTTCTGCAAAAGAGAATGGAAGAGTGTGTCGATGGCGATTATCAAGCCTATAAAGCAAATGATGGAGCCTATGTGCGCGAAAACTTTTTTGGGCAATATCCCGAATTGAAAAAGATGGTTGAAAATATGTCAGATGATGATATCTGGCGACTTAACCGAGGCGGCCATGATGAAGGAAAAGTTTATGCTGCTTATGCCAAAGCACTTGAAACAAAAGGTAGACCAACGGTTATTCTTGCAAAGACAGTGAAAGGATATGGCATGGGTGCCGCCGGTGAGGGGCTAAATATTACCCATCAGCAGAAGAAAATGACCATCGAGCAATTAAGAGCATTTCGCGATAGGTTTCATATCCCCATTTCCGATGATGAAATCAATGAGATTCCTTTTTATCGACCAAATGAAAGTAGCCCGGAATTCAAATACCTTCAGCAACAACGAGAAAAACTGGGTGGGTATTTACCCAAACGCACACACGAATGCGAGCAGCTTCCTGTGCCTGATTTATCGGCATTTTCCTCCGTCATGGGAGACAGCGGCGATCGAGAATATTCAACAACGATGGCCTTTGTGCGCATCCTATCAGTCTTATTAAAAGATAAATCCTTAAAAGATAGAGTGGTACCTATTGTTCCTGATGAATGTCGAACATTCGGTATGGAAGGCCTATTCCGTCAAATTGGTATCTATTCGCCCATTGGTCAGCTATATACGCCGGTCGATCATGAGCAAGTAATGTATTACAAAGAAGCGAAAGATGGTCAGATTTTAGAAGAAGGAATAACTGAAGCGGGTGCATTTTGCTCATGGATTGCCGCAGGAACTTCCTATTCAACCAATCATCTCCCCATGATCCCATTCTTTATTTATTATTCAATGTTTGGTTTTCAGCGTGTTGGCGATTTAGCTTGGGCTGCTGGCGACATGCAAGCTCGCGGGTTTCTTTTAGGAGGTACGGCTGGGCGAACAACACTAGCCGGTGAAGGGTTACAACATCAGGATGGTCATTCGCATATTCTTGCCGGCACCATCCCTAATTGTATCACCTACGACCCCACTTATGCCTATGAATTAGCGGTCATCATCCATCATGGTTTGGATCGCATGTATGCAAAACAGGACAACGTGTTCTATTATATCACTGTCATGAACGAAAATTATCATCACCCTGAAATGCCTAAAGGATGTGAGGAAGGCATTATCAAAGGCATGTACTTGTTAGAAAGCATTAAAGGCAAAAAGGGGCATGTCCAATTGTTGGGGTCAGGCACAATTTTGCAAGAAGTTCGCAAAGCAGCACAATGGCTACAAAAGGATTTCAACATTGGTTCTGATGTTTGGAGTGTTACCAGTTTTAATGAATTACGTCGCGATGGTTTACATTGTCAACGGTATAATCGGATGCATAGCGATAAAAAAGCGAAGACTCCTTATGTGACACAGTTATTAGAAAAGACCAAGGGCCCCATCATAGCAGCAACAGATTATTTAAAGCTCTATGCAGATCAAATTCAACAATTTATTGACAAGCCATTTATTGCTTTGGGGACTGATGGCTATGGACGAAGCGATACACGCACAAAACTTCGTCATTTCTTTGAAGTTGATGCAAAGTTTATTGTATTGGCTGCGATTGAATCTTTAGTAAAAACAGGTGAACTACCAAAATCAGCTATTAACGAAGTTATGAAAAAATATGACATAAACGCCGACAAACCTGAGCCCATATCACAATAAAGGTCTGTCCGGTTTATGACGAATGAGGAATCATAATGGCAAATGAACAAAAAATAAAAATCCCTGACATTGGTGGGGCTGAAGGTGTTGACGTCATCGAAGTATTAGTGAAGGAAGGGGATTCTATCAGCCAAGATACATCATTGATAACCTTGGAGTCTGATAAAGCGAGTATGGAAATTCCCGCCCCGGTTGCAGGGATCGTTAAGAAATTGATGGTTAAAATTGGCGATAAAGTATCAGAAGGCGATGACATTTTAGTCATAGAAACAGAGGCTGGAAGTAATGAGGTTAAAAAGGAATCTTCTCAGAATCAGTCAGAACCAGAAGTCCAAGGAAATAAAGAACGTGTAACGGAGCCTAGTAGCAATGCCACTTCGACTGCGCCAATGTCTGAGTCCATCGAATCGATTAAGATTCCTGATATAGGTGGCGCAGCAGATGTCGACGTCATCGACATCATGGTAAAAGAAGGGGATATGGTTGAAGTAGAACAATCATTGCTTACATTAGAGGGTGATAAAGCGACCATGGACATTCCTTGTCCAAAAGCAGGCAAGGTTAAAAGTATCCATCTGAAAATTGGTGATAAAGTCTCCCAAAATGATCCAATATTAGAATTGCTCGTTGCCTCTCATGGTGAATCAACCGTGACTCAATCACCTGAACCACCGACAAAAACGCGTGTGGACAATACGGCTGAACAACCGAAATCGATTGATGCGCCAGCGGTGATTAGTAAATCATTACCTAACGATCAGGCAGTCCATGCTGGGCCCGCTGTTCGTCGACTTGCGCATGAATTAGGCGTTAATTTAAACCAAGTGACAGGTTCTGGTCGCAAAGGTCGTATTACCAAAGAAGACCTTGTCCTTTTTGTTAAAAATGTCATGGAAAAGGGCGGTTCAGGTGGTGGCTTATCGATTCCCCTTGCTCCCGCTATTGATTTTAGTAAGTTTGGTGAAATTGAAGTTAAACCGCTTAACAAAATTAAGCGATTAACCGGTGAAAATGTGCATCGAAGTTGGGTGACAATTCCCCATGTGACACAATTTGATGAAGCTGACATTACCGAGCTCGAAGCGTTTCGTTCTGCAGAAAAAGAAGGGGCTAAAAAAGCCGGTTATAATTTAACCATTATCGCATTTGTGACAAAAGCATTATACCTTGCTATGAAAACATTTCCCCAATTTAATGCTTCGTTATCGCCAGATGGAAAGGATTTAATTTATAAGTCCTATTATAATATTGGCATTGCCGTTGATACACCCAATGGATTAGTTGTGCCCGTGATAAAAGGCGTTGATAAACTCAGTGTGGCTGATATCGCGCGTGAAATGGGAAGACTATCACAAAAGGCACGTGAAAAAGGATTAATGCCTAATGACATGTCGGGTGGTTGTATGACCATTTCAAGCCTTGGCGGCATAGGCGGAACAGCATTCACGCCGATTGTTAATAGCCCTGAAGTAGCGATTCTTGGTTTATCAAGGTCTTATATCAAACCCGTGTTTCAACAAGACAAATTTGTTCCACGTCTCATGTTACCCTTATCGCTATCTTACGATCATCGTGTGATTGATGGGGCAGAGGCTGCACGTTTTTCAGTGTATTTAGCGGATATATTGGGTGATATTAGAAAAATCATATTAGGATAAAGAGATTAATAGTGATGTCGGTTGGGTGCAATACTGATGCACTTGATAATTTATGAAAATAAGCCGTCGTTGCGAAAGAAGTGAAGGAATTTAGTGCAAATCTTTGTACAGAGATGAACTGGATTGCTTCGCAGAGCTCACAAAGACGAGGCTAAATAAAATTGTCCTGTTCAAAGGTTCAATGCCCAACACAGTTTTAAATGAGATAATAAATAGAGGCAAATATGGCAACTGATAAAAAAACAGATTTAGTCGTTCTAGGAAGTGGACCAGGTGGATACACAGCTGCTTTCCGTGCTGCAGACTTAGGATTAAATGTCATCCTTGTTGAACGCTATGATAATATTGGTGGCGTTTGCTTAAACGTGGGCTGTATCCCATCCAAAGCACTGCTTCATGTTGCCAAATTATTGGATGAAGCTGATGAAATGCATGGCATGGGTGTTGAGTTTGGAAAAACTAAAATAGATAACAAAAAACTAGTTGAGTGGAAAAATTCGGTTGTTAATAAACTGACAGGCGGGTTAAAAGCACTTGCAAAACAACGAAAAGTTGAAATTGTAACAGGGGTTGGTAAATTTACTGGCAGCCACAGTATGGATGTGGCCAATGGCAAAGAAAAAACATCCATTGAATTTAAAAACGCCATCATCGCTGTCGGTAGTGAATCGATTAAACTCCCATTTATTCCCGAAGATGATAGAATTTTCTCTTCAACCGGTGCCCTTGAGCTTAACGATGTTAAAGGCGATATGCTCGTGATCGGTGGTGGGATTATTGGTTTGGAAATGGCAACAGTCTATTCCTCTTTAGGCGTTAATGTCACCGTTGTGGAGTTTTTAGATCAATTAATGCCAGGCGCTGATAAAGATTTAGTAACTATCCTACAAAAGCGTATGGAGAAAAAAGGGATTAAGTTTTTACTTAAAACAAAAGTAACCAAAGTTGACGCCAAAAAAGATGCCCTTCATGTGACCATGGAAGGAGATAATGCACCCGATAAACCAATGAAATTCAATCAAATTTTACTGTCTGTTGGCCGCAAACCAAATGGTGGCATGATTGATGCGGACAAAGCGGGTGTTAAAGTGGATGAACGAGGATTTATATCCGTTGATAAGCAATTGCGAACCAATGTTGCGCATATTCATGCGATTGGTGATGTCATTGGACAACCCATGCTTGCGCATAAAGCGATTCCTGAAGGGAAAGTAGCAGCAGAAGTTATCGCTGGCAAAAAACATTATTTTGAACCAGCTTGTATCGCCAGTGTTGCTTATACCGATCCAGAAGTTGCTTGGGTAGGCTTAACCGAAAAGGAAGCGAAGGAAAAAGGCATTGACTATGAAAAGGGCGCATTCCCATGGGCTGCCAGCGGTCGTGCTTTAAGTATGGGACGAGAAGAGGGCATGACCAAGTTACTCTTTGATCCGAAAACAAATCGCATTTTAGGTGGTGGTATCATTGGTGTGAACGCTGGTGATCTTATTTCTGAAATCGCTTTAGCTATTGAAATGGGTTGTGATGTGGAAGATATTGCCTTAACCATCCATCCGCATCCAACGGTTTCTGAAACGATATGCCAGGCTGCGGAAGCATTCGAAGGTAGCATCACGGACTTATATTTGCCGAAGAAAAAGAAAAAATAACTAACCGATTAATCGATTTTATCATTCATAAGTTAAAACCCCGAGATGTCATGAGATTTCTCGGGGTTTGAAGTAACTTAAACTAATTTGTTAATAGCTTATTTGCCCTTAGAGCAACAATTACCGCCAAATATATTATAAAGAAAGGCGATAACAACGCCATCTATAAATCCATGAATAAATGCGAGCGCTGTCCCTAAAAATACATTAGCTAATGTAATTCCATTGATCATGTAAAGCGCGTTCATTGTCATGACAATTGTTGTTCCATAATCAATAAAATAGGCCATCAATCCTAGAATTAACATGGTTAATCCCATAAATACACCAAGGGCCAACCCGAGACCTTTAATGCTTAGCCGACACTTTTCCATTACTCCCTCCTTCGTACACGTTTACCCCTCACCTTAATTATAGTTGAGTCACAGACAGATGGTATTAAGTTATTAATTGGTATCATATTCTTGACACTTGCAGAATGTGTCTAGCAGACTGTGCAATCCTTCATGACCATACAAAATTTACTTGGTTATTCGTTCTTTATAAATGGTATAATTATGGTTTTATAAAAGGGTATAAGGATTAATCATGTCCATTTGGTATCGAAGTATCACTGTCGAGCAGTTGAACCTACGTAGTCAAAATACAATGGCGGAGTTTTTAGGTATACAATTTACTGAAGTTGGGGATGATTATTTACTGGCGACCATGCCTGTCAATGAGAAAACCAAGCAACCCATTGGCATTTTGCACGGCGGGGCAAATGTTGTGCTTGCTGAAACCATGGCGAGCACTGCTGCCAACATTGTCATTGATATCGAAAAGCAATATTGTGTTGGCCTTGAAATCAATGCCAATCATATTCGTTCTACGACGGATGGAGTCGTCACTGGCAAAACTTATCCACTTCATCTAGGACGAAGTACGCAAGTTTGGCAAATTGAGATCAAAAATGCATCCGGTAAATTAACGTGCGTTTCTCGTATGACAGCATCCGTTTTATCGAGATAGTACGGCATCGCTTTCAGAAATACCCTCTTAATTTAAGCTGACATATGCTCTAATATGAGGATTACTAAAA
Source organism: Legionella sp. W05-934-2 (assembly GCF_964199965.1). Classification (NCBI taxonomy): domain Bacteria; kingdom Pseudomonadati; phylum Pseudomonadota; class Gammaproteobacteria; order Legionellales; family Legionellaceae; genus Legionella; species Legionella sp. W05-934-2. The sequence continues at coordinate 176,085 of NZ_CAXMZT010000001.1, read as the reverse complement.
AACCGATAAAAAAGCTCGAAGTAATTAATGGCGTATCTTCTACCTCATGCGCTTCAGTCAACAATTCTTCCGTAACGAGATATAATAGGGCTGCAACACCAAAGGATATCAGTGCAGATGTATATATCGGTGGCAGTGATTGCAACAAAGAAGCACCGCCAACGGAGCCAATTGGTAATAATAGGCCTAACCCAAACACGATCAAAATCGTGTTCAATTTATTAAATTGTTTACCCGATAACGTTGCCGCAGATGACAAGCCTAAAAATAAAACCTCAATTGCCAGCGCAAACGTAATTAGCAATCCACCTTGTTTACCAACCAGAAAAGCTATACCAATTAATACCCCATCTATGAATAAATCAATACCGACACCTGATATGAGTCCCCACGGGGTAGCAGACTGACCACCGTGAGTATGGCCAATAGCTTCGGTTAATAGCTTTATGCCAATCATTGTTATTAAGCCGGCTAAAAAGCCAATCGTCATAGCCCAAATATTAGTCCCTTGTCCCAAATGGGGTAATAATTCGATTGCCACAGCCGCAAAAACCACACCAGCAGCAAAATGTTGGGTTCCGCTAATTAGTTTTTCGCCAGGATTAAAAATCCCCGCAATTATTCCACCAAGTAACATCCCAAATGTTGGTATCAAGCTATAGGGGGTTGAAGTCCAATAGTACGGAAACGTACGCTAAGGAAGTGCCGTATTCTTCGATAGCTGATTTAGAACGATCAATAAATCCAGATTGTTTAGTTTTGCGGCAATGTCTGTAAAATAATGAAAGCTCAAAGCTCTTTTACGTTTAAGTGCACTTCATTGGAAGCAAATTTGGCAACGATATCCAATTCACCGCCCATGGCTTCAATATAACGCTTCAGGGTGGACAGTTTCATGTCACGCCGTCTTTCTGTTCTTGAGACATTAGCCTGTTTAGTATTAAGTTTAGTTGCCATATCTTCTTGAGTAATATGCAGCTGCTCACGTATTTCATATAAAAGAACTTCCTTAAGCAATTGACTGGTTTTTTCTTCAACCGCCTTTTGCGCAATTAAGCTCATTTTGCTTTTTAATGTTGAAAAGGACTTAGCCATGGTTCTTTTCCTCCGTTTTTAAAATTAAGAGATGTTTTTGGTACAAACGCTCAGCAATAGGAATATTTTTTTCATACCAACGATCATCTCCTGTTTTATTACCGCCCAAAAGTAAAATTGCACAACGTCTCGGATCGAAAGCATACAAAATTCTGTATGGGTCACCTGCATGTTGGATACGTAATTCACGCAAGTGCGTAAGTTTTGAACCCTCAATTCCAGATGAAAAAGGAAACTTTAGATTCGGTCCGCATTGTTCCAAAAGATTTACTGTTGATGCGATATCAATCTGCTCTCCTTCCGTGAGACTCTCCCACCAAAGTTCAAATTCATCGGTATATTCAACATCCCATATCATTACTATAGTCCAATAATATATTACATGCAAGTAATATTACTTTAATGTAATGTTTTTAGCAATCAAATTCAATAAGTTTGAAGTCCGATGGTACAAAAACGTATGCTATGGATCTTCAATGTTATCAGCAAGCTGGTTGAATGGCCTGAGTTCACCCTGCATAACTTTTTCATTTAGAACAAAAGAGTAATGCCCAAGTACATTAATATGACCATATTGCAGTGGTGATAGCCTAGCCTCATCCTCTTCTCTTATCAAAACAGACTTCTGCTCTAAATAATTTCGTGCCGCATCCATGTAAAGAGTATTCCAGAGAACAACAGCATTCGTCACTAAGCCTAAAGCGCCTAGCTGATCCTCTTGTCCCTCACGGTATCGTTTACGAATTTCTCCACGTTGGCCATGACAAATGATTCTGGCAACACTATGCCTGCCTTCACCTCGGTTCAACTGGGTCAGTATTCGACGACGGTAATCCTCATCATCGATATAGTTGAGCAAATACAAGGTCTTGTTAATGCGTCCGACCTCTATAATTGCTTTTGCCAAGCTCGAAGGTTTATCGCTTTTTAATAGTGATCGAATAAGTTCCGATGCCTGTACAGTGCCGACTTTTAGAGAGCCAGCTATTCTCATCATATCATCCCAATTTTGCTCGATACGCTGTGTATTGGCGCAACCCCGTGCAATATCGTTAAGTACACCATAGTCTGCTTCTTTATCAATGCGCCAGAAAACGGCTGCACCAGCATCTGCTAAACGAGGGGAAAATTGATATCCTAGCAACCAGAATAACCCGAAAATTATATCGCTGGCTCCCGCGGTATCCGTCATGATTTCCGTTGGATTTAAACTCGTTTGCTGCTCCAGCAACCCTTCTAAAATAAAAATAGAGTCTCTTAAGGTGCCAGGTACCACTATACCGTGGAAGCCTGAAAACTGATCCGAAATAAAATTATACCAAGTAATTCCCTTGCTAGAACCAAAATATTTTCGATTGGGTCCTGCGTTAACAGTTCGAACAGATGTAACAAACCGCATGCCATCTGCGGAAGCCACTTCTCCACCACCCCATTTTTTTGCCAGTGGGATAGTGGACTGATAATCAACCAATCTAGCATTAGCTCTAGCCAATGTTTCCGCACGGATATAATTTTGCTTAACCCAATTTAGACGGTGGCGAGTCAATGCTGGAATATGGTGTTTTATTAATGGTTCCAGTCCAATATTACATGCCTCGGTTAGAAGTACAGCACAAAGGCTGGTTGGAAGATCATCAGCGCGAGCATTTGATTCACTTACATGAGTAAACTCATCAAGAAAGCCTGTGCGAGCATGGATTTCAAGTATTAATTCGGTTAGATCAACTTGTGGCAATAACTTCGCAATTTGCTCACTAAGGAATGTAAGCGTTGATGGAGTTTCAAGCTTATCAAGGTTCATAATCGTTAATGTAGGATGCTTCCCTGAATTATCAATTCTGATTGCGTTATTATTATCAAAATTAGCTGCAACTTTTTTATATGTGACATCCAAACGATTTGTCATGGCCGCTATTGCATCGTGAGGAGCCAAAGGATGTCCTAATAAACGGCAGATCTGTATTCTGTTGTTATGCCAATCAGATCCTTGGAGTAATTTTGTCCGAGTATCCCCCCAACGGTCACTGTTTTCGACATAAACATCCCTTCTTTTCAAACTGTCTTGTAACTTATCCAAAAAGCATAACGTATAACCCTGTTTTGAGACATTTCCTTCTTTATCAAAAACTAATCGCTTCCAGGGTTGAGTAATAATATCAAGCGGGGGATCCTTAAGAGTTTTTTTGCGTGATAAATTGCCCTGCGCAAGATATTCTAATGCTTCAATCGTATTATTACCTGCTGGCGCCGCTTTAAAAATGATATCTCTGAGTGCTCTGGGTAGAAATCTAGAGACTTTTCCATATTGCTCGACTATTTCATCATGAAATTTATCGCCCACTGGTCGAGCTAAAATGTTTATGGTTTCAATAGATTCCAGTAGTTTTTCTTTAGAAATTAAGGCATAAATTGTCTCACGTAGCTTGGTATTTTCTGTCCCTTCATTTAAAACCTGCTCGCAAGCTTTTGCTAAAGATAACGCTGCCTTATCTAAATCCTTTAATGTACGTAAACGTTTTTTTTGGCCAATCCTCTTCGCATCACTTGAAATGCCGGTGGTAAGCAGATCAAGCAAATCTAGCGCATCATCAAGCGCAATTATTTCAAAGGTTTGAACAAAAGCAACCAGTATGGCTGTTCGCCTATCATCAGACATACGCGCTATTTTTTTCGCAGAGATTAGGCCTGCGTAACGAGCCAGATTTTTTAATCGCACAGGGGGTATATGAGAAAAATCAAAATTGCCAAATCCAAATGCCTGCAACTCAAGGTAACGCTTCATGGACTCGTTAAATGCAGGAGCGCTGATTGTTACAGGACCTTTTCGATAATAATCAAAACGCGATGTTCGCTCTCCTTTGGGTACATGAAGAAGAGCCTCTAATTCTATTTTTTGCTCGGGCGTTGGCAAAGATGATAGGCGTTTCCATAGACGTTGGGCAGCTCTTTCTCTAATTTCAGAAATTAATCGGGATAGGGTTGATTCTCCAGGTAAAATTACTTTGTGTTGAATTAACCAAGTGGTAGCAAATTCAAACAGTAGGCTTGGTCTTTCATTGCTTATCCATGATTTGGCATAGAGCAATCGGCTTAGTCGAAATACCCAGGGCATTTGATTGAAATCACGATACCCATAATACTCGCGAATGAGTGCTGTATGCTCGCGTTTGGTAGTTTCACGTTTTCCATAATCATTTAAGACAGTTATATCGGCGATTGATAGCTGTCCTGCAACAAAAATTTGAGCATTGACGGGCACAAGGGATAAATCCGTAAGAAATGTTCCTAAGAATCGAACAGATGTTAATTGTAAAGCAGAACCAAGTTTATTTTGATCCCCACGTCGCTCAGCAATAAAGGATAAGTCTGTATTGTCTAAATGAAAGTATCGTGCCAGCTGAAATTCATCTGGTTCCCCAACATATTGGCCATATTGTGCCTTTTGTTCTTCGGTTAAAAAATCTACAGCCATAAACCTATCTTATAAAAGCACCATTCTTGGAGTAAAATTAGAGTAAAACAAACGTCCGTTTTCCTTACTAAAAAATCACAAGCTCAGAGCAAACGATTTTAATAGATTTATTTGGTAAAGAAACACTGGCAATTAATCAAGGTAAATAATACTCTATATTCAACAGACTTTCCTAACGATTTTAAGTGAATATTAACTGACTATGAAAATTGGCTACGCACGAGTTTCAACATTAGAGCAAAATTTGGACTTGCAAATTGATGCACTTGAAAAATCGGGTTGTAAAAAAATTATTACAGATGAAATCAGTGGCTCTGTCGCTGAGAGACCTGGTCTTACTCGTTTAAAAGAAGATTTAAGAGAAGGTGATACTGTTGTTGTTTGGCGGCTAGATAGATTAGGCCGTTCACTAAAGCATCTGATTGCTTTGGTTAATGAGTTTGAAATTTTAAAGGTTGGCTTTGAAAGTTTGCAGGAGTCTATTAATACAACTACGTCTACTGGCCAATTAATATTTCATATGTTTGGCGCACTAGCAGAATTTGAGCGCAACTTGATAAGAGAGAGGACTAAGGCAGGCTTGGCTTCTGCCAGATCTCGTGGCCGCCTTGGTGGAAGACCTAAACAATTAGATAGCAATAAACGGCAGCTTGTAGTCAAACTATACGATGCTCGCGAACATACAGTTCAAGAAATTTGCCATATGATGGGTATTTCAAAACCAACACTTTATGAATACCTTAAAGAAAGAGAAAAATAGAATGATAGCCAATTTATGTATACGAAGAGCAACACTTGCTGATGCCGAAGCAATCAGTCACGTTATCATTCAAACACTCGAAGAAGTAAACTCAAAGGATTACCCAACGAGTGTGCTCAATGCAGTTATTAAAAATTTCTCTACAGAACAAATAGCCGCGAAAATGAAACAGAGAAAAATTTTTGTCATAACGGAAAAGAACCACATTATTGGCACAGCAAGTCTTGAAGGAGACTTAGTACGAACAGTTTTTGTATTACCCAATAAGCAAGGTAAAAAAGCAGGATCATTATTAATGCACTATTTGGAAGAAGTTGCACGTAAAGAAAATATTTCCTGTTTGACAGTTTCTTCTTCAATTACTGCAGAGGGATTTTATCAAAAGCTTGGGTATAGCGTGTTACGCAATGAGTACTATGGGGAAGAAAGAACTATTATCATGAAGAAAAAATTATCTGAGATTCCTTAGCGTACGTTTTCGTACCATTGGACTTCAAACCCCCTATACAGAAATATGGTGGTCATCGTATTGATTCTTAAAATTATTAACTAATTGAATATTATCATAAAGTACAGTTTTAAGTTTGTAAAATAGTAAAAAAAATAATCGCTTGTAAGTTATCTATTAATCTATCAAAATGTTTGTTTATTTTATCCAAGGAACTGCTCATGTCACATTTTCCTGTCATTATCATCGGTGGGGGGCCTGTTGGACTTTCAATGGCTTTATTGTTGGCACAGCAAAAAATTCACTGCTTATTAGTCGAAAAGCATCCGCACACCACTAACCATCCAAAGGCAAGAGGGGTCAATGGGCGCAGCATGGAAATCTTTCGCCAACTTGGCCTTGAATCTCACTTAGAAAAATATAAGCTTCCAGCTGAGGCGACACGCTTTATTTGGTTAGAAGACTTTCAAGGACAAGAAGTTACCCGGGTTGAAGACAACACGGATTATGCGAAACAAAGTCCAACGACACGTGCAGTCATCGCTCAAGATAATGTCGAAGATGAACTTTACAATAAAGCAGTTAATAGTGAGTATATAGACCTACATTTTAATATGAAAATGACCAGCGCCGAACAAAATAGCGAACGTGTTTTAATCACCGTTGTTAATCAAGCTTCAAATGAAACGACGCAAGTAACCGGAGACTATCTTATTGGGGCGGATGGTGCTTATAGTTCCTTACGGGATATATTCGGTGTCAACATGCAGGGGGCCGATAATTTAGGCGAATTTTGTAACATCTATTGTGAAATGAATTTAGACCGCTATATTGCTCATCGCCCAAGTGTTGGTTTTATGTTTACCCGGGAAGATATATTAGGCACCTTTATATTGGCGAAGGCGGGCTTTCAAAAATGGCTTGTTGGTGTTCGTCTAAGAGATGAAGCAGGTTTTAGCAAAGATATGTTTACCGACGACTATTGCGTGCAATTTGTGAAAGATGTTGTCCGGGATGACTCTGTCGACGTGAAGCTTATTAACAAAGGTTTTTGGACAATGGCAGCCCTTATTGCGGATCAATACCGGGTAGGCCGGGTATTTCTAGCAGGCGATGCTGCTCATCGACTTCCCCCAACAGGCGGTTTTGGTATGAACACTGGCATTCAAGATGCTCATAATTTAGCATGGAAGTTAGCCTTTGTACTCAACGGTTATGCAAATGATTCCCTATTAAACACTTATGAGAGTGAACGATTGCCAATTGCCTATACCAATATCATGTGGAGTAATAAAAATGCCGAACGTTTTAATAAAATTTATTCGTCGTTGATTGAAGAAGACTATCAATCGTTCAAAAATGCATTAGCCGATCAAACCAATCATTTAAATAACATCAATTTAGATCTCGGCTTTATTTATGGACAAGATTACGCCAATCATTCGGATTTTCAGCAAACGTCAGTCGTAGGGGGAAGGGCGCCTCATTGTTGGTTAAAGAGTCATGATAAAACTTATTCAACGCTGGATCTCTTTGTTGATAAATATATCTTGTTATGCGCCAAAGAATCTGAACATTGGCATTCAGTCCTAAAAAATAAGCCATTTCCCTATCAAATCCTTGTAATTGGCAAAGAGGGAGATTATGAAGATATTAACCAAGATTTTTCGCAATTGTATGACATTGGTAACGATGGTGCTGTGTTAGTTCGTCCAGACGGGCATATCGCCTGGATAGGGAAAAACCAGCAAGCCGAGTTTGATTATCACCTTGATTAAGCAGTTATCACATTGACTATTAGGAATGGTTAAGCAATTGTTATTTTTTCTTTTGCTTGGGTGATAGCCATTCCTGCCATGTTTCCATGCCTTTTTGCATTTGTTTGACCCATTGATCCGATAATTGTTGATAGCCATCAAACAGATTCTCTTTGTCTGGCGATTGACTGAGCATTTCAAAGCCAGATTCTAAAAAATTAGTCATCATTTCATGCAGTGGATGGCTTGATAACTTGATGATATTAATAAGAATTTGTTTCGAAAGAAACGGATTGCTACTTGCTTCTTGTTCAACAATGATTTGTAATAAGGTCGCATTGGTTATGTCATTTTCAGTTGACGAGTCTATCACTTTAAATTCCACATTATGGTGAATATACGCTTTCAATTGTTCAAATGTGATATATTGACTAATTTCCGTATCATACAACCGACGGTTCTTGTACTTTTTTATTACTTTCATTAGGCTACCTGTTTATATTCCCTGTTTTTCCTTCTCATAAGACAAGTTGAGAACCTGCCAGAAGGGCATCGAAAGAGGGGAAGAAGGCACTTAGGATGCTTAAGCAAAATACAATCCACCATTTATGTTTAAATTTGCACCGGTGATATATTGACTTCTTCGATCAATAAGAAATTGCACTGCCCAGGCAATTTCATTTGGCTCAGCTAACCGTTTAGCAGGAATATCCTGGATGATCCCTTCTAAAATATCCGGACGAATTCCCTCCATTAATCGCGTGTTAACATAACCAGGAGAAAGCGAGTTAACGGTGATATTATAACGAACTAATTCTTGAGCAAGGCTTTTTGTAAAACCTAAAACACCCGCTTTAGACGCGGCATAATTGGCTTGTGAAAATTGCCCCCTCAGCGCATTGACAGAAGAAATATTCACAATTCGACCATACTCATTTTCGCGTAAATTATTAACAACGTGGTGGGTCACATTAAACATGCCATTTAAATTCACGTTAATGACATTATCCCATTGTTTTTTAGTCATTTTGGTAAATACAGCATCTCGTGTAATGCCTGCATTATTCACTAATACATCAATGGGGCCGAAGTCGCTGAGGATGTTAGTAATCACTTCGCCGCATTGATCATAATCCGTAACATCTAATAGATGGAAGTGTATATTATTAAAACCTTCCTCTTGCAACGTTTTAAGCCAATCCTGGCTTGCTGTTTTTTCAACGATATCCATCGCAAAAACGTGCTTACACTGTTTACTGAGCATTTTACAAATCGCTGTACCAATATCACCAACTCCACCAGTAACAATCGAAAGATGGTTCTTGTTCATAATCAGATCCTAAAATATCAAACCACCATCAAAGAAGGGTGGTGGTTTGATTTGGGACATGCCCAGATAATAAAATATAAATAGGGTAGTGGTATACGTTACATGTATTGGCCACCGTTTAAGTCAAAGTTGCTGCCAGTAATGAAACCGCTTTTGTCATCGGCTAAAAAGGTAACCATTCTAGCAACTTCTCCCACTTCTCCTAAACGCCCTACCGGTATTTGTGTTGTAATATAATCTAACGTCTCAGGCTTCATTTTAGCAACCATTTCAGTCTTAATATAGCCAGGCGATATCACATTCACAGTTATGCCTTTGCTTGCAACTTCTTGCGCCAAACTTTTGCTAAATCCATAAAGGGCTGATTTAGTCGCAGCGTAATTACATTGACCAAACTGACCTTTACGTCCATTGATTGATGAAATAGTAATAATTCTGCCATAACCAGCATCTAACATAGGTTGAAGAAAGTTGCGTGTCATATTAAAAACGGACGTTAAGTTAGCATCTAAGACGGTATGCCATTGCTCAGGCGTCATTTTTTTGAATGTGCTGTCGTTTGTAATACCCGCATTATTAACTAATACATCGATACGCCCATATGTATTGATTACTTTAGCCTTTAAGGCTTCACAATCTTCATAGTTGGAAATGTCTGCATAAGCAATATCAATGTTATATCCTTGATCTTTTTGCTTTTGCTGCCAAGCTTTAGCAGCGTCGTGATCCCCACCTTTATAATAACAAGCAATCACTTGAAAACCTGCTTTTGATAAATCTTGTGAAATGGCTGTTCCAATCCCTCCAGTACCACCTGTCACAACAGCAATCCGATTCGTATACATGATAAGCTCCCTTTATTATATTGATATGATTGCCTAATAAAATGGTGACTGATTAGTTACTATTTGTCAAATAGTTATACTTTTTTTGGATATTTATCTTAATGTACTAATGTATTTTCATAGGGAAGTAATCATTCGAAAGGGTTGATCCATGACTTTTATCCCTTTATAGTGGCTTTTGAATTTATTTGGGAGAACGGTATTTTAAAAAATAATGAAATCTCATTTATTGGAATGATTGTTTGTCTAACAGCGAGTACATACGCAATGTATGATTTTTTTATCGCTGTTGCTCCGAGTGTGATGACGTCACAATTAATGCATAGCTTTCACATGACAAGTACTGGGTTAGGGTGGGTAGGAGCTAGCTTTTTCTATGCCTATGCTATCATGCAGCTGCCTTCTGGGTGGATGCTCGATAGATATGGTGCTAAACGCATGATGATTTCATATTCGTTACTCTCGTGCTTAGGACTCATCTTATTTGCAACCACCTCCAGCTATTTTGTTGCTATGATTGGGCGGTTTTTATCTGGCACAGGTGTTTGTATTGGCTTTCTTGCTTCCTATTATTTGGCTTCACGATGGCTACCTCACCGCTATTTTTCAACTGCGGCTGCGGCTTTGCATTGCTTAGGCACGGTAGGCGCCATTATAGCGCAAAGGCCTTTAGCCTTGATGGTAAATAACATTGGATGGCGATACACCAATTTGAATTTAGCAGCAATAACGGTCGTGCTGACAATGTTATATTTGTTTTTTATCCGCGATGGTGAGTCGTCTACTGAAAAAAGCAAAACCAAATTAAGGGAGGCGTTGTCTTATTGTTATGGCAATACCCAACTTCGGTGGATAGCCTTGGTTGCATTTCTTGCTTGGTTACCATTCTCAACCATTGGCGCATTATGGGGCGTTCCTTATCTAATAAAGGTATTTAATTGGGACAATCTGACGGCATCTAATTTTTGCGCATTGTTTTGGATAGGTTCTGGTTTAGGTGGTTTTGTATTATGTGGTTTGTCAGAATGGCGGGGCAGGCGAAAAAAGCCAATGCAGTTATTTTTTTTGATAGCCGTTTTAAGCAGCTTGGTTATTGTGTGGATACCAACTTTCTCAAAAGGTGTTTTATTATTGTCGATGCTAATGCTAGGGTTATCAGTATCGGTACAGACCTTAACGTTTTCATTAATTAAAGAAAATGTCCCGCAGCAATATTTTTCAGCAGCATCAGGCCTAAATAATTCCATATCGATGCTAAGTTCTGCGATGGGCCAAGCGTTAATTGGTATTCTGATGGATTGGCATCGCATCAATACCCATACTTCATTCGTTGACTACACAATTAGCGATTACCAATTCGCATTAGCAATTGTCCCTATTATTGCAATGATCGGTTGGTTTGTTGTCACGTTTAAAATTAAAGAGACTTATTGTATTCCTGTGGAAAAAAGACTTAATAAGTTTTCTTATAACAAGGAGTCAACCTACAGCAAAAAGGAGGAAATTAGTCATAACTAATGTGAGCCTACCAATCATTAATAGGTAGAAACGTGCACGGCTCGCGTAATCACAGGGTGATTGATATCATTTCCATACGCTTTGATAATAATTTGCTTGTTATGATCATCGGGGACCAAAACCACCTGCCAAGTTTTTTTCACTTTATCTTTGACATAAGAAATTCTAGGCATCGAAGAAGGCATAGAATTTTGCCGATTATCAGGATTGGCATGAGCAACCTGATTTAGTATCAATAATTTATCCACCATTTTGGAAGCAGTCCACATTTGATAGCCACCACTATCCTGAATATTATGAACATTTGACTCGATCATAACGACGGCCATCTGCAATTCTCTTGAAAGTAAATGCTGTCCTAATTGTTGATGTTTAACACGCATCTTATGCATTTCCTGCTTTTTACTCGCTGAGTCTTGATTGCCACAAGCAGACAGTAGTAAGGATAAGAGAGTCAAAAGCGACAAATAAATTATTTTCTGAATTCCAGCTTTCATATTTATCTCTAATTAGTCCATTTACAAATAAGCTTAGTTGTAAGTCGAGAATATGCAAGTTGGTTGCCTAGGATAGGTTATCAAGAGGGAATTAACTATCTATGTGCTAGGTCTGATTATTTTGATAATCAGTCTTAACGGATGGGTAATACGACTGGTATTCCGCACTAGAAACCAGGATTTAATTATGAAATTATTTTGATTACGAACCCATAATAATAACCCATGAAAGCCGACCTCCGCTTTATGCGGTGGAAGACGGGAATTGGTCTAGAGCAAGATTGAATGGGGTTTTATTTTGTCAGATTGAATTAAAAATAAAATTTCATTTTTGGGTGCGGAATCTGGTATACAAATGAATGATAAGCTGAATGGATAAATGGGCATTTACTATATAAATGCCCATTTGATGATTGCTTATTAAAAATTTTAAGCTGTATTTGTTGGTTGAAATTGTGGTAACTCAGGGGATTCTAATTCTATTTGTGAAAAATCCACTTCATTGATCCGTCTAAACTGATTAACATCCTTCTTTTGCGTAAACGTTGTAACAACGCTCGCTAGCGAGTCGACTAAGTTCACGATTGGGCTAAGCGCAGCGACAATAAGGATGAAACCGGCTGCAGCAACAGTGCTACCAGCTTCTTTTAATTTGTGCCAGGATTTAGAGGAATCACCGTTTATCAAGGCTATTAACGATTTACCTAAATCCACGATAGCCGCTAATAATGTGGCAGCAGAAAGCAATGTAAACAAAACTGGCGCCGCAATAATTGACGCGCTTCGATAGGCTACATCTGAGAATGAGGTGTAGGGTCTAAAAAAAACAGGACCATGGTCATGGTAGCTCTTTTGAAATGGAAGTCCCGTTGTGCCAAGCAATTTATTAATCTGAATCATGATAAAAACCTTCTTTTGAAATTAGTGCGCAATTATAGTACATTTTATATAACAGAGTCAAATTCTCTCCGGAGCGTTAAATAAATATCAAGTTAAACACATAATGACAACAGACAACTTGCACCCTTATTTGTATTCGTTTTTTCCAATTAAATCTGTTATGGTAAAAGTTCACTATGATTGCGATGAATATAACTGAACTATCTTCTTAAGCGCTAACTAGTTCATCATATATTCTCTCGACTGACTTAGTGTCAGTAGTCTGCATTAATTAAATGATATTTTTGATATACAAGGAGTGTGTATGAAATATATTGTTACTTTTGCAACAACGGACGACCTTACTAGCAACCCTTTTTGGCATAGTTTTTTACTGTTATCAGTCGTTGATGAAACCGGGAAAATCAATGTGGTCGATAATTGGGGCTATTATGGAATACCCTCAACATCTCGAACGAGTTTTATCACCAAACTGAAAATTAAAATTGGCTTAGACATCGATTTAACAGGTAATCATGGCATGCTAAGGCATGAAGAAGCACGTTTTTTAGATCTCGGAAAAGGCCTTCATGGTAAAAGCTTTGAGTTAACCGAAACACAATTCAATACCCTTCAGCAACGCTGCTTAACACAAGTTAAACTTCAAAATGAAGCCATTCAAGACTACACGAAAGGCATTAAAGGAAAACCACCGGAAAAAACAAGAATCTACCCCCAAGAGGAAAATTCTAAAAGCATCTACGCATTAGAAAAAGCAAGAGCTCATGAAGCGGGTGAAGAACCGCGATTAAAACCCTTTGAAATTCGAACGGGATGGTCTTTTTGGGGGCCAACGCTCAAAGAATCATTTACTTGTAAATCCATGGCTCTTGAACTCCTTTCTGGCATTTTAAAACCGGAATATATCGATGATCTGACGGAACATGGCAAACATCCAACCGTCCCCAAATATAGTGGTAAACAAGAAAACATTTATTTATATAGTTCGGGACCATTGAGAGCGCATAAAAAGCGCTCTGGCGATGTGGTCTATTATCGAAGCTTAGAAGACGAAGGCGTTACGCTTTCTTGGGTCATCCCCCCTCAAGAAATTATTACATTGACTAATGAAACAAAATCATTACTGACAATTCCTCCCAATTATATTGACGATGTAAAAATACTCACCTCAAAATTACAACAACTTGAGTGGGTGTTTATTAATGCAAAGCTTGATCAAGATTGTGAGCCTTATCGTCAAGGTTTAATAAAGCGTATACGGGATTATTATTTATCGTTTTCAAGGGATAATAAGGGAAATTATTCTCATAATAAAATTGGTAATAATGCCTTTTTTATGAATTTAGGAAACTTACCAAACGATCCGAACAATAACCCAACTTCTAGGAATATCTGCCGTGTCCAAAATTTCATAAATTTACTTCATTTAATCCTGGTTGATGGTTGTCGAATCTATAACCCAATTGCAAATGAAACGCAAATTGAAAAAGAGATACGACTGAATTCTAAGCGCTATGAGCTTGAACTACTTGGAAATTATCTTAGCCTTGCCGATAAGCATTTATTGGCTGAAATTATCGGTAAAGCTTACTTTAAACCAGCGTTTATCATCGATGAGAATGAGGAATCATTGGTTGCACGAGAAAACGAGTCAATGCCACTGGCCCTTGTATAAAACACGATTCATGCTCCCTTCTCCGCAGACATGAGGCGAAAGTGTCCAAAGGGCGGATGAGGATTAGATGACTCGTGAATTCATAGCAGATTCTGCTTGAAATACATACTGATTAATCACTCAGGGGAGGAACAAAAGACTCCCCTTTTCGACCAAACGCATTATCCAAATAGTAAATAATCCGTTGAGGAAGCCAAAAATTTGGGAACATTTTGTCATGACCATCGATAAAGCCAAGATGCCCTCCCCGCTCGCTTAGTTCAAGCATGGTTGTTTTCGATAAATCAGCTTGCTTGGGAATTGAATCAGGTGACATAAACGGATCGTCTTTAGCGTGCAGTATGACAACTTGGTTACTAATTCCGCGTAGAAAATAGCGACAGCTCGTTTTTCGGTAATAATCATCGGCATCGGCAAATCCATACAGAGGCGCTGTGATGAGATTATCATATTCTCGAATCGTATTAACTGACATAAGTTGATTTTCATTGACGTTAATAACGGGGCCTACTTGGTGTAATTTTCGAAAGGTTAGGTATTTAAGATCTTTTAATATATAGGCCTGGTATAGTTTTGAAACCCCTTCATTAAGCGTATCAGCACAGCTTGCTAAATCAAACGGCACAGAAACAGCGATGCCTAAGTCAATGGGCTTAAGGTGAGGCGTTTCACCGAGCCATTTTAATAAGATATTCCCCCCCATTGAAAAGCCAATAACCCCTTTAGGGCAATTTGGATAACGTTGATTTAAAAATTGAATGACTAAGTTTAAATCCTCCGTTGCTCCTGAATGGTAGGCAAAGGGTTTTTTGTTGGGGCTTAAGCCAGCACCTCGAAAATGAACTAAAACGCTTCGATAGCCCGATTTATGAATGGCATTAAAAAAGCGTTTTACATAATGGGAATTAACATTGCCCGCTATACCATGCAATAAAATAATCAAAGGACTGTTCTCTGGTAAACTATCATCCGCCCAGGATAAATCAAGAAAGTCGTCATCCGGCAAATCCAATCGTTCATGCCTTAAGCGCATAGTTGGGGTTGGCTTATTAAAAATTGGCAATATCGTTTGCAAGTGACAACTTGCTAGCCATTTTGGTGGTTGAAAAGGACTTTCGATAATCATTTTTATATTCTTTCCAAATAGTTAATTCCCAGTGATATATTGGCAAACTAATGTGACCAGATAGGTAAAAAATATAACTATTTCTTAAAGTATAGACTTTTTTAAGCAAGATGAATTTCCTACCAAGCGATTACACCTCCATCATAGCGTCTGACTGTTTCTGCATGACTTATATCAATATAATTATCCATTTGTGTTAACATCCCTTTCACAGAAACATCAACATCCGTTATCGCATTAATACCACCCAAATCGGTTTTAACCCAGCCAGGATGAAGGAGCATCACTTTTACACCTTTTTGTTTTACATCAATGGCAAAACTGCGCATGACACTATTGAGTGCTGATTTACTAGCACGATAAGCATAAGATCGTCCTCGTTCGTTTTCGGAGATACTACCCATACTTGATGACATAACGAGGATATGTTTATCGTTACTAGCAAGTAGGTTTGGCAATAATGCATCGCATAATAGTATGGCACCCACACAGTTAACATTGAGCACATGGAGAAAATTATCGCGATACACATGACCAACAGTAACCCCTTGTTCACCGGTAATACCCGCATTATTGATCAATAGGTCTATCGGCCTTTTTTTTAAATTTGATTTTAACGCTTGAATATCACTGTCTTTAGTGATGTCTAATTGGTAGACTTCCCCCCCTATTTGTTCCAACTCATACGCTTTTTTAGGGTGTCGACAACACCCAATCACATGATAGCCGCGCTGGTTTAGTTGTTTCACAAATTCTAAGCCAAGCCCTTTATTTGCACCTGTGACCAAGGCTGTTTTCATTAATATTATCTCCATTTTAAACAACTTTATAGACAACGAATTTTCTAAAAAAAAAAAGCATTTGATTTTTATAATTTTAGCCCCATTTTAATAATAATGGGCTATACATTATTTTATTTAAATGTTTAATAACTTTGTTAAAGGAGAGATAAAATGACTCGTATGGTGACTTATGATCCGATGGGAATATTAAGTGAAATCAATCGGTTATTTGATAACAGCGGCTACCATTATCGAAGTGGCAAAAGCAGCAGCGAAACCAGTCAATGGGTGCCTGCAGTGGATGTTAAAGAAAATGAAAAGCAATATCATTTTTTAATGGACCTACCTGGAATACAAAAAAAAGACGTTTCTGTTTCAATGCATGATAACATTTTAACAATTGAAGGCTCCCGAGAACATGAAACAGAAGAGACTGAAAAACAAAATTATTATCGCTATGAACGAAGTAAAGGTAAGTTTTATCGACAATTTACCCTGCCAGAATCTGTTGATGAAAATGCTATCAATGCAACGATGAAAAATGGCGTACTTGAAATAATCATCCCTAAAAAAGAAGCTCCAAAAGCAAAAACAATTGATGTCAAAGTCGAAGAATGATGATATCGGATGGTATTTGTAACATAGTACCATCCGCTTTGTATCCTATGTGTGAATGTCTTGTTTGATTAATACTTGCACTTTGTACGTTTTTTGGGTAATTTAAATAGTCTATAAATTTTCTTCATTTAATATATAAAATGGCCAACAAGGAGTTGTTTATGCATTTCATACCCAAATCAATCATTGCCTCAGTCATCATTTTTTCAATCAATATGCCATTATCCTTACACGCATCCATTACCAGAACTTACCACTTCCCTCCTAATCAGCCAGTTACCATTCAAAACCCTCTGTACTGGGATTTAGATACGCATTGCACCATCAATTCGAATGATGAAGAGGATACATTGGTCGGGAAGATGGTCCATCGTAGTGGTAAAATTAATGGTAATTATTTAAAACAAGGGCAAGACATGGCAGTCACAGTTCATCCTAATGAAGATTTCCATCTTGAAGCAGAGTATAAAGCTGTCGTTCAAATTACCAATTACGGAGAGTCAACTGTCTCGGCGAAATGCAGAATTTAAGCCCCATTAGTTTCATCCGCCCGGGCTAGTCCTGGGCTTTGATGTTCAGGATGAGATTCCTTTAATAGAAACACCGCTATTATTAAACTCGCTAAATAACATAATGGCATCACTGACAATGACCATTGATAGGAGGTTAATGGGTAAGAAACACTATGATTGATCATCACCCAATTTCCACTTCTGTGCAGAAAAATACCCACGAGTGGTTGAAATATTGCACCGCCAAGCAAGACAGATAAATTATTAAAACCAGACGCTGTGCCGACAAGGTGAGGCGGATTATTATCTTTGACAACCGCAAAACTCACCGTTTGCCCCCCCGATCCAAGCCCCATAACAAATAGCACTAAATAAGCCATTGCAGGTGATACGTTGGGAACATATAGAATTACTACAGTGGCGATAAAGCCCAACAAAGAGGATATCGCTAACGAAATTTTACGGCTGTATATGTGATCACTTAACCATCCCAACAAAGGAGAGCCAATACCAATTCCTAGCCAAATCATACTGCACATACCTGATGCAACTAGAACACTGACTTGATATTTTTCTTGCAAGAAAGGCACGCCCCATAAAACCGCAAAAACAGCAATGGGCGTCCATATAGTAAAGGCATAAGCACTGATAAACCAGGTATAGCTATGCCGACATACTTCTTTTAACCGACGAATTTCTCCTAAAAAGCTTCGCTTTTGTGGGCTTCGTTTGGGT
This sequence comes from Legionella sp. W05-934-2, assembly GCF_964199965.1. Taxonomy (NCBI): domain Bacteria; kingdom Pseudomonadati; phylum Pseudomonadota; class Gammaproteobacteria; order Legionellales; family Legionellaceae; genus Legionella; species Legionella sp. W05-934-2. The sequence goes on along the minus strand of NZ_CAXMZT010000001.1, from coordinate 158,015 downwards.
GGCACAGGATAATCTCGTATGACAATGACCATCAACAACGCCAATGCAATGCCAATTCCACCTAATATAAAGCTCGCATTTCGCCAGTTAACCAGATCAATCAATGCAGCAAGTGGCATTTCGCCAAACATAGCGCCTAGCGAGCTCATTAATTGCGCTATGCCAGCTAAAACAGCAAAATAATGAGGAGGAAACCATCGCGAAATAAGAACTAAAACACCGATAAAAGAAAAAGCGGATCCTAAGCCAATTAAAAATCGTCCAACTGCAGCCGTAATTAAACTATTGGTTGAAGCAAAAAATATCGATCCAAATGCGCACACTAACAGTGCAATGGTCATTAAACGCCGAGGACCATAACGATCATACAACAAGCCAGCAGGCAATTGCATCGGTGCGTAGGCATAAAAGTAAAAGGCAGAAACAATGCCAAAGCCTTCTGCTGTCACCTTGAAAGTTTGCATCATTGGCTCAGCCATAACGCTAGGTGCAACCTGCAAAACGAATTCATATAAATAAAAACTCGCTGCCAGAATAAAGATGACATAGGATTTGAACAAGCTAGGAGTGTTATGTGCTTTCAAGATAGATTGATGTAGTTGTTTTTTACTATTACACCTTATTAATCACCCTTTTGTCAATGTTTTGGTCTCTTTTATCGTTGCGTGTACATAAGAAGACGTTTTTTTAAAATTTAATCAGACGAAATGTTAAATTAATTCTTGGTCCAATAATCGCATTCGTTTTTGGAATCGAATGCTTATAGTGGTTTTGGGTGTCTCCCTGCATAATTAATACACTACCCTGCTCTAACGTGAGTTGTGTGCGCTGTTTAGTTTGGTTGTTTCGCAATAAAAATTTGCGTTCAGCACCTAATGTTATTGAGGCGATAATCGGTTTGTCGCTGAGTTCACGCTCATTATCTGTATGCCACCCCATGCTGTCTTGTCCATCACGATAGAGATTCAAGAGAACACTATTAAATGGATGGCGAATTAACACCTCCACCTTATGTTTTAATTGCAAAAGCGGCTCATTCCATGGGGATGGTTGATGCTTGACGCCACTATATTGGTAAATGGCGTCCTCGTCCCCATGCCAGGCGACTAACCGTGGCGCTAACACCGATTTACCAAACATTTTATAGGATTCTTGTTGCCAACAGATACTATTTATCAATTGATTAAAATACTGGTTTGATTCTGACACAGTTAAAAAGTGGGGATGATACGCTATGTTTAATTTATCACAACAAATCATGATGAAACCCGCTCTTTATTATAAGCTAATTGTTAACATTGACCCTAAATTAAATAGGGTCGTCTTTCTTAACATCTGATTTCTGAGAATCATAGGCTTTTTGAACGGCTGCTTCAATCATTCTAGCATCTTCTGATCCGGGTGGTGCCAGCTGCAATAATCTTCGCCAATAAGAGATTGCCTCATTGAAGTGGCTTTGTTGGTAGGCATCCATGGCTAACATATTTAGCGCATCGATTTGATTAGGATTTTGTCGGAGAACTTGCTGAAACAAATCGCGAATTATAGGGTTAAATTGGTTATGATTCATCTGCCATAAAGCATAGGCATAATTAATTTGATAATTACTATTCGCTGGCTCAAGATGGTTTGCATTTTTAAAATGAACCATTGCCTCTTCCCATTTTCCTTCACTGGCAAGAAGCTTCGCAAGCAAATAATGACCTTGTGCACTATTGGGTTGTGACTTCACCTTTTCTTGTAAACGATTAATAAGCCCCTGTTTGCCATCCATGGATTGTAATAATTGCGATACCTTTTCCTTTTCTTGTTGTTTTTGTTGGTATTGTGTCAAATCAGGGTAAGCACCAATCAGTCTATAGATAAAAAATGAACACACGACAACAGCAAATACTGTCAGCAATTGAAAATTTCGTCGAATTGGCATCAACCAAGCAATTACCAAAGCAGTGAGTAGCACTAATAAAACAGAGATAGAACAGAATAACATCATATTAATTTACTTCTTTTCGCTGACAACTTTGCAAGAACACAAAAAGCCCCGAGATAACAAACAGCAAGGGACCAAACCATAACAGATAGGTTAGCCACTTAACCGGTGGATTAAACAGCACAAAATCACCATAGCGATCGGTCATAAAATGCATGATTTCATCATCACTTCTGCCCTCTTTGACTAACTCATAGACTTTCTCTTTTAAATCCTTTGCCAGTGGTGCATGGGAATCTTCTAAATTTTGGTTTTGGCAAACAAGGCAACGAAGTGATGAAAGCATATGATGAAATTGGGAAGACTGGGCCTTGGTTTCAAATGGATATAACTCAGCGGCTGGCTCAGCCATCACCATAGCTGATATAAACCAAGCAACCATGATCCAATGCACTTTCTTCATGTTGATTGCCCTTTTATGATCGGCAAGAACGCATGTTGCCAGATGTCAGTTGTTAAAATACCGACATGCCGATATCGAATAATCCCCCGCTTATCAATTAAAAATGTTTCTGGAGACCCATAAACACCAAAATCAATGGCAACGTGGCCTCGTTTATCAAAAAGAACCGCTTGATAGGGATTTCCATAACTATTTAACCAAGCTTTTGCAGATTCTTCGTCATCTTTATAATTGATACCAACTAAGTTGACACCTTGGTTTCCTAACTCAATTAGGAATGGGTGCTCAAGCGAACAAGCTTCACACCAGCTTGCCCAAACATTTAAGACAGTCCATTTACCGTTAAAAATAGACTGGTCTATTAATTCTCCATTGATGAGGTTTGGTAAGTGAAATCGAGGTACAGTCTGGTTAATTTTAACCGATGGAATCGTTTGAGGTTCTAGGAATAATCCCCGAAAAAAAATTAATACGAGCGATATAAAAGCAACTAATGGGAGTAATCGGTAAATAAAAGTTCGATTTATCATACTGAGCGCCCCATACCCAGTTCGCTTGCTAAACACTTGCGATAGTAGCGCGGGTTTAGCAAGGCAGTTAAACCGCCTAGCAAAATGACAAAACCACCTGCCCATATCCAACGCACCAACGGTTTATAATAAAGTCGAACTGACCATGAATTATCATCAAGCGGTTCACCTAAGGCAATATAAATATCTCGAAAAGGCGTCACGTCAATGGCAGCATCGGTCATTGCCATTTTTCCAACATGATAGATTCGTTTCTCAGGATAGACTACCGAGTGATAGTTGCCCTTTTCAACATGAAACTGAGCAATCGTTCCACCATAATTAGGTCCTTGCAATGTATTTTCAGACTCAAATTGTATTGTATAACCACCGATTGTCAGTTGCTGGCCAGGTTTCATGCTAACGTCGCGTGTAATCCCATATCCTGTTGAAATGGACACCCCAACGATGACCATTGCAACACCAAAATGAGCCAGATTCATGGACCAAAATGAAGCAGTCATCCCGCGAATACCATTTTCTTTCCATCGATTAATCACCGATAGCAATATGCTGCTTTTTATCCAAAGTGCCAAGCATAAACCAAAGAATGGTTGGAGATAGATGGTATAATCAGCCCACCAAAACACCCCAAAGGCCGTGATTATTGTAATGATAACCATTTTGATTAATGTCGAACGAATTCTTATGAAGCGGTCTGATTGCCACCTGACATGAATCCCTACCCCCATTAACACAAATAAGGGAATCATCAATGGTACAAATACCGTATTAAAATAAGGAGCTCCAACCGATATTTTTCCTAAATTAAGTCCATCTACGATTAATGGGTATAGTGTTCCAAGCAAGATAGAAAATAAAGTGACAACAAGAATAATATTATTCAGTAATAAAAACCCCTCTCGAGAATAGGCTCTTGGTTTATGTGGGTTCACTAATGTTTCACCACGCCAAGCAAATAAGCTCAATGAGCCGCCGATGACTATAATCAGAAATGCTAAGATATAAAGGCCTCTTTGTGGATCCACTGCAAAGGCATGTACTGATGTCAGCACACCCGAACGCACTAAAAATGTGCCAATTAAACTCAATGAAAATGTCATAATGGCTAATAAGACAGTCCAGGCTTTAAATTGCTCTCGCTTTTCACACGCAATTAATGAGTGGATTAATGCTGTTCCAGCAAGCCAGGGCATAAAGGAGGCATTTTCGACAGGATCCCAAAACCACCAACCACCCCAACCTAGCTCGCGATAAGCCCACCAGCTACCTAATGTGATCCCCACCGTCAAACAACACCATGCCCCCATCGTCCAGGGTCTTGTCCATCTGGCCCAGGTTGATTCAACGGTACCCATCCATAATGCTGCAATGGCAAATGCAAATGCAATAGCAAATCCAACATAGCCCATATACAACATAGGGGGATGAAAAAGAAATCCCGGATCTTGTAATAGCGGATTTAAATCACGCCCTTCCAATGGAATTGGCGTTAGTTGTCTAATAAAAGGATTGGAGGTAAATAGAATAAAAGAAAGCAGACCGAAACTTAAAAAACCAAGGACGATAAGCACCCTGCTAACAAATTGTATAGGTAAATACTGACTAAATTGAGCAATTAACACCATCCAAAAGGTTAATATCAGAACCCATAACAAGATGGAGCCCTCGTGACCACCCCAAACGGCACATAGTTTATAAAACCAAGGCAGTAAAGTACTTGAGTTTGATGCAACATAAAGCACACTAAAATCGTCTTGTATAAAACATACGGTTAATATCGCTTGAGCGATAAGTACCAAAAGGAACACAAGCCTTGTTAAATTTCGGCTTCGGCCCATCACGTCCTCACGCTGTTGAACGATGCCAATGGTAGGAATAACCATTAAAACGAAGCTCGATAGCAAAGCAAGTATTAAGGCCATTAAACCTATCTCAGGAAAATACATTAGCTGCTAGCTCCTGTCTTTAAGGTCTTTTGCATTGAAGCCTTCACTTCAGGAGGCATATAGTTTTCATCGTGCTTTGCGAGTACATTGCTTGCTTGAAAACGTCCTTTCTCATTCATGGTACCCGTGGTAACGATGCCCTGACCTTCTCGAAACAAATCAGGGAGGATGCCTTCATAAAACACCACCACATCATTGGCAAAATCGGTCAAGGTAAATTGAACTTCAAGCCCACCTGGTTTTCGTGAAACAGATCCCTGCTTTACCATGCCGCCAAGGCGTATGGTCTGATTGATAGGGGCTTCGTGATGCATGATTTGTGTTGGTGTATAAAATAGACTAATGTTTTGTCTGAGTGCATATAAGACTAAACCCAAGACAATGAGCAACCCAACAAGCAAGGAAACAATTAACAGCAATCGTTGTCGACGTACCGGATTCATGACGATGGCCTTTGAAATAATCGTTTTAAATGGTTAGTTACACGGTTTCTATACATTCGCAATCTTATGAAATTGAATAAAAATACAACAAAAACCAATCCATAAGCGGGCCAGACATACATGTCATAATTGCCCATAGACAACCATTGAGTTAGATAATTCATCCATTGCCCCCCAAATATAGGTGCTTGACCCATTGTTGCTTATTCTCGCGTTCAATCAATTTTGTTCTTGCGCAATCAAGGATAAAGTACACAGACAAGGTCAAAAAGCCAACCATCATCAAAAAAAGTGGGTATAACATGGAAGAAGCGATTTTGGGTTTTGAAAAAAGGGATAATGTTGCGCCTTGATGCAGCGTATTCCACCAATAAACAGAAAAATGAATAATTGGTAAATCAACTAACCCAACGAGTGTCAGCACAGCAACTAATTTATCAGCTTGTGTCGGGTTGCGAGTCGATGATTGTGTAGCAATAATGGCAAGATAGATTAAAAGGAGTATGAGCTCAGAGGTTAAACGAGCATCCCAAATCCACCAGGTTCCCCACATTGGCTTACCCCATATACTGCCGGTAACTAGTGCGATGAGGGCCATGCTGGCACCGATGGGAGCAGTCGAAGATAATAAGATTCCTGCCAATTTAATTCGCCAAACTAGTGTTAATATAGCTAAAAAACCCATTAACGCATACAATGACATCGAAAGCATCGCTGCAGGAACATGAATATACATAATTCGGAAAGCATCACCTTGTTGATAATCAGCAGGTGCAATAAATAAGCCGGTGAAAAGGCCCGATAAAAGTAGAGCAATTGCGCAAACCAACAAAGGCCTTTGCAACCAGGTTGTGTTTTCATAAAACCATTTAGGCGAGGCTAAAGAATAAAGAAAGGACCACATAGTTATTTTAATCTACCAATCGGTGCCAGAATACTATCACACTCTCCTTCCATAGCCAACTTATGGCGATAGCCTTACTCACACTCACTAATTTGCATTTTGATAACTAAAGCGATTGGCCACGGTAATAGCATGACGCTGCCTATGGATCCTGCCAATAACAAAGCTAAATAGGGATTAACATTAATGGGTTGTGACGCTAGACTGACCACACCACTTCCCCAAATCATCACCGGTAACACGAGAGGAAGTAAAATCAAGGCCATCATGACCCCCTTCTGTTGCATCGATAAGCTAAATGCCGCTGCTAAGGCAGTTAAATAAGCAATCATAAGCGAACCTGCGGAGACTGCGGTAAATAGTATAAGAGACTGGTAAAAATGCAAACCATATGCCACTGTTAATATTGGCATTATCAATAAGGTAGCAACCAGCGAAGACAACCAATGAACGAGTACTTTTGCTTGGGTTATGGTTACAATTGGTTTCTGCAATAAATACCATTGTGTCATCAATCCATTATCATAATCTTGTTGCCATACTTGATCGATGGATAACAACATGGACAATGTTAAACCAAACCAAATAATACCAGGCGCCAAGGACTTTAATGAATTAGGCGAAAATGGCAAGGACAATGGGAAAAATAAACACACCATCAAAAAAAACAAAATCGAAAATACAACATCCCTTGGTTGCCTGGCTTTCAGTAAAATTTCTCGGCGACAAAATTGGTAAAATTGGTTCATAACATATAATTCATTGTTTTACATGACAAATTTGGAAGCGGTTGATGTGATGTTACAACAACAATGCCATTTTGGTTAATATGATGTTCAATCAATTTTAGTAGATTTGAGATGCTTTGTTGATCTAATCCAACAAATGGCTCATCTAAAATCCAAATGGGTCTTTTGTGGAGAAGCAATGCCATTAACACGGCTTTTTTGCGTTGGCCAGCCGATAGTTGAATAGCTGGCACATGTTCGCAATGACCTAATTGAAAATAATTGAGCGCTTGATGGTAAGATTCATCGGGAACAGAAGATAATAGCCAGTGTTCAGAAATCGATAATTGATTTTGCAGTGGTATTTGATGACCAATGTAATTGATATTTTGTTGAAATCGACTTAAGCGATCCTGTATTGGCTGTTGATTAAAAAGAATCAATCCACTCTCTGGTTGTTTGAGACCGCATAAAAGTTGTAATAACGTTGTCTTCCCAGCACCATTCCCAGCTTGAATATGAAACACACAAGCAGCTGGAATAGAGCAATTGATATTAGTTAATATAGGTGTCGCTTGGATACTGTAATAGAGCTGCTTGACTTCTATCATTGTGAGCACATACAAAAATATTGCTGGTTAATTTTATTTATATATTCAGGAACGTCATTTATAATTGATATTTATTAAATGCACCGTCCTTGCGAGCTTTGCGAAGCAATCCAGACAGATCTCTGAACAAAAACCAGTTCTGGATTGCTTCACTACGTTCGCAACGACATCTTATTTAAAAAATTGTTCAGTAAAATGGCAAACACTCCTCATGCAATCGCCTATTATATCGATTAAAATCAATTAAAACAAAATTTATTCTTAACACGCCCTCCTTTTAAATCTAGAATATATTTTTAATTAATAGAGGTTAATACTATGGCATTTTTAGCTGAATATGGCATGTTTGCGTTGAAGTTGCTGACTATCATAATAGGAATCCTAATTTTACTAGCCGGAATAATATCAATTAGTAAAAAAAGCCAACCTAAAGTATCGCTCGAATCATTGTCAGATGAATTTGAATCGCTAAAAACATCCCTGAATAAAGTGGTTAAACCCCATGTCAAACAAAGTCGCAAAGAATTAAAGGCGAAACATAAAGCCCAAAAAGAGCTACCGTCTATATTTGTCATCGATTTCGATGGTGACATCAAGGCAAGTCAAACTGAACAACTGAGAAAAGCGGTTACGGCAATTTTAGCGGTTGCGACGGAAAAGGATCAAGTGGTTATTCGATTAAATAGCCCAGGGGGCGCTGTCAATGGCTATGGATTAGCCGCATCACAACTGCAACGCATTCGAGACAAACAAATCCCGCTTGTTGCTTGCATTGACAAAATCGCAGCAAGTGGCGGCTATTTGATGGCTTGTGTGGCTAACCAAATTATGGCAGCACCTTTTGCGATCATTGGCTCCATTGGGGTGGTAGCTCAGCTTCCCAACTTTCATCGCTGGCTCAAAAAGCACGATATTGATTTTGAGCTCTTAACTGCGGGTGAGTTTAAACGGACATTAACTGTTTTTGGGGAAAATACCGCTAAAGGACGAGAAAAATTTCAAGAAGATATCGAGCTCATTCATCAAGCGTTTCGAAATTATGTGATGCAAAATCGGCAAATGATTAATATTGATGAAGTTGCCACTGGAGAGCATTGGCTTGCACTCGATGCCTATCAATATAGGCTGATTGATGTATTAAAAACCAGCGATGATTATCTTATTAGTCAAATGTCTGACTATAATATATATAGAGTTAAGGTTCATTCCTCACCAGCACTCATGGAAAAGTTAATGAAACCTGTAGCAAAAATGTTACACCCTTGGTCTTAATTATGGCGACACCTAAACGGATTACAAAAGCGACACTCATCAACATCGTCGATTCTGCAGCGAAACTGACTTCCGGTAACGCTGCAAATTACATTCCTGAGCTTGCCCATATCGATGAAGATTTAATTGGAATAGCCATACAGCAAATGGAACATAAAGTCCTGACATATAGCAACAAACCATTACCCGATGTTACCTTGCAAAGTGTTGCAAAACTAATTCCGTTAATCGGATTATTAGAAGAAGTGGGGCTAGATCAACTTTTACAATGGGTAGGTGCTGAACCATCCGGTGATGAATTTTCATCGATTACCCGGTTAGAACAATTTGGACCTAAACCCTCCAATCCAATGCTTAATGCGGGTGCGATAACATTGTGCTCAAAAATACCAGGCACAGGCGAGCAACAATTTGCTTGGTTAGAGCGATGGGTCATGCAGCTATTTAACCACCGATTGTCGATCAATCCCTTAGTTTTTAATTCTGAAAAGCGAACCGGCGATCGCAATCGATCCCTGGCATTCTTATTAAAATCGCATGGCATTATTGATGGTCCAGTTCCTGAAATTTTGAACGTTTACTTTACGTTATGTTCTTATGAAGCCTCATTAGAGCAGCTAGTTATGCTACCATCATTGCTAGCCAACCAAGGTTTTTGCCCAATTAGGAAAACACGGATAATTAGCAAAGAAACAGCTCGCACAACATTATCCATTATGGCAACTTGCGGGCTATATGACGAAACAGGAACGCACATGGTACAAACTGGATTACCCGCAAAAAGCGGCGTTTCTGGCTATATTATTGCTGTCATGCCAGGGATAGCCGGTATTGCCTGCTATAGTCCGAAAGTAAATGCAAAAGGTAATAGCATCCGTGGGCGTGCTATGTTGCAGCAATTAGCCCAATTGTTTGGTTGGCATTTTGCTGCGCGATAGTCATTTGCCTTGCTAACCGGCTGAAATACAGCGTAATACGACAGTTAAAAAATTTACTACACATTAATTTTTTTGCTAGCAGAAATTTCATAACCTTGTAGCCATTGGATACCCATCTTTTTCATTTGTTTCACTTGATCGAGCGATTGTACTTGCGTAGCAATTGCTTCTATCCCCACCGTTTGTAGCAAATCAATTATATAACGCAGCATCATTTCTGACTGATCTGTTTTAAAAGCATCGTGAATTAAACTCCCATGTATTTTGACATAGCTCAGGGGGATCTCTTGTAAGTAATTCATCGTTGATAAATTAACACCTGCCTGATCAATACCAAACTGGAATCCTAAGTCGATTATCTGATTAATAAAACCCATCATGGTTAATTGATTGCTAACGAGCCAAACTTCCGGTATTTCGAAAGCTAAACGATGGCGCATAGACCTTGAAATGTGATTTAATTTCGCTAATAACGCCTGCTGATCCCCTTGCTCCAATATGGTATTCAGGGATAAGTTCATCGCATAAGTGCTATCATTTTGTATCAATAGTTTTTCAACATTATCGATCATTAGATTATCGATCAGTGATGATAATCCCGATCGTTGTGCTATCGGCAAGAATGCATTTGCACCAATTTCTTTATCATCTATCATGATGCGTAAATACAGCTCTTGATGCAGTATTGACTCTGAGCCGACAACCGCTTGTTCGTAAATAATAAAGTTGTCTGTTATAAGTGCAGACTTTAATGCATTGGGGTCAACAACCTCGATTTTAGTCTCTCCATCGGTGATAACATGATAACTTTCACCCGATTCCCTGGCTTTATTTAACGCTTGATCCGCCAGTGTTAAAACGTTTGATGAGGATTGATTAAATGCATAAGGAACTACTGAAAAGAACACTTCTACGTGGTCATCTTGTTGTTTGATTTTAGCCAATCCTTTTGAAAAATCAGGGATAGACGATAAAATTAATTCTTTGGATATCTCTTTGATGACCAAGCCAAATTGACTACCGCCAATTCGACAAATAAGGATTTGTGAGTGAACTGACCAAAACTGTTGAATATATTTTGAAAACGCTAGAATGATTTCATCACCTTTTGCGTATCCGGAATGAATATTGAGATCATCCAGGCCCTCTATAGTCACGAGGATAAAATACCCAGGACAAAACTCTTCTTTATTTGTTAATAAATAGTTAAATTGTTGCAGAAAGAAACGTCGATTACCCAGATTTGTCAGTTGATCTACATAGGCTTGTTGACGTAATCGTTGGATTTCACTCATATTACTTCTGAATAGACTTTTCAAATGATGGACCATGCGGTTCATGGCCAGCGTTAATTTTTTTAACTCTGGCGTTTTGGGAATATTAGCTTGAATAACAAACCGTCTGTCACATATATCTTGCGCTTGCTCAGTGACACGATCCAGTGGCTTCATAATAATTCGTATTGAAATAAAGATAGTTATCGACGTAATCAAAGCAAACAATAAATACCAAATAAGAAGGAATTTAGCATTTTGCCATATCGATAGATAAGCAATTTCCGGATCCGTTGTTACGACGAGATAACCTACTTGCTTCCAACCGTCCATAATCACATTTTTTTGAGAAGTGCTTGGCCATGAAATTAAATCACGAAACCAATCAGGCACTTTGATCGTGGCTTCATTTAATTTCCTTGAGATAAGTAGTTCATCTTTATGATTATAAATTTCGATTGAAGCAAAATACCCCTGATCAAAGACAGCTTGCACCATGGATAGCATCATTGCTTTGTCCGTCTTTGACAAATAATGGGATAAAGATAATCCGAGAGAGGTTGCTGTATCCTGAGCATTGTTGTTTAGCTGCTGGCGATAGAAATGGGCTGAATTATTCAAGGTAATGGCGTACGTTCCCATTAAGACAACAAATAATAAAAACAAAACGCCATAGATTAATTTTTTAGTTAAACTCATTGTTTGTTCCCTCTTTTTCCATTCGTTTTAGTAAGTCTTGCCATTTTCTCAAGCGGTTAGAATCGCCTACGCGTTGATCACGACTTTGTTGTCTTACTAACCACAGACCATCAATATTAAAACTATAGACCGGAATTAAATCACTCCGTTCAGAAGCCGGTAATATTTTTGAGTTAATATTATCCAAAATCAAAGGATCACTGCCTGTGGATTCATAGTAAGCTAAGACCATATGAGCCTGATTCAAAGTTTTTGATTTGACATAGACTATTTTGAGCCTCTCGCTAGGGACCCCCATTTTTAAAAGGGTAAAATATTTAGCAATCGAGAAATCCTCACAATCCCCTGCGGCAGACTCAATGAATTCTTTTGGCGTCTGCCAATAATCCGGCTCTCCTTTAAATTGCATATCACTGACAAATTGAAAGAGATTAAAAAACCGATTAACTCGGTCTAGTTTTTCAAACTCTGACATATTGGCCTGTTCATCAAGCAATTTTTGGAGGGTTAGGAAACGTTTTTTAGCTGATCCATTAGAATGATTAATTTCATGGTTAAAATCTTTCGAAATTTTTTGCTGGGCATACATATTGAATGTGCAAGTGGCAAAGCATATGACAAAAAGACTTAGAAATAGCCTACTTTTTCTTTGCATAGTAAGTTACTATTCGCTTGTCCTTGAAATCATGCCGAAAGGTAACCAATAATCCTTCCACATGCGCAATTGACTTCAGTCGTTCCATAGTATTAGCCGCTAATCCTCTATATTCATACGGTCCAGCAAAGACAAAGTAGCACCTGTCAATTTCCTTAGCAAATACCTTAAAGCCTTTCGCTCTCAGTGTATCTACCATATTTTTAGCAAAATTCAACGAGCTAAATTTTCCAACCTGTACAAACCAATCTCGGTTTCTTGCTGGATAGGGAATATGACTATTTTTCAATAAGTTGGGTTTAGTTAAAGGCGTTTTTTCAACTTGCTTGACGGGTTTAGCGATTCTTAAATCTTCTTCAAGCATTTCAGGCATTGGAACACCATCCATGGGTTGCTCAGTAACAACCTGGCGTTGAGCGGAATTAAATATATCCCCGTTAACAACATTTGTTGGTATGCGTACATTAAAGAAAATAATTAATTTACCGACGCCATTAATGATGCGATAACGGGAGTATACCTCATCGACGTAACCTCGGGCATTTTCAATGGATGCTTGGTAATATTCATTTTGAGAATCTAATAGATCAAGAAGCGTTCGCTTACCCAATTTGAATTGTTCTTGATAAGCAGAGCGGGTTTTTTTGGCAGCTTTAACATGCCGTCTCAAAGGAGATAATCGTTCACTACTTGAAATCCATGCATTCCAAGACAACCGAAGCGACTCCCTTAAATCGAGTAATGCTTTATTTTTTTCTTCATAGGCCTCTTGTACTTGGTACGCTGTTCGCCTAACTTCGGCTTGATCTGCTCCGCCTCTGAAAATATTATAGTTCATGCGTATAATGGCTAACTTATCATTATTTGGACCAGTCAGTCCCGCAAGATTTCTATTCTCTGAAGCTCTTAAAACAAAATCAACGGAAGGATAATAGCGTGAGCGTGCAACCTTATATTGCTCTTTAGCCTCTTTAATATCTGCATAACTTGATTTAACGGTAGGATGGCGTTCAGCTCCAACCTCAATCGCTTGATTTAATGTTTTTGGCATTTCTGCGATCGAAGGCTCCTTCGGCCATTGCAATTTCTCAGGCCACGCACCTATAACACGAGCAAATGTAATTCTAGCTTCACGAAGGTTTGCTTCAGCACTGATTTTATTTGCCTCCGCTAAGGCTAAACGTGAATCTGCTTGATCAAGCTCGGCTTCGCGAGATAACCCCGCATCACTTCGTTCTTTAATTAGAGCAAATACTTTTTTGTGTGCTTTTAGATTGTTGACCGCAAGGCCTAATAACTGTTCATTTAGTAATACATCTAAATATCTTTTTGTCGCATCAAGCGCAAGATCCTCAGCAATACCTTGAGTTTTTAGTAGTTGCGCTTGATAGAGATATTGATTTCGGTGATATTCACCGATGATTGCTCCGCCAGCAAATAAGCTCTGCGTTAATTCAACACTGGACTCTTTGCGAGTTAGCTTTCGTACCCCACCACCTTGAAGTGCGCTAGTAGTTGGGTTTAAAGTTGCCTCTTCACCAACACCAGCACGGACATCAACAGAAGGCAAGTAGGCACCAGCTGCCACATCGATCCCTTGACGATCAGATAATGTTTTTGCTCGGTTAAATAAAACATCCGGGTTTGTGATAATGCTTTTTTGCACAGCATCTTCTAGGGTCAGCGCTTGTGCGTAACCGCTAACCATCATTGCGATGCATAGTGCTTTTTTTAATCTCATAGGATATGATTATTGTTTTTATTATAGATACAATAAATGATTACGCGTTTTATTTCAACATTTTAACATACATTGTGAAAGAACATGCATCCCATATTTACTGTCAGCGAACTTAATCGTCAAGCCAAGCAATGGCTTGAACAAGGATTTGCCAATATTAAAGTCAAAGGTGAAATCTCAAACCTAGCCAGGCCAGCGTCTCAACACCTTTACTTTACTTTGAAAGACGACTCTGCACAAATAAAATGTGCCTATTTTAGGCAATCGCAAAATGGGTGGTCAAAAAACATTGATAATGGTCAATCCGTTATTTTACTGGGGCGGGTTACTTTATATGAAGCACGCGGCGATTATCAACTTATCGTTTCCGAAGTCATTCCGGATGGTGAAGGTCTCTTACTACAGAAAATTGAACTTTTAAAACAAAAATTGAATCAAGAGGGGTTATTTGATCCAACCAATAAACAAGCCATTCCAAAGCGCCCACAAACAATAGCCATTATCACGTCTGACTCTGGCGCGGCAATTCACGATATCTTAACTACGTTAAAAAAGCGTTATCCCATCGCATCTGTCTCATTATATTGCTGTGAAGTACAGGGAGCGCAAGCGCCTTTAACTATCATTCGCTCATTAAAATGCGCTATTTCCGATTCAAGAAACGATGTCATTATCATCGCGAGAGGTGGTGGGTCTTTAGAAGATTTAATGCCATTTAATGATGAACAATTAGCTCGAGAAATCTATCGTTGCCCTATTCCAGTTATCAGTGGTGTAGGCCATGAAACCGATGTAACAATTTGCGACTTTGTTGCTGATCTAAGAGCTGCAACGCCAACCGCTGCAGCACAAGCGTGCTGTCCTGACCAGTCTGTTTTGTTAGAAGACATCAGCAACCGAATTGATAGAATGAAACACCTTGTTAGACAATTAGTCGCAGGCTATCAACAAGCGTTAGGATGGCAAACAAGGCAACTGTTTGCTCCCACAAATTTAATGTTCAATCAACGTTGGCAGACTCTGGATTATCTCCAAATGCGACTTCAACAAGCGCAAAAGCGTCAGTTGCTTAATAAAAAAAATAGCATAACTATTCAATTGCAACATATTCACAAGTTGCATCCTAAACAAATCATAAAATCCTATCAACATCAATTTTCTTTTAAACTACACAGACTTCAACAAATTATGGGTATTACACTGAATGCCAAAAAGCAACACTATGGAAATACCACAGCAACATTGCATGCATTGAGCCCATTAGCTACACTGAACAGAGGTTATGCTATTGCCAGTTTTAATGGTGCTATCATTACTGACCCATCACAAGTTGAAGATAGCGATATGATCGACATAAGAATTAAACATGGTCAGTTATCCTGCAAAATCATACAAAGGAAGAAATTTAATGAATAAATTATTTCAATATTCACTTTTTAATCTAATTTTTTTATTAACTTTTCCACTTACCATGCATGCTGTAAAAATTAATTTACCGGAAAATCACGCTGTTAATGGGGGCGTGACTATCATTCCCATTGATCTGAAGGAAAAACCCGCCGCTTCTTATTTAGATAAAAAAATAGCAATTATACCAAGCTTTATGAGTAATCAATGGTTAATGATCGTTGGCATACCTCTGGATGAAAAGGCACCGATTCAAAACATCAGAGTATCCCAACCTCAACAAGGATTAGTTCCCTTTCATGTCAGTGAAAAGTATTATCGCATCCAGTCATTAGTGATCGATAACAAACGAAAAGTGGATCCGTTTGCCAAGGACAGACCACGTATCGAAGCAGAGGAAAAAGAACGTGAACAACTGTTTTCTGTCTTTAGCGAGCGAAATCCTTTTGAGGAAGGCTTTATCGCCCCCTCACACGGACCTATTTCAAGTCAATTTGGTTTACGAAGAATCTATAATGGTAAGCCAAGAGCCCCTCATACTGGACTTGATATCGCTTCGCCTAAGAATACGCCGGTGATCGTGATAAATAGTGGCAAGGTAGTCAGCACAAAAAATTATTTCTTTACTGGCAATACGGTGATAGTTGACCACGGGATGGGATTGTTTTCCCTTTATGCGCATTTAGACAAAATCTTAGTAAAACCGAACCAACAAATTAAACAAGGAGACCAAGTTGGTCTTGTTGGTGCAACTGGTCGCGCAACCGGGCCACATTTGCATTGGTCGATGATTTTAAACCAAACACTCGTGGATCCCCTTCTTTTTGTACCCAGCCAAGCGATAACAAACATGAAGAAACGGTCTTAATACAAGATGCTTAATCAATTCCAAGATAGCTTGGCTCAGATAGCTATCCAAACACAAAGCCATCTATCTCAACTTGTCTTTGTAACATCAATCTTATGGATTTCGTTTTTGCTAAACCAG
This sequence comes from Legionella sp. W05-934-2, assembly GCF_964199965.1. NCBI lineage: Bacteria > Pseudomonadati > Pseudomonadota > Gammaproteobacteria > Legionellales > Legionellaceae > Legionella > Legionella sp. W05-934-2. Next base: position 141,483 of record NZ_CAXMZT010000001.1, on the reverse strand, counting down.
GTGTTAGGTAATTGGCTATTTCGATTTGGTATTTTTCCAAGACATATTCGCGGCTTACCAGGAGTTTTCTTTGCACCGTTTATACACGCTGACTTCAATCATCTTTTTTTTAACACGATCCCTTTTATTGTGTTAGCAAACTTTATCATGATTCAAGGTGTCAGCTTATTTTATAACATCAGTATTTTTATCATCATCGTCAGTGGCTTGATTACTTGGGTCATCGGTAAACGAGGCATCCATATTGGCGCAAGCGGGCTTATTACTGGGTACTGGGCCTATTTGCTCGCTGACGGTTTTCAAAACCCATCCCTAACCACCGTGATTGTTGCATTAATCGTCGTATATTATTTTGCCGGTATTTTCTTCGGACTATTTCCATCCAAAAAAGGCGTTTCGTGGGAAGGACACTTATCGGGGGCAATTGCGGGTGTTTTGGTGGTTGTGTTACAAAATATCACTCTATAAATAGACACCTACTCTGAATCATTAATTATGCAAAAAATAGCGAAAATAGCCTTTGTACCGGACAAAAATCAAATAACTAATACGAGCCCGTGAGCGTGCCCGTGCCCATGCCCGATTTTGAAGAATTAAAAGATAAACTTTGATCTTGAAGCAGATCACCGGAAAAAGTGATTTCTGCCCATTAAAAACCGGGCACGGGCACGTCTTAGATATGAGTTTTTGTCCGGTACAATGGAAAATAGCCTGTTACAATGCACAATCTTAAGTGCTCAATTAATTTACTAGGTATTCCTTATAAAGTATTTTATACTTAATAAGTTGCCTGTTCATTTTTTTATGAACAAATACAGAAGCAATATTGATTTAATGTGATTTGGCAAAGACTTTTTTGTCTTTTGAATTGCCATAGGGACAAAAAAATAGTATCTTGACGCGTTTTTAACCCGTAGGAGAATCTATTATGTTAAAAGAATCGATATCCAAAGTGCTAATGTATTTCCTTTTAATAACCGCGAGCGTCACAAGCTCTGCTCAGCCCCATGAAATGTCACTTGGGTTCAGCATTGACTATGTGTTTAAACCCAATGAACCTCAAGACCTGGTTAACAATTTTTTCTTTACAATAGAAGCTAATTGCAAAGTCAAATCAACCGATGAAAGCGATGAGCTTCTTGCAAAAATGTTAAACGGTAGTAGTACGTTTAATTCAAATAAATTAAATCTGGGTGATGAGATTAAAGTCACTGTTCGAAACAATGATATCCTTCACATTGTTGCTCCATCTGGCGCAAAGGTAAGATTGACAAATTTAGGTTTAACTGAATTTATTGCGAATTGCTATCCAGCATAACGACAATCATGCCAACGAATTATAAATGGTGTCGTTTAAGATAATGCAAAGGACTTTCCGTTGATTAGAGAAAGCATAGAGATCCTTAGATGAACCCAGGTATTAAATACCTAAAGGACTCTATGCAAAGGAGGAAAGTTTCCGGCAAAACGAGAGGTACTCCATTTCAATCCACTAACATATTTTTAAATTGCCAGGGATCGCTATTATCGATTTGCTCTGAAAACAAATGCTCGCGATTTCTTAAAGGTGTCCAATCGGTGTAATGCCCTTTTAATTCACCCAGATAGGGTATTGCGACCTTTAGCGCATAATCAAATTGTATATCTTCCGGTTCAACAATGCCTTGATTGGGATTTTCAATTGCCCACATAACACCTGCTAAAACACCTGCTACCACCTGTAAGCTCGTAGCATTATTGCCTGGGGCTAGTTCTCGTGCTTGCTGAACTGACAATTGTGATCCAAACCAGTACGCACCTTTTTTATTACCCATTAACAAAACACCAAGCTCATCCATCCCATCGATAATTTCATCTAACATAATTCGCTGTGTTTGATTAGAATGCCATTCATTTTCTGCCAACTCGTGGATAGATAAAATCGCATCGGGGCATGGGACATACGCATAATGCACGGTGGGGCGATAAAAGAGTCTTCCCCCTTCTTCCAAGGTTAAATAATCTGCAATCGAAATTGATTCTGCATGGGTAATTAAAAAACCGTGGCTTGCTCCGTATGAAGGGGTCCAAGTTCGCACTTTTGTTGCTGCACCGGGTTGTTTTAGATAAATTGCGCATTGCGTACCAAAAGAAAATGGAAAGCCATTGTCCGGTAAACTCTTTTCGTGTGTTCCCCAACCAAGCTCTGCGGGTTGCGATCCTTCCGAGATAAAGCCTTCAACGGACCAGGTATTCACAAACTCGCCTGGCTTTTTAACGCGGGCAGAAGTTTGCATGTCCCTCTCAGCAATATGGATTGATTTTATGCCGAGCCAGTGAGCTAAATATCCCCAATCTTCGCGAGTTGAAGGCATGCTTCCTGAATAGTTGTTATCTTTGGCCATATTCAGTAACGCTTGTTTGACAAAATGAGAAACTAACCCTGGGTTTGCACCATGGGTAATAACCGCCGTCGGTGCGATCTTTGTTGTTTTAATATTAAGCACGCCCTGCCTAAGCGCATAATTTGTTCGCATTTCAGGATGTTTCGAAGCGTCTTTATATTCACCTTTCCAGGGCTCTGTGCAAGTATCAAGGTAAAGCGCCCCTTTTTTTTGACATAATTCAATTAAAGCGGCACTGGCTATGTCAACAGACAAATTAATGAACAAATCACCTTGTTTTATAGACGGCTCAAGAATTGATAAATAATTTTCAGGTGTAATGTTCTCCACATTCAATAAAACTTGATATTCATTTGTCAAAGCGATTCCATCGTGACATTTATCAAATACGGTAATTTGTGATGGATTGATGTTGAGGTGTCTAAATAATAAAGGTAACAATGCCTTACCAATGCACCCAAAACCAACAAGAATAATGTTATGCCGAAATGAAATAGGTCCTATCATTTTTTATCACTTTTAACTCAGATGAATATTTTAATTTGGGTAAGCCTATCAGAATAATACCGCCTCATTTAAACCTGAGCCGTAGTAATTATAACTTGGCTTACCCCATGATAACTAATAAAATTTGTGTGAATTTTATAGCGCTTTTGGTTGTTGTTGCGTAATACAATGAATACCGCCACCTCCTGCAAAAACGTCTAAGGCGTCAATTTGAGTAATGCCCTCGTTTGGGAATAAGTGCTTAAATAGTGTATACGCAGCATCGTCATATTTTTTATGGCCAAATGACGGCATCACAATGCCTTTATTTGCACGATAAAAATTGATATAGGATAGCGTCAATCGTTCACCATTGATTTGTGTTGCAGGTGGTAGCTCAATGGTAAACACTTCGAGCGCCCTCCCCTTAGCATCGGTTGAAGACTTTAATATCGCTAGGTTCTCTTGGAGTATATTGTAATTTTCATCCTGCTTATCGGTCGTAATAAGGCATAATACCTTACCAGGTGCAATAAATGTGGCAATCTCATCAATATGCCCATCGGTCTCATCACCAATAAGTCCATTATTAAGCCAGATCACCTTGTCAATAGTTAGATAATCTTGCAGGTATTGTTCGATTTCATACTTTGATAAATGTGGGTTACGATTATCATTTAACAGACACTCTTTCGTTGTTAAAACAGTCCCTTCGCCATCAACATGAAACGAACCGCCCTCCATCACCAATGGCGCTTTAAATCGAATAGCGTTAACTTCTCTCAATATGTGAGAGGCGATTTGATTATCTAAGGCATAGTTATCGTAATTCCTCCCCCAAGCATTGTGAATCCAATCAACGCCTGCCAGTTGGCTTGAACCATTCAGTAAAAATGTTGGCCCCGTATCCCTTGTCCAGGAGTCGTTTATGGGTAAACTGATAATGCGTGCGCTATGATTGCATAAGTTTAAAGCATTAGACTCATCTCCAGGGTTAACAAGTAGCGTCACTGGCTCATATTTTGAAATCGCTTTCACAACTTTAGCATAGGCAACTCGTGCTCTATCTAAGCCGATTTGTTCCCAGGTTTGCTGGTGACATGGCCATGCCATCCAACAACCACTGTGAGGGTGCCATTCTGGCGGCATTTTAAACCCTTTTTGCTTAGGCGTTGTCATGATTTTCCTTTGCTTTTGTTAGCATCAAGATAAGTGAATTGTGAAAAAATACTACGAAGCTCATTCAAATAGTGTTGAATCGTTTCTTCGGATAATTCGGTGTTAATCAATTGCTTTTCATACGATTGAAGTAGCTTTTTTGTATCGAAATGAGCTAAATTTAGCACATTGGTGACCGTATCTCCGCTTACCAGATCATTCATTTCAAACTCCCCATTGCCCAATAGTTTGACAGCAAGCGAGTTGATGTCGCCAAAGAGATTATGCAAATTTCCTAGAATTTCTTGATAAGCGCCAACTAAGAAAAAGGCAAGGTGATAGGGGTTATTAGTGTCATAGTTTGGTAACATTAATGTCGAACTCAAATAGGACTTACCTGTATATTGTTTCAAGGTGCCATCTGAATCACAAGTCAAATCTTGAAGAATGCTGTGCATTGTAGGGGGCTCTGTCAGGTGAGAAATAGGAGCCACGGGGAATATTTGACCAATAGCCCATGCGTCTGGCATCGATTGGAAAAATGAAATATTACAAAAAATCTTTGTTGCTAATCGCTCATTAATGCTTGTCAATAAATCATTGTCACTGGCATTGTTTTCATCCAAGCGACTTTGAAGCTCAAAACATATCGCGGTAAAAAATTGTTCTACCTTTGCTTTTTCCTTTAACTTGATTACGCCATGTTTGAACATTGAATGTGCTTCATTAAGTGAATGAAAGGCATAATTAAATAATTCAGTGGGCGTGCACTCTGACATACTTTGATAGGTATCCCAGATATCACGAAGAACATGGGAGTCATCGGGCTCAATCAAAGGTAATTCACGGCTTTGTTTAACAATTTCAGCATCGGTTATATTCGTGGCGATCAAGGCGTGATGTGCTGTAAGCGCCCTGCCCGACTCAGAAATGATATTAGGTTCAGGGTGTTCACTATCTTCACATACATTGCGTAGTGCTAATAAAATATTAGTCGCATATTCTTCTAGGCTATAATTCATTGAACAATCGGTGCTTGAATGCGTTCCTTCATAATCCACTGCAAGGCCACCGCCAACATCGATTGTTTTGATGGGGGCATGCAATGTTCTTAATTCAATATAATAACGTGCCACCTCTTGCATGCACTGCCGTATATCCAAAATGTTAGCAATCTGAGAACCAAGATGGCAATGCATAAACTCAAGACAGTCGAGATAACCTTCTTGTTTTAATACTTGCACAATATCCAGAACTTGCTCCGCATTTAAACCAAATTTTGATTTTGCACCCCCCGTATTTTCCCATTTACCCGCTCCCTTGGTTACCAACCGGATACGGATTCCAATTTTAGGACGAACATCCATCTTAATAGATTCTTTAAGGATAATATCCAACTCAGATTGCTTTTCTATAACAATATACACTTGATGGCCCATTTGTTGGGCAATTAAGGCCATTCTGATATAGCAAGCATCTTTGTAACCATTACAAATAATGGTTGAGGGGTTTTGACCTAACAAACCTATCACAGCCATGAGCTCTGGCTTGCTTCCTGCCTCAAGACCTACCTGATGCCCAGGTGCAGTGAGAAGCTCCTTCACAACAGAATTCTCTTGATTAACTTTAATTGGGTAAACTAATGTGTAAGTCCCACGATAATCAATTTCTTCGATTGCTGTTGCAAAAGCGGTATAAATTCTTTTAACACGATCATGCAAAATATCTGTGAATCGGATGAGCAAAGGCAATTGCAATCCAGCTCGACTTGCCGCATTGATAATTGTTTTGAGTTCAACACCTGAATCGTTCGTATTTTTAGTAACTTCAATGTTGCCATTATTATTAATGGTGAAATAACCCTCTCCCCAGTTATCAAGGTTATAATAATTATTAAGCGTGGAATCGTGCGGCATTAGAAGGATACTCCGGTAAATTAAAGACTTGATTTAACAAGTTCATGGTAGGTGTGAGGTTCACGTTGTTGAGCAAAGGGAAATAATCGCCCCCAAAGCGCACGCTCATTAAAATCCAATTCAGCAACTAGCACAGCAGATTCATTCCTTGGTGCTTGGGCTAAAATGTGACCTAAAGGCGAACTAATAAAGCTGCTGCCATAAAATTCAAGACCCTCTTCACAACCAATTCGATTGACGGCAACCATAAAGGAATTAGCCATAATGCCTTGAGCCACAATGACTTTTTCCCACATGGGTTGGCTATCAAAATCAGGGGCGGTTGGTTCACCGCCGATTGCGGTTGGGTAAACTAATATTTCGGCCCCTTTTAGGCCATAAATTCTTGATAATTCTGGAAACCATTGATCATAACAAGTCGGTAACCCGAGTTTATGTCCGGCTACCGTGTGAATCGGATAATTTGAGTCACCTGGTTTAAAATAAAAATCTTCATGGTATTTTTCCCCACTGGGTATATGCTGCTTACGCGTGACCCCTATTAATTTCCCTTCGTTATTAAATGCAACTGCGGTATTATAGCCCGCTTTTTCAAATAGAGATGCAGTAACACAAATGTTAGCTTCTTTGGCAATACTGCTTACAAATCTAGCTGTTGGGCCATTTTGTACATCCTCCTGATAAGGCTTTGGATCGACATCCGAGCGGGTACAAAAATAAGGCGATAAAGTTAGCTCCTGCAGACATACTAACTGAGCGCCTTGCTTGGCAGCAGCAAAAACACCAGAAGCTAGACTATCTTGATGTTCATTTGCATTTTCTCGCCATTTTTCTTGCACTAAAGCTATTTTAAATTTTGAATGACTCATTTTTACTCTCACTTGTATGTTGCATGGTGCCTTGGATTAAGAAAGTGCGTATTTTAGATTAAAAAAGAAGAGAGTTGAATAGGGATAGCACCAAGATATTGCAATTTGTGCATTGGCTCAAAGACCAATACATCAAAATTATAACTGCAATTCAGCAACCTTTCATCCATCCAAATAATATCTGCTCCCCTATCTGGGTAGAAAGCAAAATGAAAAAGCGAATTAGAGGGCTAATAAGCTACATGCGTTTGCTTTAATAATTTAGCTAAACGACAACCCGCTAGCGCAATTTGATACTGACTTATTTTTTGAGCGGCAGATTGGTACTGAGCAGGTATTTTTGAACTACCTTTAAGGGGTGCATAAACTTTTTCAATACCAATTTTTCGTGATTCATCAAGCCAATGACTCACATCAACTTGGCCAACTGGCAATGATCGACAAGGATATTTCTTTTCTATATGGCGTGCTGTTTTTAAGATATCTTGGTATTTCACCGGTTTATTGGATATCAAATAACCAGCACCATTATCCCAAAATTCATGCAACGATCGCCCAACCGTATTCTTCGTTAACGAATAATAATTGCCGCCTGCATCCCCCTGAGGATAAGCCTTCGATACTTTCGCAATTGAATGCAAGGGTTGATGAATATCACCAATAACATGGAGAATGACTCTTAATGCCATGGCTTTGTTCAACGCAGTGGTGCGCGGATTTTCTAGTGATTGAACAGCAGTGCTTATAGCCCATCTTGCATATTGGCCACATTGTTTTGGTAACGGTGTGCCATCTTCGGAAAAGTATTTATCTTCATAGTGATAAGTGGTATACCATTGGATATCGTCAAACCGGATATCATCCATCCAAGTCGCTGAATTAACTAGTTTTCTCGGCGGGTAGATAGCATCCAAAACATGATTTAGATGGGATAATTTTTTGACATATCCAACAGGAAGCTCGTCAATGGCGATTTGTGCAACGAGACGATGTCCCATACTGTTCCATGCATGCAATTGCGTTGAACAGATGATTAATAAAAAGGCAATGCTCCTAAACATAGTGTGTCCCAAAGTAAATTACGATAAATAGGGTGACCAGGCAGGTTCTTGCACATCCCCTTCACCAGAGGGCAACACTAATCGAATACGGCCATCGGTCGAAACCATTGCGAGCACACCGTGATTTCTTTGTTGCGTTGCGTAGAGAACCATACGGCCATTCGGTGCAATAGTCGGCGACTCATCACGTTCAGCGTTGGTGAGTGTGTGGTTGCCATTACCACCTAATCCCTGCAATGCAATATTATATTTATGCTGTTGTCGTCTTAGCATGATGATATTTCTGTTATCCGGTGTAAAGGAAGCTCGCGCATTGTATTGGCCAGAAAATGTCACTCGACTGATTTGCTTTGTCGACAAATTTAGTTGATAAATTTGTGGGCTGCCTCCTCGATTTGAGGTAAAGATGATGGATTGTCCATCACGTGAGTAGCTTGGTTCCGTATCAATTGACACACCCGTAGTCAATTGCGTCATATCACCCGATCTTAAATCGATTTGATATAATTTTGGCGCTCCGGATTTTGACAATACGATAGCTAGACGATTACCATCGGGCGAGAACGCTGGTGCACCGTTAATACCAGGGAAATTTGTTATCAATTTTCGGCGGCCAGAGGCTAACTCAATCAGATATACTTGCGATTTTTTTTGCTCAAAACTAACATAAGCCAATTTTTTACCATCGGGAGACCAAGCAGGCGACATAATCGGCTCGGATGATTGCAAAAGCGTTTGCGCGTTTTCGCCATCCATGTCCGCGACTTCCAGCTTATATTTATTCCGGCTGGCATTACGATTGACGAGAACATAAGCAATTTTTGTCGAAAAGATTCCCTTTTCCCCAGTTAATTTCTGATACACTCTGTCACTGATAAAATGCGCAAACGATCGCCCTTGACTGGGTTTTATGCGATATTGCTCTGCTAAGAGCATTTTGCCTTTTGTGACAGCATCAATTAATTCGAAACGTACCATTAATTGACCATCATCTTGCTTTTTAACTTCGCCAGTTAAAACCGTATCTGCCCCCAGTTGTCGCCAACTAGCGATGGGCATCGATTGTCCTTTCGCAGGTGAAGCTGAAATCACTCGAAACAAGCCGGCATTGGCTAAATCCCGTTTGACAATATCACTCATCATCAATGCCGGGTCAAGGCCTGAAAAGGATTCTATCGCGATGGGCATCGCAGAACTCACGCCCTGCGTTAATTCGAGATTGAGCGCCCAAATCATGAAGGGAAAAAACGACAAAAAAATCAATACAAAACGTCTCATGTTAACCTCGTGCTTGTTCCGGTCTAACGGTTAATTGAATATCGCGAAACAGCTCAAATAACTCTCTTTCTTGTGGGACAGGCAAAGGAGATGCTTTATTGATGGCTGATTCTGCTGAGCGGTCTAAAATTGTGTCCCCGCTGCTTCGTGATAATTGCGCCAACACCACCGTTCCATCGGGCGCTAGTCGAATTCGAAACTCACAACTGAGCTGGGAATCAACATTCGCAGGTAAAATCCATTGTTGCGAAATAGCTTGAAGGATAAGCGCCTTATATTTTTGGAGCGCTTCATTAACGCGTGCTTGTTTTGCAGCGGCAGCTTTTGCTGCTTGCAATGCCTCTTCGCGTCGACGTTCGGCCTGTTCGCGTTGACGTTCGGCCTCTTGAGCGGCTTTTTGTTTACGTTCCTCTTCAAGGCGTCGTTTCAATGCTTCTTCTTGTTGCTGCTTTTGAAGTTTTTCACGTTCCTTTTTCAGTGCAGCAAGTCGTTGTTGTTCTTTGCGCTGTTGTTCAGCTCGCTCTTTCGCTTCCCGCTTTAAGGTGGCAAGACGTTTTTCTTCCTCAATTCTGTGACGTTTCGCCTCTTCCGCAGCCCTTTTCTCTGCAGCTATTTTAGCAAGTCGTTGACGATTCGCCTGATCTTGTTCTTGTTTTAATTTATGAACGGCTTCTTCAATTTCCTTTGCATCAATACTAACTGCTTCAATCGCCTTTTGTTCCTGATGGTTGGGATCAGGATTGATCTGAGGCTTATCGATTACCATCGCATTGATAATCGGCTCTGATTTTGGCGTTGGCGCATAGGAAATAAATACAACCACAGCCAAATGCAGCATGAAAGAATAAAGGATTGCTTTTTTAAAAGACATCGTATCTGACACAATTAAGCTTCCCTATCGTCGGTCATTAAACCCACTTGTTCGGCACCTGCTTGCTTGAGTTGCGACATGGCTGTGATCACCCTTCCGTAGGGCACACCTTGGTCACCTTTTACCAAAACTTTAGGCGCTTGTTTTTTTTCAGCTGCGATACGTAATTCTGCCGCAACTCTTACCATTAAATCTTTCGCTGAGATAGGTGACTCTGGATTAGTAGCCTTATTTAAAAAATATTGCCCTTCCTTGTCAACACTCACAATTATCGGCTCTACGCCATCGGTTTGTATTGCTTCACTAGTCGCTTTCGGTAATTCAACTTGTACCCCTTGACTTAATATTGGCGCAGTTATCATGAAAATAACCAATAACACCAACATCACATCAACGTAGGGGACTACATTAATTTCTGCGACCGGCGCTAGTCTAGATTGCTTTGTTTGTTTCATTGACATCATCCCGGCTATCAGCCAACGTTTGTCTTTCAAAAATCAATAACAACTCTTCTTGGAATAATTGGTGCTCAAACACAATTTGCTGGCTTTTTTGTTGTAAACGATTATAAGCAATAACTGCCGGTATTGCAGCAAATAAGCCAAGGGCAGTGGCAAATAGTGCTTCAGATAACCCAGGCGCTACCATGGCAATCGTTGCTTGACGAACTTGTCCTAGGGCATGGAAAGCATTCATAATGCCCCAAACTGTACCAAACAAACCGACAAATGGAGCAATTGCCCCTACCGAAGCTAATATCGTGTGATGGGCTGTTAATTCATTTTCCTCTTTGAGAGCTGATATTTGCATAACACGCTCAATAGGTTCTAAGGTTGTTTTGCCAGCACGATGATAACGCAAAAACTCTTTAAATCCACGTTTAAAGATACTGGCTAGACCAGAAGTATCTTCTTTATCGACACTCGCATAGAGCCTTCCTAAATCCGTGGAAGTTTCAAAAGCCTTCATAAATTTTTTATCATCTTGTTGTTTTGCATAAATAAAAGCGGAACGATATAAAATCAATGCCCAAGAAAACAATGAAGCAAGAATTAAACCAAGCATGACAGATTTAACTACGATATCTGCTTGTGCAAAATACGATAAGAAACTAATATTTCCTAACACGTCTTACTCCTATCATTCGTTTGATTATAAATTACTCTGTGTCAGCAGTTTCTGTCAATGGCGAGCCATAAAATTGATAAGCCAACTCGGTTGCAACTCGCCCTCTCGGAGTGCGCATGAGAAAACCTTGTTGAATTAAATACGGTTCTATGACGTCCTCTATTGTCCCTTTTTCTTCACCTATTGAGGCGGATATGCTATCGATACCAACCGGTCCGCCATCAAATCGCTCTATTACTGCCTTAATTAATTTTCGATCCATGATATCGAACCCGTGCTTATCAACATCCATCATTGATAAAGCTTCTTCTGCAATCGTAGCGGTAATAATACCTTTCCCAATCACTTCAGCATAATCTCTAACACGTCTTAGTAATCGATTAGCAATTCTTGGTGTTCCACGTGAGCGTTTAGCTATCTCATAAGCCCCTTCCGCTTCTGTCTGAACCTTCAATAACTTAGCTGAACGTTTAACAATTTGCGTGAGGGCATTGATGTCATAGTATTCTAACCTTTGAACAATTCCAAATCGATCTCGCAATGGAGACGTTAGCAAACCGGCACGGGTGGTTGCACCAATCAAGGTAAAAGGAGGCAAATCAAGTTTGATTGAACGTGCAGCAGGTCCTTCACCTATCATAATATCTAACTTATAATCTTCCATGGCGGGATATAAAATTTCTTCGATTACGGGACTTAAACGATGTATTTCATCAATAAATAACACATCGTTTTTTTCTAAATTTGTCAGCATAGCGGCAATATCACCAGCCCGTTCTAAAACCGGCCCCGATGTTTGACGCAGATTCACATTCATTTCATTGGCTATGATATTGGCCAGGGTTGTCTTGCCTAACCCGGGAGGGCCAAATATTAGCACATGGTCAAGCGCGTCGGCTCGCTTGATAGCGGCATTGATAAAAATCTCCATTTGCGCACAAACAGCATCTTGGCCTATATAATCAGCTAGTTTCAATGGGCGTATAGCCCTATCGATAACATCTTCTCGGGGTTCGGTAATGGCACTAATGACGCGATCACTTTCTAACATGGCGATACTCTTATTTTTTTATCTTTTTTATACCAACCGACTTCTCATTCCTACCGCTTGTTATCGGAAGCTCTGTGTTTGCAAAAGAAAAGCTTTTAGCATTACCCTGAATAATTGTAGGATAACCTGTTACGCTTCATATTCTATCAATATCATCCGTGAGTTTCCATTAGATTATCCGAATCAATAAACATAAATAATGATAGTCCTCTTCTGCGATCTGATCTTTATAAATTGGTAAAAGATAGCTATTACCTGAACAATCAAACCGTATTACCAATAACCAGCCTAATTGACATATCAACGTTGCACTCTGATAACTTTTTTCCTTAGCGCCGTTTAAAATTAACCACTTATCTTCTCGAGACAGGATCCTCAAAGGCAATTGGCTATCTTTTTTTCTGAGATGGATATAAAGGTAAAACAACAACCCTATTAACAACAGAGTTTTTGCAAACCAACTTATGGGTGAGAACAAAACAGCCATACTGGTCACCCCAAAAACACAGGCAATCAATTTTTTTTCAAGATTTGATTGCGTTAGTGTGATAGAGAGACAACACAAATTGGACACTATCTTGGTCTTCCTTATCGGTTGGTTGCTCAAATTCCATCAGCCAAGCATATAAATAACTATCTTGGTGATGAAGAAGTTTTTCAAATTTTTCAAATTCGCCCTCTGTCATGGCATCTAAATGATGCTCAAGAATGTGGTTAAAAATAATATCTAATTCTAATAACCCTCGACGACATTGCCAGGCAATTTTTGCTTTCCGTTCTTTTGCGATCATGGCTTACTCATACATTGATAGAAGGCAAATCCTACACTAAAATAGTCAACTTTGACAATGATTCGATTTACTTTTATAAGTTAAGCTTCTATGTCATTTCCTGTATTTTCCATCTGTCAGACATGGCGGGATGGTGCCCAAGGGGAAGATTAGGGATTGATGAATAGGAGGTATTATTTTATGTGTCGCACTTTATCCTTGAGACTTTTACTATGAAACAATATACCATTAACGATCGTGTTTATACCTATTCATCCGATTTATCCTCTGAATTGGAAGTCAATTCCGATGAGACCTACTTGTGCCAACTTGATTACTTACACTGTATTTCTGTGAAGGGTGATAAAGCCGGATCGTTTCTTCAAGGCCAATTGAGCTGTGATATTAATTCAATCGATAGCACGCATTATCGCACAGGGATGTTGTGCAGTCTGAAAGGCAGAATAATTGCTCTGATGGATGTTATCCATTGTCATGACTATCAATTAGTCATGGAAAAGGATATCACGGCAAGAACCCTGTCCGTGCTTGAAAAAGCAGCGCTTATTAGTCATGTACAATTAAAGCCAAGCACTCGCTACTCCGTTTTAGGTGTCATTGGCCCGGTTGAAAAAATTGATTTACCAATCACCCCTCCATTGAAATCAGATACACTCAATCAAAACGAAGAAGCATGCCTCTATCGGATTGCTGAAAACATGCATATTCTCCTCCTACAAAATGAGGTTGCCGATATATTAATTAAAAACAATCAAACGATGATGAAAGGTTCATTGCTTTGGCATTACTATTGTCTAAAAATCAATCGACCGGCAATCTATGGATGCACACAAGGACAATTTTTGCCCCACCGTCTAGACTTCCATTTGCAGCCAACTATGATCAGCCTGGAAAAGGGTTGCTTTCGTGGTCAGGAAATTATCGCTCGCACCCATTACCTTGCAAAATTGAAACATGGCTATTTCACTTATGTGAGCCATTTACAACCTGAAACGTTAGATAAAATAATGCTAAATGATATAGAAATAGGTGAAGTGATTGACTGGTGTCCCATGGGTGAAAATCAGTTCTTAATCGCCGCTAGTATTAAAAAGGAGGAAGTGGATCCCTTTTTAAAATCGCTTTCTTAGTCTCTCAAGCACACTAAAGGCAAAGCTAAATACAGAAAGAAGTGATTCATGAGAATCTATTATTATTCAAGCGAGGACATAAATTTGTCATGAGCCGCTTGTTCTTCATCTGTCGCTTTGATGACAATGCCATTGTGAACAATCGCCGTTTTTTGGTCTGTCATACCATCGGTTGATTGACGGGGTTGCTCTGTCACCAACTGTTCAAAAAGACTTGTTTGACCGCCCGTCATCGCCAGATAGACTGACGCCAAAATTTCAGCATCAAGTAAAGCACCATGTAATTGACGATTTGTATTATCAATATCGTAGCGTTTGCATAGCGCGTCTAGATTATTACGTTGCCCCGGATGTTTCTTTTTTGCAAGAACCAGTGTGTCGATAATCGAACAATATTTATGTAAATTTTTCTTCCATCCTACCTTTGCTAGTTCCATGTTAATGAAACCCACATCAAATGGTGCGTTGTGAATGATTAATTCACAACCGTTTATGAAAGACATAAATTCTTCGACAATGTCAGCAAATTTTGGTTTGTCGGCTAGAAATTCATTACTAATACCATGAACCTGAAATGCAGCATCCTCAACCGCTCGTTCAGGATTGATATAGCAGTGATAATGGCAACCGGTTATTTTTCGATCCACCACCTCAACACAACCTATCTCGATAATTCGATGCTCTTCAGGTGAGATGCCCGTTGTTTCAGTATCTAATACAATTTGCCTAGTCATAATGGTAATTTAATCACTCAAAGTTTTTATTGCGCTAGTTGCCAACCTATCTGCTCGTTCATTTTCAGGATGCCCTGCATGCCCTTTCACCCAATGCCAATGGATATCATGTTTTTGTGCTAAGGTATCTAATTCTTGCCATAGATCGGCATTTTTCACAGGTTTGTTTTGCGCATTTCGCCATTGCTTTTGTTTCCAGGCATTCAGCCATTCCGTCATCCCTCGTCTCACGTACTGTGAATCAGTGTATACATCAACTCGACAGCTACGCTTTAGAGCCTGTAAGGCTTTAATCGCAGCCATTAATTCCATTCGATTATTGGTGGTTAATGCTTCAGCACCACTCAATTCCTTTTCATGATCTTTATAGCGTAAAATCGCGCCCCAACCGCCCGGACCGGGATTACCTTGACAAGCACCGTCAGTATAAATTTCAATGGTCATAAAAATATATCATCAAATGGTTCAATATTAGGGTTGATTGAGTAGGGTTTAAAATCAACGACTCCCGCATTGCGCAGAACCTCTTCGTCAATAAAAAAATGCCCCGTGATTAGCTTGGATGGTTGGGTTAATATCCAATGTGCCGCATCGGCTACAATCGTTGGTTTTCGACTCGATTCATAAATTTCTTTTGGGAAATGGACGCGAACGGCATCGGTTGCGATTGTTGTCCTTGGCCAAAGCGAGTTCACTGCAATACCAAACGCGCTTAACTCTTCAGATAAACCGAGGGTGCACATGCTCATGCCATATTTGCTCATGGTGTAAGCCAAATGAGGGCCAAACCATTTGGCATGCATAGTTAGCGGTGGAGAAAGTGTTAGAATATGCGGATTATTCGATTTTTTTAAATGCGGTATGGCATGCTTTGAGCACATATAGGTTGCTCTGACATTGACAGCATGCATTAAATCATAGCGTTTCATGTCCGTATCTAGCGTATTAGTTAAACTAATAGCACTTGCATTATTGACCAGACAGTCCAACCCACCAAAATGCGATACGGTTTGTTCAATGGCATTTTTGACTTGATCTTCAAAGCGAACATCGCAAGTGATTGGTAATGCTTTGCCACCTGCGTCTTCAATTTCTTTCGCAACCGTAAATATCGTACCCGCTAACGTTGGATGGGGTTTATCTGACTTTGCTGCGATAGCAATGTTTGCACCCTGTGCAGCAAATTTTAAAGCGATCTCACGCCCAATGCCTCGACTTGCGCCAGTTATCAATAATGTTTGAGTCATGCTTTGTCCTTGAATTTTAAACGTCCAATCCACTTGAGAAATAGACGCATTAGTTTACCATATGGCGGATAAAGCCAGGAAGCAGGCGCGAGATTTCTCTGTATAAATATGGGTTTCAACATACTAAAACGATCAAACCCTTCTTGGCCATGATAACAGCCCATGCCGCTTTCACCAACCCCGCCAAACGGCAGGTCATCCACAGCAATATGCATGATAGTGTCATTAATCGTTAGGGCACCACTCAGTTGTCGCTTGCTAACTAATTCAATTTCAGCCTTATTTTTACCAAAATAATACAAAGCAAGTGGGTTGCGGTGCTTATCAACATAAGAAACAGCTTGATCAAATGTTTCATAGCCAATCACCGGCAAGATGGGCCCAAAAATTTCTTCCTGCATCAATATCATATCATCAGAAGGATTCAACACTAACGTTAAGGGCATCTTCCTCAACTCATTGTTTATGTCACCCAAACAAATAACCGTGGCACCTTTTATCTTAGCATCCTCTAATAATCGAATTAATCGTTGAAAATGCGATGGCGATATAATACTACTATAATGATCATTGTTGGGCATATTGGGGTAACGTTTATCAATAAATTCCCGCACTAACTGCTCAAATCGATTAGTAGCGCTAGTGGGCATTAGAACATAATCAGGGGCGATGCATGTTTGACCCGCATTAAAGCATTTACCCATTAATAGGCGATGAAGATAATGATCGGGACAGGAGGTTGATATTAATGCAGGCGACTTCCCCCCCAGCTCTAAGGTGACCGGTGTTAAATTCTCACTTGCAGCACGCATTACTTGTCTACCCACCGTCGTTGATCCTGTGAATATTAAATGACCAAAGGGTAGACTTGCAAAACGTTTTCCTAATGTAACATCGCCATTAATCAAACAGACATCTTCTTTTGGAAAAGTTTTTTCAATGAGTGAGGCTATCAACTCGCCTGTTTTCGGTGTCAATTCAGAAAACTTAATCATAACACGGTTCCCAGCTGCCAATGCATATGCAGCTGGCACTAATGATAAATAAAGAGGATAATTCCAAGGTGATATGACGCCAACGACACCCAAAGCTTGGGGCTGGACATAAGCCTTGGCGGGTTGAAACAGGTAAGATACCTTTTTTCGTCTCGGTTTTGCCCACTTTTTCATATTTTTTAAGCAATATTTTATCGCTTTGAGTGTGGGGAATAACTCAAGGAAATATGTTTCTTTCGTTGACCGATGTAAAAAATCACTGTTTATTGCAGCCGAGATATCCTCGGCATGCTCTTGGAGTAAATCAGCTAACCTACGCAAATAGTCCTGTCGAGTTGACAAAGGCAAATCACCTTGCTGACGCCAGGTTTTTACTGTCAGTTCAAACCGCTGTGCTAATTGTTCACAATCCATATGAAATTCCTAATGTTCGATTTTTTCCCAATCGCTAATTTTAATGTTGAACAATATTAGCATACTCTCCGGCAAGAACTGACTCTTTAATAATTGCAATATCCGGCGCGTGAACTCGGTCAACATCATAAAACTTTACTTTGCTACGAATTAACTGATGCAGTTTTTGTGTTACTGGTGCCAGTTTATCAACATTAAGAAAATCTGCACCTTGTGCTGCAGATATTAATTCAATCGCCACAATAGTAGCGGTATTATCAATCATCGAGCTGAGTCGAAGAGCAGCTGAGGTCGCCATCGAAACATGATCTTCTTGATTCGCTGAAGTGGGTATACTATCGACCACATGGGGATGAGCAAGGGCCTTATTATCACTTGCACAGGCGGCCGCAGTCACTTGTGGCATCATAAACCCAGAGTTTAATCCATTATCTTTTACTAAAAAAGCAGGCAGTCCACTGAATTTCTCATCAATTAGTAATGCAATTCTTCTTTCGGATAAAGAACCGATTTCTGCAATCGACAAAGCTAAATTATCAGCCATCATCGCTATCATTTCACCATGAAAGTTTCCACCCGATATGATATCTTCATCTTTTGCAAACACTAAGGGATTATCCGATACGCTATTCATTTCCACTGTTAATGTTTCTTTCACCCAATTTATTTGGTGTAATATCGCGCCCATGACTTGTGGTTGACATCGTATTGAATATGGGTTTTGTACGGGTTTGTTTAAACTCGCCTGATCTCGATTGACTTGGCTACCCTGAAAAATTTGGCGAAACAATGTTGCTACTTGAATTTGCGCCGCATGCCCCTTGACCTGCTGAATTCTGTCATCAAATGGAACTAAACATGCGGACATGGCTTCTGTCGTTAAGCTACCAGCAAGAATTGCCGCATGAAACACCACTTCCGTTTGCCATAACGCATTTAAAGCAATCGCTTGGGAAACTTGTAAGCCATTCACGAGCGCCAACCCCTCTTTTGGCTCTAATGTTAATGGAGCCAAACCAAATTTATTAAGCCCATCAACAGCAGTCAGCACATCATTCTTGTAATTAAAGTAACCTTCACCGATTAATGGCAGCGACATATGTGCTAAGGGCACTAGATCACCCGAGGCGCCAACAGATCCCTTTTCAGGAATAATCGGCAAAAGTTGGCTGTTATAAAAGAATATAAGCCGCTCTATTAGCTCAACTCGCACACCCGAATATCCCATAGATAAGCTATTGATTTTCAATAATAAGATCATCCGTGTTATACGCTTAGAGAGTGCAGGACCAATGCCGCAAGCATGGGAAACCAAAGCATGGTATTGTAATGTGTGCAACTTTTCTTCGGATATAATGCGATTTGCTAATAACCCCAGACCGGTATTAATCCCATAGACCACCTGCTTTTTAGCAACGATCTTTTCAACAACAGCCCTGGATAAATTGATGTCAGCAACAGCGGAAGGCTCCAATGCTATCTGAATTGTCTCGTTATCAACTAAATAGTTGCATTCATCCCAACTTAAATGCCCAGGCTTAAGATAAAATATTTTGGACATGGCAAAAACTCCTAATCAATCATAGGTAACCATAGTTTATTCTTTTTGGCGCAATTAATTGCCAAGTCATACCCCGCATCTGCATGTCGCATCACACCAGTAGCTGGATCATGATGCAAAACGCGTTTTAACCTTTGTTCCGCTTCAGGTGTGCCATCTGCAACAATGACCATACCAGCATGCTGAGAATAGCCCATGCCTACACCACCGCCATGGTGGATGCTCACCCATGTTGCACCACTAGCGCAATTTAATAGTGCATTCAACAATGGCCAATCTGAGACAGCATCCGAGCCATCTTTCATGCCCTCGGTTTCTCGATTTGGGCTTGCCACTGAGCCCGAATCAAGGTGGTCTCGTCCTATGACAATAGGCGCTTTTAACTCGCCACGCCGCACCATGTCATTAAAGGCAACACCGATTGTTGCTCGATGTTCCAATCCAAGCCAGCATATTCGCGATGGCAGTCCTTGAAACTGGATTTTCTCTTTTGCTTTATCCAACCATTGATGGAGGTGGACATCATCCGGAATGAGCTCTTTAACTTTTGCATCCGTGGCAAAAATGTCATCCGCTTCGCCCGATAAAGCAACCCAGCGAAAAGGGCCGATGCCTTCACAAAACAAGGGGCGGATAAATTCAAGTACAAACCCTGGAATATCAAAGGCGTTTTTAACGCCATGATTAAACGCTTCCTGTCTAATATTATTTCCATAATCAAACACGGGTATACCCATTTTTTGAAAGGCTAACATGGCTTTTACTTGGTTTGCCATCGATTGACGGGCAAGGGTGATATATTGGTTCGGCTCTTTAACGCGTAGAATAGCCGCCTTTTCCATAGTATACCCTTGAGGGATATAACCATTCAGCGGGTCATGAGCAGACGTTTGATCGGTGACCGCATCCGGTATAATCTTTTGGTCGAGAAGCTGTTGATAGACGTCAGCAGCATTGCCCAATAAGCCAACGGAAATTGGTTTTTTCTTTTCACAAGCGCTTTGGATGAGCGCATAAGCTTCGGATAAGGAATCAACTTTGTAGTCCAAATAACCTGTATCTAGGCGTTTTTGGATACGTTGTGGATCACATTCAACAGCCAGCATCGATGCACCAGCCATGACAGCAGCAAGCGGTTGAGCCCCACCCATGCCACCTAACCCACCCGTTAAAATCCATCGCCCTTCCCAGCTGCCTTGATAATATTTTGTTGCACAAGCCATAAAAGTTTCATATGTCCCCTGCACAATCCCTTGGGAACCGATATAAATCCAACTTCCGGCAGTCATCTGGCCGTACATCATTAACCCAGCTTTATCTAATTGATGAAAATGCTCCCAGTTTGCCCAATGAGGAACAAGATTTGAATTAGCGATGAGTACGCGAGGGGCGTCTTGATGTGTCTCAAAAACGCCAACCGGTTTACCCGACTGAACAAGCAATGTTTGAGTAGGCGTTAATGATTCAAGGACATCTAATATTTTTTTCAAACACGCTTGATTTCTAGCTGCCTTGCCAAGTCCGCCATACACAATTAGTTCATCTGGGTTTTCTGCGACTTCAGGATTTAAATTATTACAAAGCATGCGTATTGCTGCTTCTGTTTGCCAACAACTCGCAACGCGATCACTACCTGTTCGTGCTTTAATCACAGCTTAATCCTTGTCCATATTGATTTCGGTTAATTATACCCAAGAATGTTTAAAATGCTAGGGCACGCTCTCATTCCATAATTATTTCATTTTCAACCGTTAAAATGATATAATAATGGCCATCAATTGCTTTCTATAGACAGGTTTATGTCAAAATCCACAACCAAACATCCCCGATCGCTGATTATATTTTGTGGTACTGAGCTCTGGGAAAGGTATGGTTTTTATGCAGTACAATCCCTTCTAGCATTGTATCTCACCCAGTTTTTTTCATGGCCCGATGATCGCATCTATAATTTGGTTGGCACGTTTACTGCGCTAACTTATTTATCTCCTGTGATTGGTGGGTGGATAGCAGACCGATTAATTGGTCAAAAATATGCGGTGATTGTAGGCAGCATTTTTCTATGCGGGAGCTATTTATTACTCTCGATGTCACATGATACGCATTCGTTACCCATTTCACTTGCTTGTATTGCGATTGGTACGGGTTTAATCAAGCCCAATATATCCGCCATGCTCGGCAATGAATATGATGTTGATTCTCCCTATCGAGAACGGGGATTTACCCTCTTTTATATGGGTATCACAACCGGTATTATTTTAGGTACAACCTTACCGAGTATTTTAACATGGTACTTTAATTGGTCTGCTGCATTTATTAGTGGGGCGATAGGCATGGTTTTTGCCTTGATCTTGTTTGTAGTTGGTTGTCAGATATTTAAAATTCGAAATCGCCTACAACAACCATTCGAATTAATCAATGGATTTTACGCTTTCGTGCTTCTAGCGCTGTCAGGTGTGATTTTTTGGTTTATATTAAGTACCCCAACATTTGCTGCCTCAACATTTGCTATTATTTTTTTAGGATCAATTGCCTATCTCATTCAATCCATTCGCACAGATAGCAAACATCAGGCAAAGTTGACAATGATAATTTGTTGCCTGTGTTGTATTTCAATTCTATTTTGGGCGTTTTATTTTCAAATGTTCACCTCGCTTACGTTGTTTATTGAGCGAGTGGTTATGCCCGATGTATTTGGCGTACAATTCCCTCCCCCCTATTATGTCAGTATCCAAAGTGTGGGAATGCTATTTTTTGGGTTAATATTAACCAGAAATCGACGAAAATTATCCGTCCAGGAAGTCGCTAAACGCACGAATGTGAAATTCTTTCTCGCAATGATCTGCATGAGTTTAGCGTATTTATTTATTACCTGGGTCTGTTATCGCTCCGTTATGAGTATTGACAAAATTCAACCTCTGCTCATTATTCCTGCTTACCTACTCATCTCAATCGCTGAGTTGCTGTTATCGCCTGTTGGCTTAGCGGCTATAACTACGTTGGCAAGCAAATCCCATGTGAGCACAATGATGGGCATATTCTTTGTATCCCTGGGGTTAGGCGGGTATTTATCAGGAATCTTAGCCACATTCACTGCGGTAAATTATCATCCAAACAGCCCTTTAATGATAGTTAAAATGCATTATCTTGATAGCTTTAATTTATTATCGTTTATCATGTTTATCGCCACAGTATTTAGCTTTATCTTTTTTAGGCTTATCAATAAGATCATTTTAGCGATGGACTCATCGGAAATTTAATCAACTAAAATACCCGCAATAGTCTTTAAAGCACGCAATGTTCCTGTTAGAATATACGACTTTTTTAAACAAACTCACTCTATGACCCAAAAAACATTACTCGAAAGAATTATTCATGAACTCGAAGAAGCAAAGGCCAATCAAATCGACGTTATTGATGTTTCAGATAAAACTTCTGTTACCAATTGTATGGTGATATGCTCAGGTCGATCAACAAGGCATGTGAAATCTACTGCGGAAATATTAGTGGAAAAATTAAAACATGCTGGTTTCCAACCAATAAGCAAAGAAGGTATCGATCGCGGAGAATGGGCACTCATTGATTACAATGACATCATTGTCCATATCATGCATCCCGATCACCGTGCATACTATAATCTCGAAGAATTATGGCAAAAAGCACGCCCTCAAGAGGATCATGGTTAAGCTAACAATTATTTGTCTTGGTAATAAAATGCCCAACTGGGTCAATGAGGCAGTTACTATCTTTAGCAAACGATTAAAAGAATTCTGCCAGGTTCAATTAATTGAAATTCCATTGCAAAAGCGGGGTAAAGTTCATAGCTTCAAAACAATTCAAGACAAAGAAGCTGAAAACATGATTAAACACATTCCCAATGGTTCCTATGTGATTGCTCTGGATATTAATGGGACCGCCATGACAAGCGAACAATTGGCGGCGCGGGTTTGTCAGCTTCAACAAACAAAACCCCATTGGTGTCTTCTAATCGGAGGGCCTGAAGGGATACCAAACCCGGTAATGGATTTAGTTCATGAAAACTGGTCATTATCGAACTTAACACTGCCACACCCGATTGCTCGTATTGTTTTATTCGAATCGCTATATCGTAGCTGGACAATCCTAAGCGATCACCCTTATCATAAGTAGTTGTTAAAAAACAGTGGCGTCAATGTGACTTATTCAGATTATCCTCATCACACAAATAATCAGCCCCAGCAAAGTAATCGTCTATTTATTTTGTATGCGCTGGTTTTCTGCTTTGCTGCAATTTTGTTAATTCGACTAGCCTATCTGCAATTGTCACAACATGGGCGCTACCAACTGCTTTCACTCAAAAACCAGTTAAATACCATTCCTATCGCTCCGCCAAGAGGAATTATTACGGATCGAAATGGGGTGGTTTTAGCAGATAACATCCCCGTTTATTCATTAGAAATCATACCAGAACGTATAAAAAACTTACCTAAAACACTGGAACGGCTTAAACACTTATTGCCATCTATCACCGATGAAGACATCGAAACCTTTAACAAAAGCCGATTAGCTAGCCGATCGTTTTTGCCAACACCTTTTAAACTGAAATTGAATGAAGATGAAGTGGCCCGCTTTGCTGTTAATCAATTCAAATTTCCAGGCGTTTTGATTAAAGCGCGTTTAATGCGCAGTTACCCTTATAGCCAGGCAACTTCACATGTCGTTGGCTTCGTCGGTAGGATTAATACAAAAGAACTGGCTATTGTCGATAATCAAAATTACCGTGCCACCAATTTTATTGGCAAAACAGGCATTGAAAAATTCTACGAACCGTTATTACATGGTCGAATAGGGTATCGACAAGTTGAAGCAGATGTCAGCGGCAGAATACTAAAGACAATTGATGAACGGCCCCCTCTTTCTGGTGACAAATTAACATTGTCGCTCGATATTAACATTCAACTTGCTGCACATTATGCATTAAATAATAAGCGAGGTGCAGTGGTTGTCATTGACACTCACAATGGCGAAATTCTTGCATTGGCGAGCACGCCATCATTTGATAGTAATTTATTTGTCAATGGCATTTCACAAGCTAATTACCAAGATTTGCTCAATGATCCGGATAAGCCATTATTTAATCGAGCTATTCGAGGACTCTACCCTCCCGCGTCAACCATCAAACCCTATATTGCGTTAGCTGGGCTAGAGAGTGGTATTGTGACAAGTCAAACAAGAATTTTTGATAAAGGTTGGTATCAAATTCGTGGAGCGAGCCACGTTTATCGAGATTGGAAAAAGTTTGGCCATGGTATGGTTGACTTATCCAAAGCGATAAGGGTATCTTGTGATACCTTTTTTTATCAGCTCGGTGAGCGATTAGGGATCTCAGGAATTGAAGCGATGTTATCGCAATTTGGGTTTGGACAGCTAACTCACATCGATTTGCCTGACGAATTAGGCGGCATATTACCTACTGCTCGTTGGAAGCGCGAAACAAAACATAAACCGTGGTATGGTGGGGATACCATTATAACCAGTATTGGGCAAGGATTTATGCTTAGCACACCCTTGCAATTAGCGAGAGCTTCTGCAGCCTTAGGCTCAAAAGGCAGGCACTATCGCCCTCATGTACTAAAATCTGTGAGCAACCTGGGTCAAAACGTTTCATTAGACATTAGTCCCTTAGAGGAATACCCTGTTGATGTCGGTGATAAAAACAATTGGACGTTTATTAGTGAATCCATGACCAGAGTCATTACCAGCCCGGACGGTACTGGTTACCGTTATGGAAAAAATGTACCCTATTCGATTGCAGCGAAAACGGGTACTGCGCAAGTACACAGCGCCAAAAAATACGATCGAAAAAAATATACTGAGATACCCGAGCGATTGAGGGATCATTCGTTATTTATTGCATTTGTTCCTGCTGAATCGCCTGAAATTGCGGTAGCAGTCGTGTTAGAGAATGATCATATTGCACCCAATATTGCTCGTAAAGTCATCGATGCTTACTTTGAATCCAAGAAACAACATGAAAAATCAAAACATACATAATCCCATCTATCGATTAACAAAACGGGCACTTCATATTGATTTTCCGTTACTCGGGGCATTATTAATGCTGATGTGCTTTGGCTTGATTATTTTATACAGCGCCTCCAACGAAGATATGAACGTCATGAATCGTCAGTTCATTAGACTTTGCTTTGCTTTGTTAGTCATGATTGTATTTGCATTCATCCCACCACACCGTTACAAACTTTGGTCACCCTGGCTTTATATTTCTGGATTAATGTTATTGATTGCCGTTATGGTTCTTGGAAAGATAGGGAAAGGCGCTCAAAGATGGCTAGAACTTGGCTTATTCCGCTTTCAACCCTCTGAGATAATGAAGCTTGCTGTGCCAATGATGGCGGCTTGGTATATCGACCAGAAAGGCGGGTTACATAAACAATCCACTTGGATCATTACCTTGGCTATTATTCTGGTGCCTACGTTGATAATCGCCAAACAGCCTGACCTTGGCACTGCTATAATGGTTGCTTCAGCAGGCTTATGTGTCATCTTTTTAGCAGGCCTTAGTTACCGCATTATCTTTTCCGCCACTTGCCTTGGTCTTTCAGCACTTCCTATTTTGTGGCATTTTCTCCATGACTATCAAAAAAAGCGGGTGATGATGCTACTAAATCCTGAAAAAGATCCGTTAGGCGCAGGCTATCATATCATTCAATCTAAGATTGCTATAGGATC
This sequence comes from Legionella sp. W05-934-2, assembly GCF_964199965.1. Classification (NCBI taxonomy): domain Bacteria; kingdom Pseudomonadati; phylum Pseudomonadota; class Gammaproteobacteria; order Legionellales; family Legionellaceae; genus Legionella; species Legionella sp. W05-934-2. The sequence continues at coordinate 115,683 of NZ_CAXMZT010000001.1, read as the reverse complement.
CGGTGGCCTTGCTGGCAAAGGGTGGTTACAAGGAAGTCAATCTCATTTGAATTTTTTGCCTGAGCATGCCACTGACTTCATTTTCGCCGTTTGCGGTGAAGAATTTGGCTACTTTGGTTCTTTTATACTAATTGCAATGATTATCTGTATCACCCTTCGCGGTTTACAAATTGCCTTGCAAGCACAGACAAACTATACGCGAATGCTTGCCGGTAGTTTGAGTTTCACCTTTTTCATATCTGCTTTTGTGAATATTGGTATGGTTATGGGGATATTGCCCGTTGTAGGAATTCCGTTGCCTCTCGTAAGCTATGGCGGCACAGCCATGGTAACCTTCATGGCCGGATTTGGTGTCCTCATGTCAATTAGTACACATAAGATTCTATTTCACCAAGGCCACTAGGTTATTATTGCTACTATCGACAACATGACTTTCTTGAGCAGTCGATGGTTGAATATCCGGTTGGGGATTTTGTATCGACTCCACTGCCTCGTCTAAGCCTGACCAATTTTTCGTTTTTACAAAATCTAGAATTTGATTTAATTTCTCATGTTCTTTTAATGAAGTTGACCAAACATTGAGGTATTTAGGTGAGTTTAAGTCAATTTCGCCTGCAATGATAGCATCAGATAAATTTTTTAGTATCGCACACAGTTCATCGTATTTGTTATAGTGGAATTTTTTTAAACAATAAATCACTAAAAATAATACCAAGTGTTGTTTAGAATTAAGTTGCTTCAAATGTGATAAAGCAAAAAACGGATTATTAATGCTCGTTCCATGTCGTGCTTTGCAAAATAGGTCATAATCTGTTTTATTAGCAAACATGGGCAAACGCATTCTCAAAAAAATGGGGTATATATAAATAAAAAAACGCATCCTATCGGTATAGTGTCTTGATATCAATAAATTCGAGAGTGATTTACTAATCTTGGATTTTGCTGATTCAGTTGGTTGTGTTAGTGCATTAGGTGCAGCGTTATTGTTGGCATCAGGTAAATCAAAACGGCGTGCTAACAAATCAATTCTTTTTTGGCTGACACCATGTTGCTTAGCAATGGGGACTAATTGATCAAACAATGGTTTATTTTGGCGAAAACAACAATGCACCAGAATTGCCTCAATCGACTGAAAACTTTCAAACATCAGTTGCGAAGGATGGTAACCGTCATCGTGTTTATTTTTGCTATAAAGGTAATTTAAATGCCGCATGGTCTCTTGATAGCCCTTTTCAACAAGCTCTTTTTGTTTATCTGTAGGAACACTAAACTGCGTTGATGGTACATCGGCGTGTAACAAAACCGTGGTAAAACTTTGTTGAACCATTTTAATTCGATCCCATTCCCATGCGCTAACCGGATCTTGTATCCCTGATATTAATTGATAAAACCAATTTGCTAACCAAGACTCTCGATATATCCTCTGCCGGAACCCATTAAGCATGCCTTCTTCTGTGCCATTATCAAAACAAAAACCAAGCGATTCGATACTATAACCATACCGAGAGCTTAGCAATGACTTGTCATGACCAATGAAAGCCTCTGTTGGAAAATTGCTAGTTAGACCACCATCCGTATGAGGAACCCCTTGAAATTCAGGGGGTTTATATAAGGGGGGAATGCTTCCTGACATCTCACCTGCATGACTGAGTTCCAGATCCGGTGTTGTTTTGAGCGAGAAATAACTGGCTCTTTGCGCCTCTAAGTTGCTAGCAGTAATAATGAGTTCATCGCCCAATCCGCAGTCAGGATATCGCTTTTTTAAATTCGCCAACGATCGAAAGGTAATTTTACCTAAATTAAACACTTCATCATTTAGAAATTTTCGCCCATCTTCTGATTTATCAATGTGATAGCGATTAATAATTTCTAAAACTTTTAAACCAATCACATAGTCCAATCCGGCTTTAAGAGCCGTTGTTTTTGAATAACCCGTTTTATCCCACTCGTTATAAAGCAGGACTTCTCGGTTAAAATCAGCAAAATATTTTTCAACTTGCTCAGGCTCATAGTTTAAGTAAGCCAAAATTGACATAATCGCCCCGGCTGAACTTCCCGCATATGCCGTAAAAGGTATGCCCATTTCTCGACAGGCTCGATAGCCACCAACCAATGAAAATATTTTACCGCCACCGCCTGAGCAGACTAAATTTTTATAACCCGACCATATTTCCCGAACTTGATAGACACCATTTTGTTTGGTAATGCGAATCTGCTCATTTTCAAATAAAACGTGTTGTGTTGATGCAACTAGTGGTTGAGCCTTACTGGTTTTTTCCTCATCTTGATCCGAAGGACTATCTTGCCATAACGAAACAACAAACTTTATCAATGACGTTGTGAATTGAAGAATCCAACGCCAAAGTTGGACATACCAGGCTAGATTTTCCTCAATGAATTCTGTTTTGCGGAATTCAGCCATGGCTTGATATCGATAGTCTTTATGACTGGGTAAAACATCGATTGATAGTGGGTGGGGCTCATTGAGCTCATGATAGATCCTGTCATCGACTTTATTAACTTTAACAAGCTTGTCAACTATGCCAGGCGTAAGCACAATCCGCCTACTGTTCCGTGCTTTTTCTAAATTCTCCTTATTTTTCTTAAAGGAAAATAAGTTCTCTAAATGGGTATGCTTAAACTCAAATAGCCAGCCTTGTTTGCCTGTTTGTAGTGTAAATCCATGTAATTGAAAATCAGGGTTTAAATTCTTTTTTGTTGCCAAAGGCCAGTAAGACGTTTCAACTGAACCAAATAACCAGTTATAAAATCGTCCCCACCACGAGAGAGGTACTTCAACGGTGTAGCCTCGGTGATCATTATTAACATACCCCTCCCAGAAGCTATAACTACATTGGTTTTGATGAGGATCTAATAACCAGGTTTTCAATTTATAACGATAACTTGGATCCAGTTGGGTTAAGTCAACAACAAAGCTATGCCCCTCTATTAAATTTTCGAATAAGGTTTTACTTGAATCCGGAAACTGGCCATTCACTTGCAATAATCCTTCACGTGCAAGCAATATTATCTTTTGAAATAAAATAAGATTACGTGGATGTTCTTGTTTCTCAAATATTTCTGACAGGTTTTGCTGATATGCCGTCATTTATCAGTTTCCATATTAAAAGCACGCCTATCATACCATGTAAAATGAAAGATCAATAAATGTCAATTGATTATTTTTAGCCTATGATTGAAAGAAGAGTCCTGTCAGGCACATAGCCCGACAGTATTCCATTTAGGATCATTGTTGCCAAAGATCGACAAACTGATTGACAGGCATTTGATTCAAATATGTTGAATCGTCGCACACTTTGATGAGTTGAGCGACTTTACTATCATCAAAGCGCGTGGATAAATTATGTTTGAACTTTTCAATTAAAACCGGGATGCCTTCCTTGCGTCTACGCTTATGACCAATTGGATATTCAATCGTTACTAACTCGCTGCTACTACCGTCTGTAAAATGGAGGCGCATACTATTGGCAATAGAGCGTTTTTGTGGATCGAGATAATCATCGCTAAACTGCTTATTTTCTTTTACTGTCATTTTAGAGCGCAATGTATCAATGATCGGGTTATTTGCTGTTTCATTTTCATAGTGCTCGGCTTTAAGATCACCAAATGCCAGCCCCACTGCAACCATATATTGCAAGCAATGATCCCTATCTGCCGGATTATGCAGTTCGCCTTGTTTTGAAATGATACGAATAGCTGACTCATGGGTAACAAGTTCTATCTCTTTAATTTCATCGAGTCGATGCTGATAATCTTGATGAAGTTTAACCGCACATTCAACTGCTGTTTGAGCATGAAATTCCGCAGGATAGGATAATTTGAACAACACATTTTCCATCACATAGCTATCAAATGGTTGGGGAAGTTCAAACGTTTGCCCCTTAAATAACACATCATAAAAGCCCCATGTCTTCACACTGAGTGCCGATGGATAACCCATTTCGCCACGCTTTGCGATGATCGCAAGACGGACAGCTCTGGCACACGCATCGCCTGCAGCCCACGATTTTCTTGAGCCCGCATTGGGTGCATGTCGATAGGTTCTTAATGATTGGCCATCCACAAACACTTGCGACAGCGTCCGTAGTAGTTGATCCCTATCTGCACCCAATAATTGGGCTGTGACAGCAGCACTGGCCAACTTAACTAAAATAACATGATCTAATCCCACACGGTTAAAGCTGTTTTTTAAAGCCATTACCCCCTGAATTTCATGGGCTTTGATCATCGCTGTCATCACCTGATGCATGGTTATTGGCGATTTACCCTGCTTTATCGCTTGACGAGATAAATAATCGGATACCGCTAAAATTGCCCCTAAATTATCCGATGGATGCCCCCATTCCGCCGCTAACCAGGTATCATTAAAGTCAAGCCAACGCACCATCGTGCCAAAGTTGAAGGCCCCTTCCACCGGATCCAATTGATAAGGCGTGCCAGGCACTTTAAATCCATTATCGAGTGTTGCTCCTGGAACGATGGGGCCGAGCATGTTTTGGCAAGCCTTGAAGTTGAGCGCTAACATAGCACATCCCATTGAATCCATTAAGCAAAGTCGTGCTGTTTCATAGGCCTCTTTGCTGAGGATGGTTTTATCCAGCACATAATCAGCAATGGACTGCATGACAGCATCATAATCAGGCTTTACATTTTCTTCGACAAAATGGGACATATTAACCTCGTTGTTCAATGGGTAAATAATGGCGTTGTTCAGGGCCAATATATTCGGATGTGGGTCTAATTAAACGGTTGTTGGCACGTTGTTCAAATATATGTGCAGCCCAACCGGTCGTTCTTGACATGACAAAAATTGGGGTGAATAAAAAGGTTGGTATACCACAAAAATGATAGGCGGATGCTGAATAGAAGTCCAAATTAGGAAATAATTTTTTTTCTCGCCACATTAATGATTCGATTCGCTCAGAAATATCATATAAGGTCATATCGCCAGTCGTTTGCGCAAATTTCTTCGACCATGTTTTGATAATGTCTGATCGCGGATCGCAATCCGTATATACACGGTGCCCAAAGCCCATTATTTTTTCTTTATTTGCAAGCATTTGCAATAATTTTGTTTCTGCTTCATCTGCTGTAGTAAATTGCTCAATCAATTCCATTGCTGCTTCATTCGCTCCACCATGCAAGGGACCACGCAGTGTGCCGATAGCAGACGTCATCGCAGAATAGATATCCGATAGCGTGGCGGCAGTCACCCGGGCAGCAAATGTCGACGCATTAAACTCATGCTCTGCATAAAGTATCAAGGATACATTCATCATGTTTTTGGCAAGATCATTTGGCTTTTTCTGATGAAGCAAGGCAAGAAAATGACCACCAATGGTGGGTTCATCCGAGTATTCGCTGATTTCTTTATCAAGAAAGTGCCATGCATACCAATAGCACATAATGGCTGGGTATATGGCTAATAAACGATCAGCAATGTCATATTGTTGTTTAAATGATTCCTCGGGCTCTAAATTTCCCAGAAATGAACATCCTGTTCTTAAAACATCCATTGGATGTGCGTGTTTGGGGATCGCTCTTAGTACATCTTTTAATGCAGAAGGAATATTACGTAAAGAAATTAATTTTTCTTGATATCGATCCAGTTCTCGTTGATTGGGTAATTGACCATAGTGAAGTAAGTAGGCAACTTCTTCAAATGTTGCATGGTTTGCAAGGTCATCAATGGAATAGCCGCGATAATTTAGGCCTTTTCCGGCTTTACCCACCGTTGCAATAGCTGACTCACCTGCAACAACACCCGCCAAACCGCCTTGTTTATTGGTCATCCTTTTTCTCCCTTAATCGATCTAATTGTTGTTCAAAGGTATGATAATTTAAATGATGATATAATTCTTCTCTTGTTTGCATTGTATCAACACAGGATACCTGGGATCCCTCCTCCTTGATTGTTTGATAGACCAAAGAGGCAGCTTGTGACATCGCTCGGAAAGCTGACAATGGATATAATGCCATTTTTATTCCAACATTTTCCAATTCAGTTTGAGAAAACAGCGGTGTTTTACCAAACTCGGTTATGTTTGCTAATATCGGTGCATTTACTTGCTCGGCAAATTGTTGATACTCTGCTAGTGTCGTCATAGCTTCTGCGAAAATCATATCCGCACCTAATTCGACATAATAGTTCGCACGCTCAACAGCAGCGTTCATACCCTCAATCGCATAAGCATCCGTTCTTGCCATAATTACAAATGATGGATCCTGGCGGGCATCAACAGCTGCTTTAATCCTATCCCCCATTTCTTCTTGGCTGACAACGGCTTTATTTGGGCGGTGCCCACAACGTTTGGCTAATACTTGATCTTCTAGATGGACTGCTGCGACGCCTGCTTGCTCCATCATTTTAATGGTTCTAGCAATATTAAAGGCATGCCCCCAACCTGTATCTATATCGACTAACAGAGGCAAATCAACTGCTTGGGTGATGCGACGCGCATCTTCAAAAACATCCCCTAAATGCGTCATCCCAAGATCAGGGATACCCCAGGAGGCATTGGCAACCCCAGCACCTGATAAGTAGATAGCACGATGACCTGCATTCTTAGCTAATAACGCACAGTAAGCATTAATGGTTCCAACAATCGGAAGAATGTGCTTTTGGTTGACTAATTGCCTAAACATATGACCCATAGAATCTGTCATCAAACGCTCCCTTGTTACTTATAGATTGTCTATCGTCGTTGGCTATCTATCTTAAATTCCTGCCGCATTATTTCATATAAAGCTAAATCCATAAACAAAGACTAGATTGCCAAGAAACATACGATTTATTCTTGTTAATTGTCCGCTCAAAGCTCAATGGTTCCTTCCATAAAACGACGACATTCGCCTTTTAATAACACGCGGTTATCGTTTAGTTGGCAATGAACCGTTCCTTTACGGCTTAACCCTTGCCGAGCAACAAAGCTAGATTTTCCAAGCCTTTCAGCCCAAACGGGCGTTAACAAACAATGCGCTGATCCCGTAACCGGATCCTCAGGAATTTTATGTTTGGGGTAAAAACACCTTGAGTAAAAATCAACATCGTCACTCGGTGCACTCACAATTAATCCTTGCATATCATGCGCCAGAAGACGAATTTGATCAACCTGAGTTTGTTTAACCCTTTCTTCATTATCCAAAATAACTAGCCAATCTTTTGGTGAACAATAAGCAGCAATAATTGGTTGATTAATTAAGTCTTCCAAAAATTGATTTGGAATTTGCTCATTATGCATTAACGGGAAATCCATCTCGATAAATTGATTATCTTTCCTAACGTACAAAGGGCCACTTAAACTCGAAAAAGTGAATTGTTTATCTGTTTGCTGCAATGAAAATAGGACATCTGCGGCTGCTAATGTTGCATGCCCACACAAGTCAACTTCGCCATTTGGGCTGAACCATCGAATATGATACCCATCTTCATTTTCAACAACATACGCTGTTTCAGATAAATTATTTTCAAGGGCTATCGCTTGCAATAACTCATCATTTAACCATTCTTGAAGTAAACATACAGCTGCAGGATTGCCATGAAATAATTTATCGGTGAAGGCATCGACTTGAAATATCTTTATTCGTTCCATGTATAATTATAACTTGTTATAAAATGGACTTATCCTAGCATAGATAGAGTTAAAAATCTTTGATTATTTATCGTATGGCTCCGTCAGAGCTGTTCCCCATTTAATTTTGAAGAACCAATTTCCACAGGCATTATCTGGTTGAGACAATCCTGGATGGTTTCTGCTAACGCTTCAGGCAAGGTATTTTCTTTCATGCTTTTAGAAAAAAATGAATTGTTTCGTAAGACATTGAGTACAGCACTCGTCTGGCTTTTGCGAAGACTATCGTCTAGATTCCTCAACAAATACACGAAATGTTTTAAAACGTCCTCGATTGTTAACTCTGGCGATAGCACAAGCGGTTCAAACCTATCTTTTTGTATTGCGTAAGAATTGAATAGTGTTAGATCAAGATGCGTAAATCGCGCAATAGCAGACCTTTTACTATCCGAATGTGTCATCGCCGTTAAGGCCTCGTTATACGTGTTTATTAGATTCGTCAATAGTTGCATTTTTAGATCAGCTTCAGGCAATAATGTGAGCGCATGGGCGTTAATATAGTTTTGGCTATGAATAAATTGTCGATACAAATGCCTTTTGCTCATGCATTCGAGGGACATATAGGAAACCATTTTCCGCATTCTCGCCACATTTTTTGGCCTTGTTGCCGCATACTGTTTAAAATCTTCGGGGTTTCTTCCCGCTATATATGCTTGAACAATTTGATAACAAAAATCCCTGAAAAACCGTATTTTTGGAACACAATGCTGAATGGAAGATGGCGGTTCATTTTGACTGTTGAGCTTTAAGAGATATGCTTGTTGTAGAAAGGGTAATTTGTCTTCCAAGCGTTTAAAATCTCCATCAACAACCCGGTTGAATACATCAATAAAATGAACCAATACACGATTGAATTGATCCATTAATTTTTTTATATAAGCAGGATTTGAACTGATCATTTGTTCAAAGTCAGCATCAGGATAGATAAACCCTTGATCACAAGGCTCTAAATCAACAATATATTTTTGTCCATCATGTTCAAAATCTTCTAAAGGGCGGTTTTCTATTAATCTAGCGGGAAATTTACCAAGTACGATATGATTAAGATACGTTTCAACACTGATATGCACCTCTGGTTGCGTATGTTCCATTTTCTCATCCATGACCACTCCTTTGCCCACGTGGAATCCACGATGTTGTATTCCATTAAATCATCGAGGACACCTATAATTATAGAACATTTTGCCGGGTCACGATCCGGCGATACAGAAAACGGGCTGGCGCAATGGCAGATAGCAAATTATGTGGCATATTCAACGGATGATTCGCAATGAGTTTCGCGAGGTAACTGGCACATAATGGGATGGTCGTTAACCCTCTTGAACCAAAACCAGTCAGAGCATATAAGTTTGTTTCAAAGGGATCACGGTTTTCAATAAACCGATTTGCATCCTTCTCAAACGCTTTGAAATTATTGATAAACTTTTCCTGATTAGGAATTGAGCCAACAACTGGCATATAATCATTGATCGTTGTTCGGATGCCACACCAATGATTAACGACTTCCTTGGACCACTCGCAATCAAGTGGTATTGCATTTAATGTATGTAAGTTCTGTCGATCCGCTTCAAGGCTTGCTATCGCCTCAAGGCGATCAATTTCAAACGTTGCACCTGTATAATGATAACCGTCCGTGGCAGGGAGAACATGGCCATTGCAACAGACGGGAACACGAAGCAAATCGGACTGTGTCGTCGAAGTTAAGGCAGTCATCTGGCCTTTTATTGTCCTTAAAGGGAGATAGTTGGTTTGTGAGTACTCTTTCATTTGCCAACCATTAGCCAAAATAACTACCTCAGCATGATGATTATTAACATGCCAGTGATTGTCATCGTGATTCAGCGTTGAAATGTTGGTATTACCGATGAAATCGATCATGTCATGGTCGAGTAGCTTTTGGCATAATTGCTGACTATTTATCCATCCAGACTTTGGAAACCAAAGGCCTTTTCCGGTTATGTTCAACCCCGCCTTTTTAGACAACTCAGCTTCTGATAAAAATTCCACCATGGGTGAAAGCGTTTCAAGCCAGTGAAGGAAGATAGGATTATAGGTTTCTGCTGGTTCAAGGGATATCATGCCATTGAATTCATGCTCTATACCAGTCATGTCGAATTGTTGATAAAAACGGATGGCATGGGGATAGGCTTGGAGCATGATTTGGCTTAGAGGTGAATCATAAGCTGAGAAACTGGGAAATATGACGGCTCTCGGATTTGCAGACGCACCAACACCTGGTTGTGCTCCTTTATCAAGCACAGTTATTTGCCAGCCAAGCTTTGCCAAATGATAAGCAATCATGCAACCGGCAAGTCCTGCTCCGATTACCAATGCGTTTTGTTTGGAGGGCTTTTTATACTGGCCAAATTCCCATAAGCTTTTCTTTTTTAATAACTTATGGTTATTAGATTGATTAGTTTTAATGGCTTGGATCATCTCCCTTTTTTGACCATAGCCTTTTGTCTTTTTATACGTAAATCCTGCTTGGACTAAGCCATCTTTTACCATACGTGCACACGAAAAAGTGGCTAATTGTGTTTGCTGATGAGATAGTTTACTAATGTAGGCAAATAGCTGGGGTGTCCACATTGACTGATTTTTTGCAGGCGAAAAACCATCAAGATACCAACTATCAATCATTCCCTCGCAACTTGGTATTAATTTTTCCATTGATGTGACGACATCAGCAAAGATCAGTGTTAGACAAACACCATTTTCAAATTCAATGGAATGAAAGCCCGGGATTAAGGCGGGATAGCTTTCAATCAGTTGTTGGGCATACTTTGTCAACTCCGGCCAAAAGGTTAAGGCTTTCGTTAAATCCGCTAGTTTGAGCGGATGCTTTTCACAAGCGTAATAATGGAGGGTATTTTTCTTGAGCCCTTGGGCCTCCCACAAGCGCATGGTTAAAAGGAAGTTTAGACCCGTTCCAAATCCTGTTTCTGCGATGACAAATGGTTTTCCTTCTGGCAATACCTGCCAGCGGTTTGGTAGATCATTGCCTAACAAAAATACATGAACACTTTCAGCCAACCCATTATCACGGCTAAAATAAATATCATTAAATTGGTTAGCATAAGGAATGCCTTGTTGCCATTCGATATCTGCAGGAATAATCGGTTGAAACGGTTGACTCATTATTTACAAAAATTAATTAACATCTTGTCTATATTTTATCACCATAAAAAGCAAAAGATACACTGTTTTCTATTACTCGGGTTTATACCCAATTAACAGCATACGTTGTTATTGGTTCGCATTTTGAATTTCGTTGGGTATACTTAATTTAATATCTCCTTAATCGAAAAAGCATGGCCAAAAAACTGTATCTTACCAGCATCGAGAAAAGAAAAGGCAAATCCTTTGTCTCGCTAGGCTTCGTGTCACAATTGTATAAAGATGGTTTGCCATTTCAATGTTTTAAGTTGTTTAGTGAACGAGATAATGCTCACTTTAGTATACTTCAAAATTTGACACATCAGCCCGTTAAACCCATCATGCCTATCAGTGATGCTATTGCGCTTATGCGCAATCAACCTGATGAATTGCAAACGATTTTGTTTGATAAAGTTGTAATCGATGAGCAGAAAACCTGCTATTTTGAAGGCAGTGATTTTGAAAGCGATAATGATATGGCGGAATTTCAATTCAACCTCTCAATAGCGTATCAGCTTAATTGTGAGGTCATCCTTGTGGTTTCTGGCAAAGATAGGCAAACTAGTCATATCAAAACCTTGATTCAATCAGCGCTGGACATTGCAAAGCGAAACCATACGAATGTCCGCGGCGTTATTATCAATCAGTTTAATCTTGGCAATGAGCTTGAAACGTCAAGCCAATTACAAAGTTTTTTCACTCAATTATGCATTTCGATTATACCTGAGTTTGAAGAATTTGCTTATCCAATGGTTAAAGACGTTGCCAAACTCCTATCTGCAAAAATCATTTTTGGAAAAACCAATATCCACCGACAAGTGAAAGAAATTACTGTTGCAGCTAAAACGGTGACTAATTTTTTGCAATCAAGGCTAGATCGTAAGGGAATGTTGATTATAACACCTGACGATCGGATGGATATATTGTTAGGCACCCTACTTGCCGATCAATCGGCTAATTACCCCAAAATAGCCGGTATCGTGCTAACTGGTGGGATGAAACCGAGCAAAGTCATTTCAGAAATTATATCAGGGCTAGAGCATACCTTCCCGGTGATGGTCACCCCATTAAAGACTTATGAAACAGCAACCACGATTCACAATGCCAAATTTAGTTTGCAAGAAGATGATATGGACAGGGTAGATAAAGCGGGGGAATTAATGTCACCCTATATTCAGCTGATGCTAACAACCATCAATAAGTCGCCTAAAACCGATGAAATGAACCCCGCATTATTTCTCCATAATTTGTCGGTTAAAGCAAAGAAGATGAAAAAACACATTGTCTTGCCGGAAGGAACAGATATTCGAATATTGCAAGCTGCCGACTATCTGCTTAAACGGGAAATTGTGTCATTAACCGTTATTGGGAATCCTGAAAAAATTCTCTTATTAGCCAAACAACATGATTTAAGCTTGCCAAACTTATCTATTTTGGATCTTGAAAGCGCGCCAAACATTCAAAAATATGCAAAACAATATTTCAAATTGCGTCAACATAAAAATGTCAATCTTCCTATTGCAATTGAACGCATGGCTGATGGCAACTACTATGCCACCATGATGGTCTATTTCAACCATGCTGATGGTGTTGTTTCCGGAGCAACTCACACAACCGCAGACACCGTTCGCCCAGCGCTTGAAATTATCAAAACAAAACCGGGTGTTGATAGAGTATCCTCCGTATTCATCATGTGCTTACCCACCCGAGTAGTTATCTATGGCGACTGTGCCATTAATCCTGAACCAGACGCAAAGACGTTAGCTGAAATTACCATGCAAGCGGCTGTCATGGCCAAAAGCCTTGATATCGATCCCAGGGTAGCGCTGCTTTCTTACTCAACAGGCGGTTCCGGTCATGGTGCAAGTGTGGATAAAGTCAATCAAGCTATCAAGCTGTTGGCTAAAGAAAAATTAGATTACTTAGTTGAGGGCCCGATTCAATATGACGCTGCGGTTGACATGGGCGTTGCAAAACAAAAATTACCCAACTCAAAAGTAGCTGGCAAAGCGAATGTTCTAATTTTTCCTGATTTAAACACAGGAAATAACACCTATAAAGCAGTACAGAGAGAGTCTGGCGCACTAGCAATTGGACCTGTTTTATTGGGATTAAATAAACCAGTCAACGATCTAAGCCGTGGATGCACTGTCCAGGATGTCATTAATACGATTTTGTTAACGGCTATTCAAGCAAGCGAGAATTCACCATGAAATGGATTTTAACATTTAATGCAGGTAGCTCATCCATTAAGTACAGCGCCTTCCATATCAAAGATCAAACGATGGTGCTAGAGTTTAAAGGGTTAATCGAAGGAATTGGCGAAAAACAGAGCTTTTGGACTCATGAAACGACTAAAAGCGAGCATCTCTTTAAAAATCATCAACAAGCCTTTCAAGCCTTGCTTAAACCTGTGACAGAGGGCATTCAAGGTGAAATTATCGGAATTGCCCACCGTGTTGTTCATGGTGGAAGTCAATTTAGCACACCCACTGTGGTTGATAAAACCGTGTTATCAACCATTCAATCATTATCAAATTTAGCACCGTTACATAATCCAGCAAATGCATTGGGTATTGAAGTGGCTAAATCTTTATTTCCCAAATGCCCACATGTCGCTATCTTTGATACAGCATTTCATGTAACCATGCCTGAAAGCGCTCATACTTATGCAATCGATAAGGATATCTGTCATCAATACCAAATCAAACGCTATGGTTTCCATGGAATCAATCATCAGTATGTTGCTGAACAAGCCGCGGGCTTCCTTTTAAAACCCCTTTCACATTGCCAGCTAATCACATTGCATTTAGGAAATGGTGCCAGTGCTTGCTTAATAAAAGATGGGAAATCGTATGATACCTCGATGGGGTTTACACCATTGCCAGGATTGATAATGGGGACACGTTGCGGGGATATCGACCCGTCCATTATTCTTTATCTTGCTGATCAAGGTATTACAATGGCAAGTATCTCAAGCATGCTCAATCGTCGTAGCGGTTTAAAAGGGATTGGCGGTGAAAATGATATGCGCAGATTGCTTGAGCATGAAGCTGCTGGCGATATGGATGCTAAGCTCGCCATCGAGATGTTTTGTTATCAGTTACAAAAATACATCGCTGCTTATTATGGCCAATGCCCCAACTTAGATGCGCTTGTTTTTACTGGTGGCATCGGTGAACATTCAGTCGACATTAGAGCGAGAACAATCCAGCCCTTAAATCATCTAGGGTTATCCATCGATGCTAATTTAAATAGTAATCAAGGATGGACACAGCCTTCCATTATCCATAATGGATCCATCCCTATTTTGGTTATTCCCGGGGATGAAGAGAAGGCTATGGCAGAACAATGTATGACAGTTTTATAATATACCCGTGATCATTCAAAATGCGAGGATTTATGCGCCTCTATTTTTTTGATCCTGAAAAACGTTAAAAAACGCCCAATGGCTCACTCCCTTGAGTGTTCTTTAACGTTTTGCAGGGCGAAAAAGAAAAAGCAGAAAACTCGCATTTTGAATGATCACGGGTATAAAATAATTTAAAGGTTCGCCATCACAGTGTCCGCTTTCGCTAATGTTTCCTCGATATCGGCTAACGTATGTGCCTGTGAGACAAAGCCTGCTTCAAACATGGATGGGGCGAAATAGACACCTTTTGCTAACATGCCATGAAAAAATGATTTAAACTTTGTAGAATCGCCTTTTGCAACATCGTCATAACCACGAATCGTGGTTGTGTTTGCAAAATAAAAACCAAACATACCGCCTATTGACTGGGCGTAAAAAGGTAGGTTGTAACGACGAGCGATTTCCATTAACCCATTAACTAGTGCATTGGTTGAATTGGTTAAGTTTTCAAAAAATCCAGGTTTCTGAATTTCTTTGAGTGTAGCCAACCCTGCGGCCATGGCAAGTGGATTACCGGAAAGCGTTCCTGCTTGATAGACGGGACCAACCGGTGCTAAATGATCCATGATCGCTTTGCTACCCCCGATGGCACCTACAGGCATTCCTCCTCCAATGACTTTTCCTAGCGTCGTTAAATCGGGAGTTACATTATAATAACCTTGAGCGCCTTCAAGCGCCACACGGAAACCACACATCACTTCATCAAATATCAATAGGGATTGGTATTGGTCACAAATCGCACGCAATCCCTGCAGATAATCTGCTGCAGGTAATACAAGGCCCATGTTGCCTGCAACAGGTTCGAGAATGATACCAGCAATGTCATCGCCATATTGTTTAAATAATAATTCAATTTGATTCAGATCATTGAAGTCGGCTGTTAACGTGTGTTCAGTAATGCTGTCTGGTATGCCCGGGGTTGCAGGAATTCCTAATGTTAATACGCCGGAGCCTGCTTTTACCAGCAAACTATCACTATGGCCATGATAACAACCATTCAGCTTAATAATTTTATTTTTACCCGTATAACCACGCGCTAAACGAATGGCTGTCATTGTTGCTTCAGTTCCCGAGCTCACCATCCTTACCTTTTCGATTGAAGGGACAATCTCAATGACTTTCTGTGCAAGTTCAATTTCAAGCTCAGTGGGTGCACCAAAACTCATGCCATTTGCTAATGCTGTCTGAACAGCCGTAATCACCTTAGGATGGGAGTGCCCTAAAATAAGGGGTCCCCATGAACCCACATAATCGATATAGTCTGTGCCATCAACATCCGTTAATCGGCACCCTTCACCCCTGCGAAAAAATATTGGGCAGCCTCCTACGCCTTTGAAAGCACGTACAGGCGAATTGACGCCTCCTGGAATAAATTGATTAGCTAGTTCGAATAATCGTTCTGAGTTAGACATAACTTGATTCTACTGATTTTAGTTTGAATTAGGTGCTCTTTTTACCATGGAAGTAGGATTATCTCAACCCTTTATAGGTTAAGACCTTTACAATTTAAGCCAACCTGGGTAAATTATCAGTTTTTAATGATTCGGAAGTATGATGAGCGATTATAAGCGTTATATTTGCATAATTTGTGGATTTATATATGATGAAGAAGAAGGCTGGCCAGAAGATGGCATTGAGCCTGGAACAAAATGGGAAGATGTGCCAGAGGACTGGTATTGCCCTGATTGTGGTGCAGGTAAAGAAGATTTTGAAATGGTTGAGATGGAATAATATGTTATCGAGTATAGTCAATGGGTGCCGTTATACTGCCTCATTCTTATTATCTGTTTTTTCAACAGATACCTGGATGTCGATTATCGTTGGCGCGATAGCTGTTACGTTATTAGCCTTGCTAGTCGGCGGGTTTGTCTTACACTCAGCAGCGATGTCTACTAATGTTTTAATTGCTGCAGGTGTATTGACTTTATTTACAATCCCTCTTGGATTAGGGATGTACTTTCTTAACAAAGATCAGTTTTCTTCAAGCCAGCAACAAAATGAAGGATCAACCGATAAAAATGCATTTGCACTTTCCTATTTAAGTACGTTTGGTGCTTCGTAAACGGGTTTACTCAATCGCACAATGTGGCATTTAAAATGGTTTAACTGTCACCATTACCACGATTAAGATTAGCAAAATTGTCGGCACTTCATTAAACAACCGATAAAATACTTGTGTATGATGGTTGTTGTCGTTGTGAAATTGACGTAAATAACGTCCGCAAAACCCATGATATCCCCATAGAAG
The DNA here is from genome assembly GCF_964199965.1 of Legionella sp. W05-934-2. Classification (NCBI taxonomy): domain Bacteria; kingdom Pseudomonadati; phylum Pseudomonadota; class Gammaproteobacteria; order Legionellales; family Legionellaceae; genus Legionella; species Legionella sp. W05-934-2. The sequence continues at coordinate 99,215 of NZ_CAXMZT010000001.1, read as the reverse complement.
CAGCACGGCAGTCAGTTTAACATGCATCCAACCGCTCGCCAGATAAAATCGCCAATTTAACATGAGCAACCCAATGCCTAATAAGGTCGTCAGAATAGCTGCAGGATAAGTAATGCCATAAAAGAGCCGCCGCTCCATGAGTTTGAATCGTGAAAGACTGATCGCATCTTCCGCCACACTATGATAAACAAACAATCTCGGCAAGTAGAATAAACCAGCGAACCAAGCGACCATCGCGATGATATGGAATGATTTTAACCACAAATAAAGCATTTTACCGTTTACCTCGATTTTTACGCCTGTGTCGAATTAAGTTGAGGGACTCAACTCCTAACGAAAACGCCATGGCGAAATAGACATAACCTCTTGGAACATGAAAAGAAAAACCATCTGCTATTAACACCATGCCAATCAATATTAAAAAACTCAAAGCTAACATTTTTATAGTTGGATGTTTTTCGATAAAGTGGCTCACCACATCGGAGGCAAAGATCATAACGATAATCGCAATAGTGATAGATAAAGCCATCACCCAAAATAAATGGGTTAAGCCGATGGCTGTCAAAACACTGTCTAGCGAAAAAATAATATCTAATAAGGCTATCTGAATAACAACGTTTAGAAATTGATTCGAAGGTTGAATTTTTTTATCTAATCCTTCGATTTCATCCTCATCTTCCGCCATTTCAGCATGGATCTCTTGGGTTGCTTTTACCATTAAAAAAGCGCCGCCAAACATGAGAAACAAATCGCGAATGGAGGGGGAAAAATCACCAATACTAAATAATGGAAACGTTAATTTGACAAGCAAAAAGGCGAAGGCCAAGAGTAACAAACGTGTTATCCAGGCAAGTCCTAACCCAACCCGACGCGCAAGCGCTTTTTGTTTATCGGGTAACCTATCTGCCATGATTGATAAAAACACGAGATTATCAATTCCTAAAATAATCTCTAAGATAATTAATGCCAGCAGACTCGCAACAATATCAAGCATTGAATGTCCTGGAAAATGTTGAAAAAAGGTATTTATCTCATCCTCACCAAGGGTATTATATAGTCTATGATGAGACAACATACTGAATATTGCCATTATTATAGAGCTATTGCCTTGATATGTCACTCGCCTCGATGTGTTCATCCATAAACGATAAATAAAATTAATAAAACATATGCTCCCCAGGTTGGATATTTACCATTGATGCGCATTGGCTTTTGACACGCTCCAACGGTATAATGGTCAATTTTTTGGAGACTCGTATCATGTCACGCCCCAGTAAACGTGAAGCCAATCAGTTGAGAGAAATAAAACTCACAAAAAATTATACAAAGCATGCTGAAGGCTCAGTGTTAGTTGAATTCGGCCATACCCGTGTGATATGCACAGCGACTGTCAGTGAAGGTGTGCCACGCTTTTTGAAAGGCAAAGGTCAGGGATGGATCACTGCTGAATATGGCATGCTACCGCGCTCAACCCATAGCAGACTTGAACGTGAAGCGAGTAAAGGCAAACAAGGAGGCCGAACGCTTGAAATTCAAAGACTCATTGGTCGCTCTCTAAGAGCATGCATTGATTTGAAACGCTTAGGCGAAACAACCATAACCCTTGATTGTGATGTGATACAAGCAGACGGCGGCACACGGACAGCTTCCATTACAGGTGCTTGCGTTGCTCTTAGAGATGCACTTTCGACAATGGTTAAACAGGAAAAGCTTCGAACCATGCCTGAGTTTAACTACATAGCAGCGGTTTCGGTGGGTATTTATCGCGGACAACCTGTTTTGGATCTCGATTATGCAGAAGATGTGCTTGCTGAAACAGACATGAACGTTGTCATGACCGAAAAGGACCGATTCATCGAGATACAAGGTACTGCTGAGGAAAATGATTTTAGCTTGGATGAACTCAATGACATGCTTGCACTTGCAAAACAAGGCATACAGGCAATTATCGAAATGCAAAAAAATGCCTAGAACGATACCTCAACTACTTTATTTTAAAAGAGACTAGGATTAATGTAAAATTTGCGATAAATTAATTTAATTATTACACTTGAAAACTGAGATATTTGCTATCATATGCTACAATATCTATATAACAATCAGGAGATGGTATGAATAGAAATGATTTTAACGCCGTAGTTAGGCAACAACCTTCGGTGTTAGCAACCAATAAGGTTTTGAAAAACACCTATTTGTTGCTAGGTGCTACGTTTTGCTTTAGTGCATTGATGGCATTTGTTGCCATGGCTTCCAACATGCCCCCTATGAATCCCCTGCTAATGATTGTCGGAGTCTATGGCTTAATGTTCTTAACTCATGCAACACAACGAAGTGCCATGGGAATTGTCAGTGTGTTTGCATTTACTGGCTTTTTAGGCTTAACAATTGGACCTATTTTAAATCTCTATATTGCTAACTTCAGTAATGGTGGCCAGATAGTTGCTACGGCACTTGGCGGAACCGGCATTATCTTTTTTGCCCTTTCTGGTTATGCCTTAACAACTCAAAAGGATTTTAGCTACTTATCCGGATTCTTATTTGTCGGCATAATGGTTGCGATTTTAGCGATGATAGCCAACTTTTTCTTAGGTCTTCCAGCACTTCAACTTGTCATTTCTTCTGTGTTCATGCTAATTTCTTCTGGCTTAATTCTTTGGCAGACCAGCGAAATTATTCATGGTGGTGAAACAAACTATATTGCTGCAACGGTGACATTATTTGTATCGCTGTATAATATATTTGTTAGCCTGCTTCAAATTTTAGGGTCTTTATCTGGTAGAGATTAACCATCTCCCAAACCTGGATCCCGGGATTTCCCGGGATTTTTTTTACTATCAGCACACATCATTCTCCGCTATGCTCCTTTTCATTCATTACAATATTGATTAAAGTAATGGTTAACACAGATTATATTTTGCATCCATGAGTACAATGAAGACTGACTACGATGTGTTAATAATTGGCGGCGGTATCAATGGATGCGGAATTGCAGCCGATGCAGCTATGCGCGGATTAAGTGTTTGTTTAGTCGAGGCTGGTGATTTAGCATCACAAACGTCATCAAACAGCAGTAAATTAATTCATGGTGGATTAAGATATTTAGAACAGTTCGATTTTACCATGGTGAAAAAAGCATTGGATGAACGTTCTGTCTTGATGAAGGTTGCACCACATCTTGTCAAGCCACTGCCATTTTTTATCCCTTACCATCAACAGATGCGTCCAAAATGGCTCATACGTCTAGGTCTATTTCTATATGATCATTTAAGCAGAAAAAATACACTTCCCAACAGTCAAATTCACCATCGAAACAATCCATTGTCAATAAATTATTTCTCGCCATTAGCTGACAGTTATAGATCGGGGTTCACCTATTATGATGCTCAAACGAATGATGCTCGATTAACCATCGCCAATGCCCAGCAAGCAAAAAATTATGGCGCCCATATACTTCCCTATCACCGCTTTGTATCTGCTAGCCCCATCAAACAATCGCAATGGCAAGCATCGATTTCGCATCAAAACACCCTAATCCAAACCTGCGCAAAAGTGATTATTAACGCGACTGGCCCTTGGGTCAATCTCGTTAATAAACAGCTAGGCATCACAGACCCCCTTCCAATTAATTGGATTAAAGGATCTCACCTCGTCGTTAAACAGTTATATGAGGGGAACCATGCCTATCTGCTGCAAGGTACTGATAAACGAATAATTTTTATAACACCCTATTTTCAATATTCCATGATAGGGACAACCGATGTTCCTGTTGATGATATCACCAAACCGCCCCATATTGAGCCTGAAGAGATCCATTATTTATTAGATCTTGCTCAACAGTATTTCAAACGCCCCATCCATGAAAGCGATGTTATTTGTACTTGGAGTGGCATTCGACCATTAATTGGCGATCAACATGAGCAAGCCCAAAAAATGAGTCGAGACTATCAGCTCCATCTTACTAAAAGCCCTGCGACAGTCTTATCAATTTACGGTGGGAAAATTACGACCTATCGTCAATTATCCAATCAAGCCTTAGAAAAAATTAGAGAATATTTTCCACATATGGGCTCATGTATTACTGATGAAGTATCACTTCCCGGTGGTAACATTCCAAGCCATCAATGGCAATCCTTTTATCAAACGAAACAAAGGCAATACCATTGGATAAGTGCAACCTTATTTAATCGCTATATCACAACGTATGGTAATCTTATCGACAGATTATTATCCAATTGTGAACAAATAGGTGATTTAGGGCAGCATTTTGGTGATGATCTCTATGAACGAGAAATTGCTTATCTCATCGAACACGAATGGGCAACCAAGACAGAAGATGTTTTAAGACGCCTAACAGATATCGGCTTAACAGCTCAAACAGACACAATCATGCATCTAAATGATTATTTTAAGGGAAGAGGTACAGGAAGGGATCCCGATTCTTTATAAAAAAAGGACAAGCTAGTAATAGGCCTCTAGAAGATCACTATTTCATCAATAGGATCGTCAGGCATGGGGGAAACTAGTCGCAACAATTGATCGATGATTTTATAATTTGCTTCTGGAAAATCATATTGTGGCAGGTGTTCAATTTCAGACCATCTGATTTTCGGTTGACCTTCTTTGCATTCGGGGATGCCCTGAAATTGGGTCACCAGGAAACATTCCAGACGAACATATTTATCAGGATAATGGTGTTCAGTTGAGTAAAAATGGAATGCCTTTGAGACGATAATGCCAATTTCTTCTTCTAATTCACGATGTAGTGCCTCAAGGAGATTTTCATTCGCTTTAATTTTTCCCCCCGGAAATTCCCATTGGTTGCCATGATCGCGGTGTTTAGGTCGCTGACATATTAATATTTTACCCGACTGAACAATCACTCCGACAACCACATGTATCTTCATTATACTAACGATCCATGGCAGTTTTTATACTTTTTCCCTGAACCACAGGGACAGGATTCATTGCGTCCGACTTTTCGCTCAGCTCTACGATAAGTTTGCTCTGCTAAGGTAGGTTGCGTCTCATCCTGTAGTGACGTTGATTGATTGTGAATAAACTGCATATTGTCAACCCGTTCAGCTTCTCGCATGGATTCAACCTCTGAAACATCAGACTGACTTTCAAGCTCAACGGATGTAAGAAAACGTATCGTATCATATTTGATGGTATCTAACATGTCAGAGAATAACGTGAATGCCTCCCGCTTATACTCTTGTTTAGGATCCTTTTGTGCATAACCACGTAGATGTATCCCTTGACGAAGATGATCCATGACCGCCAAATGTTCGCGCCATTGATAATCAATGGTTTGTAATAACACTGATTTTTCAAGTCGGGTCATCATTTCACGCCCAGCAAGCGCTTCTTTTTTCTGATAAGATTCGATGAATTTCGTTAAAATGTGTTGTTTAATATCTTCTGGTTGGATTTGATGATTTTCTTCGGTCAATTTAGCGATGTCAACATGGATATTGAAATGATCCATTAATATCTGGGTAAGGCCTTCGACATCCCATTGATCTTCCATCGACTCAGGCGGCAAATGCGCATCAACTAAATTGATTACCACTTCATTGCGCATTAATTCAACCACTTCCTGTGTATCATCGAGCGCCATAATCGAAGATCGTTGCGTATAAATCACTTTGCGTTGTTCATTGGCTACATTGTCATATTCCAATAACTGCTTCCGGACATCAAAGTTATATCCTTCCAATTTACGCTGGGCATTTTCAATTGCTCGTGTCACCAACGGGTGAGTAATAGGCTCCCCAGGTTTCATGCCCAATTTTCGCATCATATTAGCAACACGCTCTGAGGTAAAAATTCGCATTAAGGTGTCTTCTAACGACAAGTAAAAACGACTGCTACCCGGATCACCTTGCCGGCCAGCGCGACCACGTAGCTGATTGTCAATTCGCCGAGACTCGTGGCGTTCGGATCCAATGATACGTAACCCGCCAGCGTCAATGACTTTATCATGATTCACTTGCCATTGCTTTCTAATTGCCTCTTGTTCAGACTCTTTAGCATCTTCCGGCAGTTTTGCTAACTCAGCAGCCAGATTACCACCTAAGACAATGTCCGTTCCGCGACCAGCCATATTGGTGGCAATGGTAACAGCACCAGGCCGCCCTGCTTCGGCAATAATCTGCGCCTCTTTTTCATGAAATTTAGCATTTAATACCTGGTGAGCAATCTTTTCTTTTGTTAATACACGACTCAATAATTCAGATGCTTCAATAGACGCTGTTCCAACAAGAACTGGCTGGTTTCGTTTGACGCAATCACGAACATCTTCAATGATAGCTTCGTATTTATCTTGCTGTGTTAAATACACTAAATCGGATTCATCTTTTCGGATCATTGGCCTATTAGTTGGGATAACAACCACTTCCAAGCGATAGATTTGTTGGAACTCATAAGCTTCTGTATCCGCTGTTCCTGTCATGCCTGAAAGCGTATTATATAAACGGAAAAAGTTTTGAAATGTAATGGATGCTAATGTTTGGTTCTCTTTTTGAATTTCAACTTTTTCTTTAGCCTCCACCGCTTGATGCAATCCATCAGACCAGCGTCTACCAGGCATAGTGCGTCCCGTATGCTCATCAACGATGACCACTTCACCGTTGCTGACAATATAGTCCACATCCTTCATGAATAAGTGGTTTGCTCTTAACCCTGCATTGATGTGATGCATTAATTGAATATTTGCGGCATGATAGAGACTGTCTCCCGCTTCAATTAAGCCGCCTTCTTGAAGCAATTCTTCAACATGCGCATGCCCAGATTCTGTTAGATATGCTTGTTTCTGTTTGCGATCTAATGTGAAATCGCCTTCTTTCGCAACCTCACCACCCTCTCCCTCAACTTGCTCAGTCAGTTTTGGGATGATTTGGTTGATTTGTTTGTATAATTTAGAACTGCCTTCAGAAGCCCCTGAAATAATTAATGGCGTTCTCGCTTCATCAATCAAGATCGAGTCAACTTCATCAACAATGGCAAAATTTAACTGACCTTGTACTTTGCCTTCTTCATCGAAAGCCATATTGTCGCGGAGATAATCAAAACCAAACTCATTGTTAGTTCCATAGACAATATCGCATTGGTAAGCCGCTTTTTTTTCTTCCTGTGGCATATCGGGATAAATAACACCAACACTTAAGTGCAGCAAATCATAAATTGGCTTCATCCATTGGCTATCTCGCTTTGCCAAATAATCATTTACGGTTACAACATGCACCCCAAGGCCGCTAATTGCATTTAAATAGGCCGGTAAGGTTCCTACCAATGTTTTTCCTTCCCCCGTGCGCATTTCAGCAATATTGCCTTCATGCAAAACCATGCCGCCAATCAACTGAACATCAAAATGTCGGAGCCCCAACGTTCGTTTTGACGCTTCACGGACAACAGCGAATGCCTCTTCTAACAAGCTCTCTAATGGCTCACCTTGGCTATAACGCTTTTTGAACTCGTCTGTTTTTGCGCCTAACTGCTGATCCGTTAGTTTCTCAAATTCGTTCTCATAGGCATTAATGGCAGCAACCTTCTTTTCCAAACGTCGCAATGTCCGCTCGTTGCGGCTGCCAAACATTTTTTTAATTATCGTATTTAACATAGCCTATAGTTTCCTCTGAGAATGTTGATACTAACACGCATTAATGTACTAAATATTGAATCATTTTTCCATGATCTTGCTGTTCTAATTGCAGGATTGTCTGTTCTAATTCACCTAATCCTGTCATTGTTTTCGTTTGAATCCGATGAGTCAACTGTTTTTTCCATAACTTAGCTCCCGGCATACCATGACATAGGTTCATAATCGGCTTAAAAGTAATCGATAATGGCACGCCCTGTCGTATCCCTTCTTCGATGATAGGAAGATACCTTATAAATGCTTCCACCCGGGATAAAGGCTTCTGGTGTGAAAATAGCTGTCGACCGAATTGGTGGATTAGATAAGGATTATCACAAGCTACACGGCCCAACATCACACCATCGACCTGTTGTAAATGTTGATAAATTGCCTCGATGGTCTTTATATCTCCGTTAATGACAATTGGTAGATGGGGATAGTCCTGTTTTAGGCGATAAACGTAATCATAGTTGATGAGTGGAATGGTCCGGTTTTCTTTAGGACTTAATCCATTTAACCATGCTTTTCGCGCATGGACGATGACTTTATCAACCCCCGCTTCAATTTGCTCAACAATGAAATCATTTAAAAATTCGTAGCTATCATTCTGATCAATGCCTATTCTTGTCTTTACGGTAACTGGAATTGAAACAGATTTTTTGATTGCCTTAATCGCTTCAGCAACAATACTGGGTTTAGCCATCAAACAGGCCCCAAATTGGCCAGATAACACTCTATCACTTGGGCAACCGACATTGAGATTGATCTCATCATAACCAAGCTGTTCGGCTTTAATAGCACACTTTGCTAGCGCTTTACTATCAGCCCCTCCGAGTTGTATGGCTATTGGATGCTCACTGTCATGATATTGTAGACTTTTACCCGGTTGATACTCAATGGCCCCTGTTGTCTGCATTTCAGTGTATAACAACACGTCAGAACACAAAATTCGCATTAATTGGCGAAAGTATGTGTTAGACCAATCAATCATGGGGGCTATCGATAGTGGGGAAATTAACACGGTTATTGAGTAATAAATATTTTAATGGGTTATTATAGCAAAAATCTAATCATATGTCCGTCTTTTAAAGGGGCAAATAGACCTATTCCCCCTTCTCGCTCTTAATTTTACTCACATCAGCAGAGATGGCTTGCTCAATTAAGTCAATAAAGTTTGATTCTGGCAAGCTCCCTGAATCCGAATAGATTGCAATGCCTTCTTTAAAAATGATCAAGTGGGGAATCGAACGTATCTGAAACAGTTCAGATAACTCCGGATGAGTTTGAATATTAACTTTTCCAAATCCTATTTCACTATATTGCTGTGCCACTTTATCAAACGTTTTTGCAAAAGCAAGACAAGGGGCACACCATTCTGCCCAGAAATCCAGGATGGCAATTGAGTGCGTGTCTATAAAATTAGACAGATTTTCAGCGTTTAAATGAGCGACTAACATGGCATCACCTTTGTCTTTTCGATAGCAGCTAAGATGGCATTTGCAATTTTTTCAACAGATTGGGCACCATCAATCACATGGAAACAAACCTCACCCTTCTTGGCGGCTTGTTGATAGAATGCGATTAATGGTTTTGTTTTTTCGTGATATTCTCTCAATCGCTTTGCAACAACAGCTTCTGTATCGTCCTCTCGTTGGACTAAAGGCTCACCAGTGATATCATCAACACCCGCATTCTTAGGAGGGTTTGAACTGACGTGGTAGCTTCTACCCGACGCAGGATGAACACGGCGCCCGGTGATTCTTTCAACGATCAAGCTATCTGGAACGTTTAGGTTAATAACATGATCCAAGCCAATTTTCCCCACTTTCATTGCTTCAGCTTGGGGTATTGTTCGCGGGAACCCGTCAAACAAATAGCCATTTTGGCAGTCGGATTGGGTTAAACGATCCTTCACTAATTCAATTATTAAATCATCGGAAACAAGTTTGCCTGAGTCCATGATTGATTTAACCTGTTTTCCGAGAGTCGAGTTAGCTTGCACTGCTGCTCGTAGCATATCACCGGTGGATATTTGAGGAATACCAAGCTCATGAATAAGGTATTGTGCTTGTGTTCCTTTGCCTGCACCAGGGGGGCCTAATAACAAAATCCTGCTTTTTTTTGTCATGCGTTCACCATATTGTTTGCTTTAAAGTAACCGATAGGGTTACTACTCGTATGTTTCACCGCTATATTCTACCATATTTGATACCACGATTTCCCTGGCAATGAATTTTTACATCGTTCTAACTGGTTTTCATAAATAATAGCACGCTGCTTGACTTTTCGCGCTACATTCACTAGCCATTCCTTTTGTAGATAGGTTTTTCTCATATACCCACCTATTCCCTCATGATAGGCAAGATACAATGCATAAGCATTTGCTGCCGATATGCCCGCTCGTTTTCTCGCGCGATGAGCATACCAACCAATAAAATCAACCGCTTTCCCAAATTCATCGCGAGATGCAAACGCGCCACCGCGTTCATTTTTATACTGTTGCCAAGTCATGTTTAACGCTTGTGTATACCCGGACGCGGTGGATGGACGCTTCCATGGAATAACCCATAATAGTTTGGTTCTAGGTGGTTTTGCACGTCCATTAAAACGTGATTCTTGATGGATTATCGCCATTTGCACAGGAATTGGTATCTGCCAATGACTTTGAACGCGTTGAGCATCCCCATACCACTCGGGGTATTGCTGAAATATTGAGCATACGTTGTTGACGTTATCCGGTGGTTGTTGAACACAGCCATTTAACATGAACGAAAACCCGATTAATAAAATTATCTTTTTCACAGTTTCTCTATTTTCATAAATAGCTTATCCCTAATCACCCTCTAACCCTTGAACGGGTCGAGTGCTTCCCCACTGCTTGCAACTTGGACATAACCAATGCAAGTGTTTGCCACCAAAACCACAATGACTGCAACGATAAATAGGCTTGTTTTCGAGAAATTTACTGGTAATGTCATACAACATTCGCAGCTTTTCTTTTACTTTGCCTTGAGCATTATCAAGATGCCAATGAATGAGTCGATTTATCCCTCTGATTGAAGGGTATTGTTGTAACTGAGAAGCAACAAAATCAATAGCAGCATCCTTGCTTTCATGCTCAGCAATATAATCCGCAATAACAAATAGCATGGATGCTCGAGGCTGTTCGGCTAACCGTTGTTTGAGATAATTGATACATTCAGGCATCGCATTAATCGCTTGATAACACACAACCAAGGTTTCGACAGTCTCACTGACAAAATTTGCATCTTGGCAAGCCACTCTCCGCAAAGCACGTATGGCTAATTTGTATTGCCCTTGTCGACGATTAATATCGGCTTGTAATAAACTTGCTCTGACTGATAATTTATCAACAGCTAACGCTTGTTTAAGGGCCTGGCTGGCAGATTCAAGTTGATTAGCTTTAATTTGATCACTGGCAATTTCACAATAATAATGAGCCATTTGTTGGTTAAATGACTCGCCACTTCGATAGGATAGTTTTTTGACGATTTCAAGTGCCTTATACCAGGATTTTTCCTGCTGGTATATCTCAAGCAATTCAAGTAAGCTTCGATATTCCGTTTTACCACCTAACTCCACCACTTCAAGAAAAATTCGCTCAGCACGATCAAACAACCCTGCACTCATGTAATCCTGACCTAACGCAAGTAAAGCATCTTTTTTGTCTTCTAAGCTCAATTGGGGGCGTGCGATAAGGTTTTGGTGAATTCGGATGGCTCTATCAACTTCTCCCCTGCGGCGAAACAGTGAACCAAGGGCAAGATGTGTCTCGACTGTGTCACTGTCAACTTCTAACAGACGGATAAATACATCAACGGCTTCGTCGGGTTGTTCATTTAATAAATAGTTCAAACCGACAACATATTCTTTGGATAAACGATTGGAAACTGTTTGTTGACGAGATTTATCGCGCTTCATCCCAATAACCCAGCCAGACCATGCTGCTGCAGGCAAAAGCAATGGCCATAAATTCAACATACCCGCATCTCCAAGATGTTATTAATTGGCGTTAATGCTCATTATACATTTAAATCAATTATGCGATTAACGAAACCAACCTTTAAACTAAAGGTAATTGCATGCTATAAGTCTGGCGCATTATCACACTTCATTATATGAATATGTAATAAAAAGCCAAACCATTTATTATTGATGACGTATCAGGTCATTTTACCAACTTGACATGTATACCTTTCGATCCAATGCTATTAATACCTTGGTTGAAAGCATGATGTCAACAAACCCCTACAAATAAATCAGTTAAACAACATAACTAACCAAAACCATCCTAACTTACTGGACGCTTTTATCAGGATGGATAAAAACATGCCCTAACATGGTTGGGTAGGGATTACCTGTGATGGACGCTAGATTAAAAGCACGCTGATTTAGACGCTCTTTCGCTAACCAGGCCATCATCATCGCCTCTAAATAGTTTTCATTGATACCAAATTGAGAAGATGGACTAACCGTTGTGTTAGGTAATAAATAGCTAATACGTTGATTTAATTGGGTATTATGTACCCCTCCACCACACAATATCAATTGGTTTACCGGCGAGAACAACTGAACTTGATTTGCAATGGTCATTGCTGTTAACTCCAACAATGTTGCTTGCACATCTTCAGATGGTATGCCTGGTTTCAATTGATTTTTTAACCAAGCCAATGAAAAATATTCTCTATCAACGCTTTTGGGTCCCGATAAATGAAAATAATGATCTTTTAAAAGTTTTTTTAATAACCCTTGGTTAACATGACCGCAGGCAGCCCATGCACCATCCTTATCAAATTCAACATTTTGAATAGCTTTGATCCAACTGTTCATCAAACAATTGCCTGGACCAATGTCATAGCCTGCCACCAATTGCTCATCAATGAACATAGACAGGTTTGCAATACCACCGATATTGACAATCGCCACCCTATCTTGCAATCTTCCAAAACAATAATCGTGATATAGCGGCGCAAGTGGCGCACCCTGCCCACCTAATGCAATGTCCATGCTTCGAAAATCAGCGACTACTGTGGTTGATGTTTCAGCAGCAAGCGTGCTCGCACACCCTAATTGATAGGTATAAAAAGGCTTTTCTAAGGTCCGATGAGAGATAGTTTGTCCATGAAACCCAATTGCAGCCACATCGCTTGCTTGAATTTGGCTCATGGATAAAAGTTGATTATAAGACTCAGCAAATTCGATAGCTATTGTACGATGCAATGTTCCAATATCTGCTAAGTCAGCATGTCTATTTTGAACAACTCGGCTCAGTAACTGGTATGTTTTCTCTTTGTAATTGAACGTATGTCCGTTAATAAGTCGATTATGCTCATCAATAATGACAGCATCCATACCATCCATACTTGTACCAGACATTAAGCCAGCGAAATAAGCCATATCGTCTCAACACACCCAAATTATCACAAATTAATTACTTATCGTTAATTGATATCGTTTAACGACATCCTATCATAATTATGTCCCCAATCATAAAGGCTATTGGGAATATTTTATGTATGCAAATGAACACGGGTATATACCTAAGAAATGCTCCTTATTTTATCACGAAGCGGAAAAAGTGATAAATTGGAATGTCTTTCTAACATTTGCATTTCACAGAAATATTAGAGGTCATTTCTGGCATTTATACGATTCTTGAGTTTACAATGCTAAGGAAACACCCTTGTTCGTCATTGATAAAGGATTATCCATGCAGCATTGTACAAAAACACCACTGATCTATCTCGGAATGTTAGCGTCCTTCCCGCTTTTGACCTTTGATCTGTTTCAACCTGCCTTACCAACAATGACGGATTATTTTAACACAAATCAATCACTTGGCCAGCTAACCTTAAGTATAAATTTGTTTTTTTATGGGTTTGCACAGCTATTATGGGGACCATTGATCGATCATTATGGCAGACGTAAAATTCTACCCATTAGTTTGTTTTGTTTTATATTTTCCACCATCTTGTGCATCGTATCACAAAATATCTACATGCTACTCATAGGACGAGCACTGCAAGGATTTTTTGCTTGTTGCGCCAACGTGCTGGCGTTTTCATCCACGCGCGACATTCACGATAGCAAACAAAGAGCCCGTACATTATCACAAATTGCCATGTTATTAGCCTTATCCCCTATGCTTGGCCCAATCATTGGTGGATTTGTCTTTGTTTACAGCAATTGGCAAATGACCTTTATCTTGATGATATTCTTTGCATTGATATTATATATTGTAGGAACCCAGGTCATACATGAATCACCGAATTTTCGCACAAAAAAAAATCCAATCAATTTTGTATCCACCTTTAAAAAGTATGCCATCGTCTTAAAACTGCCACTGGTAAGACATAGCATGTTAATGCAGTCGGCATCATTTTCTTGTATCATGGTTGTCGTGGTTAATATTTCTTACCTGTTAATTGATGATCTAGGTATCAAACCTGAGTATTTCGGTTACTTTTTTGCATTTAACGGCTTAACCATAATTGTCGGTAATTCGCTTGGTATTAAATTGAGAAATATTTATTCCATTATTTGGAACATTCGTTTTGGCAGTATCGTGATGACTACAGGCGGAATTCTATTATTAGGCTCAAGTTTTTTGAATGGTTTATCGATAATAACCTTATCGTTTATTTTGATTATCAACATCGGATGCTCACTTCTAAACCCGCCTGCAATCTCACTTGCTCTCAATCGCATGCCACAATTATCAGGCACTATCACGGGCATCATCAACACTTGCCGTAGTTCTATCTCATCGCTAATTGCTTCTTTGGTCGGTAGTTTTGTCGCCCTGCATTTTATGGTATTACCGATTGCCCTGATGGTTTTATCGATAATATGTTTGATAGCTGCATTTTGTTTGTATCGCCCAGGAAGCGATCTACCCTAACGCTTGTTGTTATCCGGAAGGTTAGGGACATTTTCAATTTTAAAACAATCGAAGAAGTTCTGGGTTGTTTGACTAGCTAATAACTCAATTGACTCACCTCTTAATTCTGCCATAAAAAGACCGACATATTTGACAAGCGCCGGATGATTTTGTTTTCCACGGAAAGGTGTTGGGGCAAGATATGGCGAATCTGTTTCAATTAATAGTCGATCAAGTGGAATTTTTTTTGCAATATCTTGGAGATCTTTGGCATTTTTAAAGGTCACAATCCCTGAAAAGGAAATATAAAAGCCAATATCCAGCGCTTTTTTTGCAAATGACCAGCTTTCCGTAAAGCAATGGATAACACCCCCAACTTTTTCCGCACCACCCTCTTTTAATTGTGCGATCGTATCATCACCTGCATCACGGGTATGAATAATTAATGGCTTATTTGATTTTCTGGAAACATCGATATGTTTTTGAAAGGATTCGATTTGACATTGGATGGCTTGAGTTACAATCCCTTCCGGCAATCGGAAATAATCAAGTCCTGTTTCACCAAGCGCAATACATTTTGGATGTGAAATCGCTTGATTGAGCAGATCGTCGGATGTGTAGTTGATAGTATGAGCAGAATGGGGATGAACCCCTGTTGAAAAACTGACTTGCGGGTAACGATCTGCTATCTCAGCTAAGGTAGAAAAATCACTCTTTTCCACAGAAACGCACAACAGATGGTTTACCTGGTTATCGAGCGCTTGTGCAATAACTTGATCTAAATCATTATTAAACGATGTTAAATCCAGCATATTT
The DNA here is from genome assembly GCF_964199965.1 of Legionella sp. W05-934-2. Taxonomy (NCBI): domain Bacteria; kingdom Pseudomonadati; phylum Pseudomonadota; class Gammaproteobacteria; order Legionellales; family Legionellaceae; genus Legionella; species Legionella sp. W05-934-2. The sequence continues at coordinate 83,859 of NZ_CAXMZT010000001.1, read as the reverse complement.
AGATGACAATGAGAATCGACAAACATAAAGCCCCTTGCTGCTCAAAGATATTTCATATTTTTTTAAATGGTATCGGTGGATTGTGTTGATTTTAACATACCCGCAAGGTATGTTTCGATTTTATTACATAACGGACGACTATTTTCGCCCATGAACTGAAATCCAATTCCTGCAGGTCGATTTCCTTGCGCACCTTTAGGGGTATACCATATTGCTTTCCCACGTATTTGATAGGGTTCTGGTTCGTCAAGTAAAAAAATGGTTAACATGACTTCAGTCCCAACCTTCAAATCTTCGGACATTCTAATAAACAAACCACCTTCTCTTACATATGGCATGTATGCCATATATAAAGCATTTTCTGTTTTAAAAATACATTCTATTTCTTTAATTTCATCACTCATTTAGCAATTCCTCTGCAACCCATGAGAAGTGTTTCACACATGAGGATGTGGTTTAAAGCAATTCCTTTATTAATTAGTTTTATCATAGCATGTATTTGCTGGACTTGTTGAAGCATCATCGTATTGTTACCAAAGTATCCCTTCTGGATATCATTGGAATAATTACTGCGCAGGGATACACCATGTAGGATATATAAAACCCATAGTAAATCTTGTATGGGATATTGCTGCCAATTTTGGGCGATATCACAAGGATGTTCTTTAAGCTCATAGACAGCATTCATTTCGTCAATTAACCGCGATTTGGCATCGAGCAGTTGCATCTTACCTTCATCTTGATTAAGCCACGTTGACAAATGAGCCAAATCATCTTGATTTATTATGGATACAGGTATCTTCCATTGGACCGTTCGACTACGAACGGTTGCTAGAACTTGCGATACATTTTGGCATGTTAGAATAAACACCACATGCTTTGGAGGTTCTTCTAACATTTTTAACAGTGCATTCGCCGCCGACTGATTAAGTTTGTCTACTGCACCAATCACGATAACACGGTAGTTTGCTAAATTTGGTGCCTGATAAATAAACGAAGATAAATCTCGTATGTCAGCCACTTTGACTGTCTGTTGCTCATTAGGCAACTGGATTAAATCAGGGTGCGCGTTTTGCTTAAGCAAAAGACAGGATTGACACTGCCCACAATCTAACATCGAACTACATAGCAATTGGGGTACAAAACCGCGAACCACGTCATCAATGGGTTTTGTGAGTGGGCATTCAATCAAATGCGCATGGCTTAATCGACGCTGCTGTATCAATGTTTGAAAATGGCTTTTCAGTGTTTGTATGGCAATATCCATGGGTTAACCGACTCGCTTTATTAATTCCGTCACATACATGGTAATCGCATTTTGAACTTGTTGGATTGGCAAACTAGCAGAAATCACTCGCGCACGATCACTGTCGGCAATGAGTTGCTTATATCCATTATGAACACGCTCAAAGAACGCTTTCGATTCTTGTTCAATACGATCATAGGTTCCTCTTTGACCGGCTCTTATTAACCCCAATTCTGGCTCAACATCGAGATATAAGATCAAATCTGGTTTTATATCACCCACTGTAAAATCAGACAATTGTTTGATAAATTGCAAACTCATCCCGCGACCATACCCTTGGTAAGAAATGCTTGACCACTCATTGCGATCAGAAACTACCCAAGTACCCGCCCGCAATTTAGGACTAATTACATGTTCCAATAATTGTTTTCTTGCAGCATACATTAAAAGCAGTTCCGTTTCAGCAGACAAAACTTCGTGGTCGATATTGCCTTTGATGATGCTCCTAATTGCTTCAGCAATTGGCGTTCCCCCTGGTTCACGAGCAGTGTGATAACCAATCTGATGTTGCTGCAGTACCGAACAAATAGTCGTTATCGCTGATGATTTTCCAGCCCCTTCTAACCCTTCTACTACAATATAATGACCTTGTGTTGACATTATGATTTCCCTTGAATATAGCGGTCAACTGCTTGACGATGCTGCTGGTAATTGCTGGAGAAAAAATGGTGACCATCACCTGAAGCAACAAAATATAAATAGTTTCCAGTCCTGGGGTGTGCGGCGGCTTCGATTGATGCTTGTGAAACCATGGCAATCGGTGTCGGCGGCAACCCGCTGTATCGGTAGGTGTTGTAGGGAGATTTAACTTGCAAATCATCTTTTGATAAAACGCCTTGGTAGTCTGTACCAAGCGCATAAATGACAGTCGGATCCATTTGCAAACGCATATGATTTTGCAACCGATTGACAATGACCTGAGAAATAATTGGCCTTTCATCATCAATCGCCGTTTCCTTTTCAATAATCGATGCAGCGATTAACATTTCGTAGGGGGTCTTATAGGGCAACCCCTCATCGCGGGATTGCCACGATTTATTAAGGACTGTCTTAAGGTGTTGATTAGCTCTGAATATGAGGTCAGAGGCTTTAGAGCCAGCAGTAAAATAGTAAGTATCGGCCAATAACAAGCCATCTAGTGTATTTGATGGGCTAATCTCTTCAATCACTTCACTACTTAAATCATGTTTAAGCCAAGGCATAGATAAAAGATGGGTCTGAATCGATGACCAAGTTTTACCAGCTATGATCACAAAGGGAAGCTGGACAACGCGCCCCTTATTCAAATCGTCCATAAACTGTATAACCGCATTTTTTCCGACAAATTGGTATACGCCAGCTTGAATTTTATCCATGCCGAGAATCCGCAACCAAAATGATAATAGCTTGGGTTGTTTTATCACCCCTTTTTGGAATAATTGTTGGCAGACTTGATTTAACGTGGTGTTTTTTTCTATCGTAATATAATCGCTATGCAAATGGCCATCGGGATTGGGTTGATAAAATTGATAGATATGTCGACCCCCCCATGTCCCAATACCTATCAAAATAATTATACCAAGTGCAACAACCCATCGAATAGCCATGTCCCAATTATACCTTTTGGAATATTAACGTACCATTAGTACCACCGAAACCTAATGAATTACTGAGCACAAAATTAATACGTCTTGGCTTGGCTTTATGCGCAGCATAATCGAGGTCACAGCCTTCGTCTGGATTATCCAGATTAATCGTCGGGGGGGCAATTTGATCGCGTATTGATAACACAGAATAAATCGCTTCAACAGCGCCCGCTGCACCCAATAAATGCCCAGTCATTGACTTAGTCGAACTGACTGTTAACTCATAGGCATGGGAGCCAAAGATTCGTTTAATTGCTTTAGTTTCATTGATATCATTTAAGGAGGTTGATGTGCCATGAGCATTAATATAATCAATTAAATTAGGTTCAATCCCCGCATCCTTAATTGCCGCTAACATACCACGACTCGCACCGTCCGCATCTTCATCAGGTGCAGTAATATGATAAGCGTCACCTGACATGCCAAAACCACTTACTTCTGCGAAAATGGTTGCACCGCGAGCGCGGGCGTGTTCATAAGATTCCAGCACGACAATACCAGCACCTTCGCCCATCACAAATCCATCTCTATCTTTATCCCAAGGACGAGAGGCTTTTTCCGGTTCATCATTGCGCTTCGACAAAGCTCTTACGGCTGCAAAACCCGCTAAACATAGAGGTGTTGAAGTCATTTCGGTTCCACCTGCCACCATGACATCAGCATCGCCATAAGCAATTAAACGTGCCGCTATACCAATATTATGTGTACCCGTTGTGCAAGCCGTGACGATCGAAATATTAGGACCTTTTAGAGCATGGCGAATGGAAATCTGTCCGGCAGCCATATTGATAATTCCGGCGGGGATGAAGTACGGAGATACTTTTTTAGGACCGGATTCAATCAATCTTTCATTATTGTCAGTAATTGTTTTGATTCCACCGATGCCTGCTCCGACAGCAACACCCGCTCGTTCAAGGTCGACTGTTTCATGCGATATGTTTGCTTGAGCTATCGCTTCGTTGGCTGCAACCATAGCATATTGCGTGAACATATCCATTTTCTTTCGTTCTTTGAAAGGAATATCGTCATCAAAATTTGTGTTTTTAACCTTAGCCCAAATTTTAGTGGAAAATTCTGTTGTATCGAAGGAATCAACTAATGCTACACCGCTTTTTCCAGCAAGAATGGATTGCCAATTCGTTTCAACACTATTGCCTAGGGGAGTCACTAACCCCATTCCAGTTATTACTACTCTCTTTTTAGCCAAAGCAATTCTCCCAAAAAAAGTACCCTTAACATTTCAAATAGGATACTGAAAATAAGTATTGATATGCAACTTTATCATTGTATTGTATAAATATTGATGCCACCTAAGATCCTAATTACTTTGTATGGTTGCTTATTATTCCATTTATCGAACACGTCCTGATTAAGAGTTAGCTTAATGCGACTCAGAATTGCAAGGGATGCCCCCAGATACACCATAATAAACAAAGTCCCCGGTGTTAAAATACCACCGAGGACTCCCGTCAGATTAAAGCCGCCTGCCAAAGCGTATCCTCACCTTTGGCTGGTTCAGTTTAAGCGTCTTCATTACCAATATTGGATTCAACATAGTCAATTGCTTCCTGAACGGTGGTGATTTTTTCAGCCTTTTCATCAGGAATATCTGTATCAAATTCATCTTCAAGCGCTAACACAAGTTCAACGGTATCCAATGAATCGGCACCTAAATCATCAACAAATGATGCATCATTTTTCAACTCTTCATCAGAAATACCCAATTGCTCAGTTACAACTTTTCTAACACGTTCAGCAACAGTACTCATAATTTTTTAATCCTCTTATTAGTATTAAGTAAACAATAAATGCATTTAAAATAATCCAAACTTCTTATTAATTCGTTGTTATCAAAAAATATAACTCAGTTAAGTTTATAAAATTAATTTGATAACGCAAGCTTTTTAATGCATAAATAAGCCACCATTTACATGAATTGTTTCACCTGTTATATAGTTTGCTTTTTCTGAGGCCAAAAAGTTCACAGCCTCAGCAATATCGTCAGGTTGCCCCATTCGCTTCATCGGTATTTTTTTTAACAACTCATCTTTAATCATTTGGGGTAAAGCATCGGTCATGTCCGTTTCAATAAATCCCGGCGCTACCAGATTCACGGTAATATTTCTGCTTGCAATTTCAGCAGCTAATGATTTGGAAAAGCCAACTAAACCCGCTTTAGCTGCTGTATAATTTGCTTGACCACTATTTCCGGTAAACCCAACTACGGAGCTGATGTTAATGATTCGCCCCCATCGAGCGCGAAACATACTTCGTAAACACGCTTTTGTTAATTTAAAAATGGCGGTCAAGTTTGTATCAATTACCGATTGCCATTCATCATCATCCATGCGCAACACTAAATTATCTTTCGTAATCCCGGCATTATTAACCAAAATTAAAGGACTCTGTCCTTTTTCAGAAATCTCTGCAAGTAATGTCTCAATCTGATCGGCTTGACTCACATCCAATACTTTTCCTTCACCTGGTATTGGATAAGATGCTAATGCATCTTGAATTGAAGCGGCACCTGCTGATGTCGTTGCAGTACCAATCACATGATACCCCTCTGATGCCAATTTTTTGGCTATGCTATGTCCGATACCTCGGGAAGCACCCGTTACAAGAGCAGTTTTTATGTCTGACATAAATATCCCATTTACTGATTAGTTAATACTTGGCTTGTTAACAATTGTGATAAGGCTGATATTGGTTTTAAGGAACGATCAATTCGTTTGACCAATCCAGATAAAACGTTGCCAGGCCCTACTTCCAATGCTTCATTTAACGAATAAGTTCTCACCATATTATCGATACTTTCTACCCATAACACAGGAGAGTATAACTGCTTTGTCAACCAGGGTCGTATCTCTTCTGCAGAAGTATAAGGCTTGGCATTCACATTGGCTACTACCGGTGTTTTAGGCGAAAGAAACGTAAACTGTGAAAGGTATGTTTCAAATTCCGAAGCCACGTCTGTTAATAAATCACAATGGCACGGCACACTGACAGGTATCATTTTAGCCAGACGCGCATTTTGTTTTTCAGCTAAAGTAATTGCTTTTTCAACTGCAGCGGTATGACCAGCAACAACAACTTGACCAGGAGCATTAAAATTAGCAGGGCTAACCTTAAATGCTTCATCACTTGCCATATCACATAGGGATGATACCGTCGCATTTTCTAAACCAACGATTGCTGCCATTGCGCCTTCACCCAATGGCACGGCTTCTTGCATCAGCTGGCCGCGTCGTCGAACAATTTTTATACCTTGTTCAATTGTCATCGCGCCAGCACAAACTAACGCGGCATATTCACCCAAACTGTGTCCCGCCATCACCTGAGGGATGGTCTCAGGAAAAGCTTGCCTGAATAATTGGTAGATTAATACATCCGAAGCTAACATCGCGACCTGAGTGTATTCAGTCTGGTTAAGTTTATCGTTTGGTCCATTATGGACTAAATCCCAAACATTAAACCCCGCGTGTTGCGATATCAACTCAAAGTACTGCGTGCAATATTGAGGAAAACAATCATAAAGTTGATTTAACATGCCAACTGACTGGGAGCCTTGTCCAGGAAAAATAAATGCTGTATTCATTTGATGACCTCAATATTTGATAAGCATCGCGCCCCAAGTCATGCCACCACCAAATGATTCAAGTAACATGGTGTCACCCCGCTTCACTTGTTGGTTTTTAACAGCATGATGTAACGTGAGGGGAATCGAAGCTGCCGACGTGTTTCCCTGAGTCTCAATGGTTAAAATTACCTGCGACATCGGTAAATTTAGACGTTTTGCAATGGCCATAATGATTCGCTTATTTGCCTGATGAGGAATTAACCAATCTACCTGCGATTGTTCCATGTTTGCGTCTGCTAGGATTTGATCAACCACTTGCTCCATATGCAAAACAGCTAATTTGAAAACTTCATTACCTTGCATATGTATGGAAGAACGGGTGTCCCGATGAGTGGCGTTGTCATAATTTAATAGACCATCCTGATCAAATTTCGCATGCAAGCGAGAGGCAATAATTCCGGGTGAGTCAGAAGCAGTTACGAGTGCAGCACCTGCTCCATCTCCAAATAATATACAGCTACTTCGATCATTCCAATTCACAGTTTTTGACATGGTTTCACTACCAACCACTAGAATCGAACGATATTTTCCGTTTTGTATATATTGACTAGCAACATCTAGCGCATACACGAATCCACTACAGGCAGCATTCAAATCGAACGCAGGCGTCGTATCTTTTGCTCCGATTGCTTTTTGAATAAAACAGGCGGCCGAAGGGAAAAAGTGGCTTGGTGAACAGGTTGCTGCAATAATCATATCCACATCAGTGGGTGAAATATTCCCATTCCTCATGCAATCAAGGGCTGCCTGCTCTGCCATATACGCAGTTGTTTCTTTCTCATTGGCAATATAGCGACTATGAATACCCGTTCGAGCATAAATCCATTCATCATTCGTTTCTAAATTGGCTGGGAGGTCATCATTATGCAGGTTTTTATTGGGCAAGTAGGCACCCGTACTGTGAATAGACGCATAAATCATAGGATAAGCCCTTCATTTACAAATTCGGTTATTTTATCACGTACTATATTGGCAACATCCCTTTTGGCTAATAAATTTGCCTGTTCAATTGCAGCGACAAAGCCAACGACATTTGCACCACCATGACTTTTAACAACAAGGCCATTTAGTCCAAGCAAGCACGCTCCATTATAATGAGAGGGATCCATCTTTTTTTTAAATCGCTTTAACACGGGTAATGAAATCACCCCACTCAACCGACTAAACCAAGAATATTTAAATGCTTCTTTTAATTGGTGTTGGATAAAACGCGCTAAGCCTTCACTCGCTTTTAATGCGACATTACCGACAAATCCATCACAGACAATCAAGTCAAAGTCACCCGTGAAAAAATCATCTCCTTCGCAATAACCTGCATAGTTTAAACAGCTGCAATCAGCTAACATATTGGCCGTCCGTTTCACCTGATCATTGCCTTTGATTTCTTCAACGCCAATATTTAATAAACCAATTTTGGGATTTTCAATTTTATCCACTGCGCGAATTAAGGCAGAACCCATGACAGCAAATTGGAAGAGATGTTCAGCACATGAATCTACGTTTGCACCAAGATCCATAACACGCGTTGTGCCATGTATCGTTGGCATTTCAGACATGATGGCTGGGCGATCAATGCCCGGGAGGGTTTTTAAAACGAATCGGGAAATAGCCATTAGTGCACCTGTATTACCCGCACTAACGCAAGCATCTGCAATCCCTTTTTTGACAAGGTTTACAGCGACACGCATAGACGAATCACGCTTATTACGCATAGCATGCGAAGGAAGCTCATCCATTTCAACGGTTTCGCTAGCATGAATCACTGTTATTCGAGGATGATTAGCTATTCCATGCTTAATTAACGCTTTTGATACCAGCGTTTCATCGCCAACTAGCAGAAATTTTAATCCTGAATTCCTTTTCAGGGCTTTTGCGCAAGCAGGTATGACCACGGGCAACCCGTAATCACCACCCATTGCATCAATAGCTAGTGTCACGTTGTTCAATATTATTACTCTTCTTCGTAAACGGTTTCACTGTCTACAACTTGTCTACCACGGTAATAACCATCAGGTGTCATATGATGACGCAAATGAGTTTCGCCAGTAACAGCATCGACAGATGTTGTTGGTTTTCTTAAAGCATCGTGTGATCGACGCATATCACGTTTTGAGCGTGATTTTTTGTTCTGTTGCACAGCCATTGTATTGCTCCTAACCAATTTGTCACAATAAAGGAGCAATATTACCTATTTTTTCTTTGGCTGCCAAGTCTTTCGTTAAATTTTTTTCTGTTAAAGATCAAATAAAATACCTGGTAATCCATGACTTTTGCACCTCGTACAGAAAATCAACGCACTTCTGTCTATCTTGTTTTATGTAACCGTCTCCCCAGACATGGGGAGACGGTTACTGTGGTTGTTGAATCGAAGTGATTCTATATGGCGTTCATGACGGTAAGGCACCTTTTTTCATCGGAATGGAAAAGTGGTAAATATAAATGTAGCTCATCAATAATTATGGTTTCAAAGGGGATTTCATCCATTTCTAAAACAACGGGCTCGTATTGATCCATTATCCGCTCTGCTACTTCATCACTATCACACAACCCTATCTGAGTCCTATTTTGATAGGAATACTCGAACGATTCCATGCAACGCTGGCAACACAACGTAAGTTGACAGCTCGTCTTCAAGGTGAGGTCGTAATAATCACCATACTGCTGCAAATTATAAACTATTTGAACGGGGGTTATTGTAATGACGTGTGATGGTAATCTTTCTTGTTCCGGACTGATCATTATTGTATCCGAAGGGGGGTATGACAAATGTAATCGCATATTAGTCTCACAATATACTGAAGATTGCTTAAAATTATTATATAATAGCCTTTTTGTGAACTAAATAACACATACTACATGAACAAAGTAATTGTTGGGATTTCCGGTGGTGTCGATTCTTCCGTTTGTGCCTGGCTGTTAAAGCAGCAAGGATATGAAGTAGAAGGATTATTTATGAAAAACTGGGAGCAAGATGATAAGGATGCCCATTGCAGCGCAGCTTTGGATCTTGCAGATGCCCAAGCAGTTTGCCAACAACTCAATATACCCTTACACACGGTCAACTTTGCTGAAGACTATTGGAATAATGTTTTTACCTATTTTTTAGAGGCTTACCAAAAAGGACGCACACCGAATCCTGATATTCTATGCAACAAAGAAATCAAATTCAAATTGTTCTTTCAATATGCACTTCAACTGGGGGCAGACTTTATCGCCACAGGTCATTATGCCCGAACTAAGCAAATTGATGGGCAATTTAAATTAATCAAAGCAAAAGATAGAGAAAAAGATCAAACGTATTTTTTGCATGCGATTAATCCAAATATCCTCTCGCAAGTCTTATTTCCTATCGGCGATTATCTTAAATCAGAAGTTCGCCAAATTGCTAAGGATCAACATCTTATCACCCATGATAAAAAGGACTCTACTGGAATATGCTTTATCGGGGAAAAGCGGTTCCGCTCTTTTCTAAAGGAATATCTATTAGCCAAGCCAGGCGAAATTATTGATACATTTGGGAAGTCTATCGGTAAGCATGATGGGTTGATGTACTATACAATTGGACAACGTCAGGGTTTAAATATTGGTGGGCAAAAAAATGCGGAAGAAAAACCTTGGTATGTAGTCGAAAAAAAGATTAATACGAATCAGCTCGTTGTTGCACAAGGGACCCATCATCCGCTTCTTTATAGCCAAGGATTGATCTGTCAAGGTATTAACTGGCTAGACAACCAAAGCGCAAATTTGCCCTTGACATGTTATAGTCGAATCCGCCATCGTCAACCAGAGCAAGGTTGTTTATTATCACCACCGGATGCAAAAGGCAGCCATGTGGTGATGTTCACAGAACCTCAACGTGCCGTTTCTCCCGGACAATATATTGTGTTTTACCAACAAAATGTCTGCATTGGTGGCGCCGAGATTGAAGAAGTTATAAAATAATAAGTAGAGAGCATTAATTTTTGGAGCTGTTTATGAGTACTGTCGTAGGCAATCAAGCCGATGATAAACTACAAGATATCATTTTCACTGTGCGTGCCGCGGATAAAGTCTTTTCTCTCCTAGAAGAGGAAAATGATCCTTCTTTGAGCCTACGTGTTTACATCACAGGTGGTGGGTGCTCAGGGTTTCAATACGGCTTTGCTTTTGATAACAAAACGAATACTGATGATATCATTGTCAAACAGCAATGTTCGTTTGGTGATAGTAGTGTTAATCTGGTTGTCGATTCAATGAGCTATCAATTTCTGCAAGGAGCTGAGATTGATTACGTTCAAGGCATTCAAGGCGAGCAATTTGTGATACGAAATCCCAATGCAAAAACCACCTGTGGGTGTGGATCTTCTTTTAGTGTTGATGATGACGAAGAATTCTAGCGAAATATTTTTTCATCACCGTTTACCAATACAGCCAATATGTTATTATAACGATTTTAAAGACTGGATTGATGTATTATGCTTAGGCTATATTTTCCTTATAAATATGTTGCGGTTACAATTTTCTGTTTCATTGTGTCTTATGGCCAAGCCACAACCCTGCCAAAACAGCCGCCTCGTCCTACCGAAGGACCATTAACTATCCCCACAGCCCCAACGATTAATGCAAAATCCTATATTTTGATTGATGTTGATAGTGGCAAGGTCATCGCGGAAAAAAACAGTGAGCAAAAGTTGCCACCTGCTAGTTTGACAAAATTAATGACGCTCTATGTGATATCCAATTCACTTAGCAGTGGTCAACTTAGACTAGAAGATAATGTCCCTGTGAGTGTAAAAGCCTGGAAAACAGGTGGTTCTCGCATGTTTATTAAAGAAGGTCAGCAAGTGAGCGTTGAAAATCTTTTAAAAGGCATTATCGTCGATTCTGGGAACGATGCTTGTGTGGCCATGGCTGAATATATTGGGGGTTCAGAAGAGGGTTTTACGGCAATCATGAATCAACAGGCTCAATCGATTGGAATGAAAAACAGCCATTTCACGGATAGCACCGGCCTCCCCAACGCCGAATTATACACCACATCCATGGATCTAGCGATACTTAGTCGTGCGTTGATCCAATCATTTCCTCAATACTACCATTGGTATAAACAGAAATGGTTTACTTACAACGGCATTAGACAACCCAATAGAAATCGGCTGTTATGGCGAGATAGTCACGTTGATGGTATGAAAACAGGCCATACCAATGATGCGGGTTACTGCCTCGTGTCCTCTGCTAAAAAAGATAACATGCGTCTCATAGCCGTAGTGCTCGGTTCACCTTCAGAAGCGGCACGTGCCGATGATAGTGAGCGGTTGCTTAACTATGGTTTCCGATTCTTTACAACCCATCAACTATTTAAAGCCAAGGAAACCATTACCAGTCTTCCTTTATACAAAGGGCAACTCAATCAAGTCAACGTCGGCCTTAAAAGTGACCAATATATCACTATACCAACTGGCACCTATGATAAACTGAAAGTATCAACCAATATTCCAAGCTCATTAGTAGCGCCTATCAAACAAGGGCAACAAATTGGGGAGCTTATTATCGAATTAGAAGGCAAACCTGTTGTACAAAAACCACTCTATGCCTTGCATGATGTGCAAAAAGGTGGTTTTTTTGTTAGATTTAAGGATGGTTTTAAATTAACTTGGAATAATTGGTTTGGGAAAGCTTAAACTATATTGGAAAATATTAATCGAATGGCTAATAAACATACCATGATGGATTTTCCTACTGACTTTAAAATTAAGGTCTTTGGCCCCAATGATCATCAATACATCGAAGAAATTCGACAGTTGTCACATGACCATTGTGAGCAAGGCGATAAACCAACATTTACTTATCAGCCAAGCACAAACCATCGTTACATCTCCATCACGATTGCCTTCCATGTGACTTCAAAGTCGAATTTGGATAAAATCTACAATGCATTAACCGCCCATCCACAGGTTAAAATGGTAATATGATGGCCCTGATTCATAAGCACCTTGGACTTGTTGACTACGAAAGTACTTGGCAGAAGATGAAAAGCTATACAAGTGAGCGAGATGAAAAATCAAACGATGAGCTATGGTTTTTACAACATCCGCCGGTCTACACGCAAGGTCAAGCAGGTAAAGCCGAACACATATTAAACCCCAGGTCAATCCCCATCATTCAAACAGACCGTGGTGGGCAAGTCACTTATCATGGCCCTGGCCAGCTAGTTGTCTATTTCATGCTTGATATACAAAGGATGAATCTGGGCATACGGACCCTCGTTGGCTTATTAGAAAAATCATTAATTGAACTGCTAAGCCTCTACAAAATTAAGGCACAAATTCAATGTGGCGCACCCGGGGTTTATGTCGATGAGGCTAAGATTGCTTCCATTGGTTTGCGCGTAAAAAAGGGAAGAACTTATCATGGGATTGCCTTGAACATTGATATGGATTTGAAGCCATTTGACGGCATTAATCCTTGCGGCTATGCCAAAATGAAAATGGTTCAGGTTAAAGATTACGTTGATGATGTGTCTTTTTTAAAAATTACCCAAGATTATGAGAATGTCCTCTCAAGTATTTTTGGGAATTAACCATGCATCTATTCACTGACTATATTCAGCCGATTACAGTCTGGTTAGCAGACAACCCTCACTGGGCATTAATCATTACCTTTCTTATATCATTTTCAGAATCGTTGGCGATTGTTGGGAGCATTGTTCCGGGATCAGTTACTATGACAGCCATTGGGATTTTAGCTGGCTCGGGCGTTATGAGAATTGATTTAACCATACTAGCAGCAATTCTTGGAGCAACTTGTGGTGATAGTGCAAGCTATTTTTTAGGGTATTATTACAGTGACCGACTAGCGTATGTCTGGCCCTTTAGCAAATACCCTAAGTGGTTAGCGTATGGAAAGGACTACTTCACCAAACATGGTGGAAAAAGTGTTCTCATCGGACGGTTTATTGGTCCTTTACGTTCGCTCATACCGATAATAGCCGGTATGATGAAAATGCAACAATCTCGTTTTTTAACAGCAAATGTGTTGTCAGCTATTGGATGGTCAATATTATATGTTATCCCAGGAGTATTAATTGGCGCTGCAAGTTCTGAACTTTCAAATGAGAGTGCCACCAAGTTATTTGTTGGTGTGCTTTTAGCGCTATTTGCAATTTGGATAGCAGGAATCGGTTTAAAGTGGTTACTAATTCACAGTAAAATTTGGCTTTCTCATAGCTTTCATCGTTTTTGGATTTTTGCCAAGCGCCATCGGCGTGTGCAATCTATTTTTTTATGGATTACTCCCCCTGCTGAAAAAGACCATGCTCCTACCTGTTTTTTACTGCTAAGCATCTTAATCATTTTAATCTCGTTATTTTTCATTAACTTATTTCAATCCTCCCCTATGCTTAACGGGTTAGACCAAGGGATTTATTATTTCTTCAGTAGTATTAAAAACAGTTATTTTGACACCTTCCTGATCATTACTGCGTTATTAACATCTTTTTATATCACAGTATATTTTTATCTGATTTTGGCGACAGGTTTTTTATTACATAAGCAATGGCGAACGCTAAGATATTGGTTTTTTATACCAATTTTAACCTTGCTGATTAATTTATGTGGTTGCCAGAATATTTCTCAACCGCTGTTATACCCTGTCTTTCATTTAAGTACTTGCTTGCAGCAAAGCTGGATAACATCCTTATGTTCTTCCGTGTTATTGTTTACCAATTATGGTTATAAACAAATGCATGCTGGCCTTACGACTGTTTTATTTATTGTGTTTGTTGGATTTAGTGCGTTAACGCATTTATATTTTGCCCAGTTGAGTTTCACTGACATCTTAATAGCTAGCCTCAATGGCTTACTAGTAGCGACCATATTATGGCTATTTTATCGGCGAAAACATCTTCCCTTAAACACGGATATTAAACCTTGGGTTAGCTTTTATGCGTTAATTATTATCTCATTCGCAATAGCCTTTTCATTTCTAGAATTCCCTCAACTAAAAGAAACACACCCATTCAAGCAAAAAATTAGTTTAATAACAAAGAATCAGTGGTGGAATCAACAAGGTTTTACACCACCACAAATCCGTCGAAATCGATGGGGTACGCCCGTTAGTTATATGAATATTCAATTCGCCGGTGATTTAGAAGTATTTAGATTGGCCCTTCAGTCACAAGGATGGCAAGCAGTGGATGATCATATTTTTCAAGCCTTTTTAGGTCGATTAAAAGCCAATGATTCGTGGTACAGGAAGCTACCCTTTTTACCGCAGCTATATAAGGCGAAATCTTCAAAATTAGTCATGGTAAAACAAGTTCAAGGCGACTTTTTAGTCATTCGGCTATGGCTCTCACCCATCGAATTAAAACATGATAAAACAACGATTTATTTCGGCAGTGTTCATCAGTCCTACCTTGAGCAAAAGCAGCACCATATTAGCCAACTGTCCCCGATTGCGATAGTCAGGCATGATCTCAATGGCCTCTTTAAATTGAAGCCCTTTACTTTGATGAAACAATCCCCCCCCATTTTAGTGAACATGCCCAACGACGGACTTCTAATTTCACAATAGGCAAACAACTATTTTTATACAGGCTGTTCTGTATGTAAGTCATTTGTATTATTTATTAAGCAGTTGATTATTATATCAATAAGATATTTATTGCCCAATAAATAAAAAATTGATAAGCTCTTAATTGTCTTCTCATATAGTAAACGTAATGCGAATTATATATATCTTACTCACTTTGTGTATTTCCCCTTCTCTCACTTGGTCAATGGCCCCAAAAATTAATTGGCATAAAGCAGTCAATATAGCCATAGAAAAATATGGTTTGCGCACGGAACCATCGCTACAAAACGCATTTCTGCGAGCCCATGTTTCTTACCCTCCAAAAGAAATTACATTTCTTGCGTTTAAGAAAGAAAAAAAGATGGAACTTTGGGCAAAGCAAGATAATCAATGGCGATGGATTAAAAATTATAAACTAACGGCATTTAGCGGTGCCCTTGGCCCGAAATTAAAAGAACATGATAAACAAATCCCTGAAGGAATTTATAATTTAACAATGTTAAATCCTTTTTCAAAATTTCACTTATCAATCCAAATTGACTACCCAAACAGTTTTGACCGCAGTATTGCTCGTCTAGAAAGAAGACGCCACTTGGGTGGCAATATTTTTCTACATGGTAAAAATGTCTCTGTCGGGTGTTTAGCAGTTGGCGATAGAGCCATCGATCAAATATTTCTAATTGTTAATCGAGTCGGCTTAGAAAATAGTACGTTAATTATCGCCCCAAATGATATGCGGGTTGCACCTGCGGCTACCCATCTTATCGGCAAACCCAAGTGGGTCACATTACTCTACAAAAAGATCAAAGTTGCACTGCAACCTTTTCGTCACGCCAAAGCTTAACAGTCTATCACTGACATAGCTTCATAAAATGTTAAGAAATATGAATTATAATTGAATTAAATGAAACATATGGAATACGTTTCAACAAACTATTCAGGCTTGGCATGCAACCCTATGGGGTTTTTGGGAGTTAAATAATGTTTTTCACCGATCTCATTGTTAAACTTAATTATAAAACAGCCAATAAAGAGGCGGTTTTAGATGCCCTGGGCCAACCTTTGGCGAACTTCCCTGAAACAGATGATAACAAGCTGATATATATTGTCAAAACGAATAATGATTTACAGGTAGTCAATGCTGAGAAAGCGAAAAACCTATCAGAAGCCAATAAAAAGAAAAATGAAGATGAAATAACAGAACAACTCTTTGCAATTGAACGTCAAAAATATGCACTGCTAACAGAGGGCCTTAATCCACTCCTCAATCCAGAGATAACCGATAGGCTAGGTATAAAAATTGCCTCAGCCTTTGCTAGCAATATGGCAAAAGTATTAGCGTTATTTATCACAGCAGCATTGTTGCCACTCATTAATCTGTTGGCGATGCCGCTCGTCTTTTCCGGTGTATATTTCTTGCTTCATCTTATACGCTATCGTGCCACCATGGGTCGATGGCCAAATAAAAGAGAGCTTGAACACCTCCTGGGTTATTCTCTCGCTGCTGCAGGCGAAATGATATTAGCGACAGGGATCTTCATGCTACTCAGTAGCGCATCGATATTAGCCCCTATTTCGGTCCATATATTAAGTATTGTTGGGTTGCCCTTTGGTGGACCTTTATTCACGTACTTGATTATGCCATTAATCATGGCAACCGTTATTGCTACCGCAACGACAATTTACAATCTTGCACGTGTTTTAGTTAACCATTTCTTCGATGTCAGATTTCACTTTAGTCGCAAATTTCCATTTTTCTTTACCATCAGTCTAAAACAAGAGCGCGAAAGTTTGGCTACGTTAGCAAAAAATCTTGTGATAACTGCCTTTAGAGAATTCACAACCGGCTTCATCGTTTCATTAATTGCAATGTATTTGAGCTATATCCCAGGTGCTTTATTAGGTAGCTATCTATCAGGTCCTGCAATATCGGCTGCATCAACAGCACTGTTTACAACGAGCATCCAGATTGTCGGCTCAATACTTGATTCCGTTATCATCTCACTTGCTTTAGACAAGCTTTTTGATACCGTGTTCAAACCTGCTTTGAGTCGAACAATTGATCAATATACAAGTCCTTCCGATGTATCACCCAAGCAAAAAGATGGAACTTCTAAATCACATAGTGCTTCTAACAAATTTCAGCCATCTGCAAGTAATAACCTAGCAGCAGCGACTACTATTGCAAGCACTATCCAAGAGCGTACTAAATCAAAAGACCTTTCTGATTCCTCAAATACCATTCAGACCCAGGCAACACCCCTACCCAAAACCGCTGATACCTCCCCTACGCCTGCAGCCCAAAGTCCAAAAACCGAGAAAAGAGATGAAAAAACACCTCATAAGCATCATAGTCTATTTCATCACCATGAAATGACTCCTGCGAAACAGCCAGAAATGACTAAAGATAATATGCCCCCTTCGACTGTGGAAGAAAAGCATAACTATGATGATGACGTTGG
Organism: Legionella sp. W05-934-2; assembly: GCF_964199965.1. NCBI lineage: Bacteria > Pseudomonadati > Pseudomonadota > Gammaproteobacteria > Legionellales > Legionellaceae > Legionella > Legionella sp. W05-934-2. Next base: position 66,273 of record NZ_CAXMZT010000001.1, on the reverse strand, counting down.
AAATGAAAATTTAGAAAACCAACAAACACAAAAGAAATAAGCAATCGCTATTCACCTGCATCACGACATTCATTACTTATATTGAATTTGCAAAGACCTTGACAATGAATGCTATTGCTAAACTCTGAAGAACATTTCTGCTCACACTCCGGTAAACGTTGATCAATGCAAATTTGTTGATCCGTTTGCTGGGTCAATATTGCCGCTTCAGATAACTCTTTAGCCAATACGGCAGCTTGGTTTAAACTAAGCAATACTAAAACGATCCATCTCATCATATCTGTCAAATAATCCCTTTACTGTATTGTTAGCTTAGCATATCTTAGTATCAAGTGTATTTCATCAATGCAAATCATTGATTTCACGACTATAATATTTAATGAATACAATAAGAACATAATTTAACATGAACAGTTCCCATGCAAAAATATGGCATACCATTAACTTCAGTCAATTACCGCTGCATGATCCGATGCTGGCTTGCTTAGTGCTTTTAAGTCGCTACTATCAAAACCCTCAAACGGGTAAAACGTTAACCGCTCGTTTACCGTTGATTAATAATAAACTATCCATTGAAACCTTACCAAGAGCCGCTAAACGAGCTCATTTAAATTGCAAAGAAATCAGTTTGCCGCTCGAGGAAATTAACAACAACCAATTACCAGCAATACTTCTCTTAGATGACAATGAAGTTTGCTTGATGTTTGCTGATGAAAAAGGCATACAACAGGTAATCAAACCAGATGAGCAACAACCTTATATCAGCTTGGATGACATTAAGCAGCGTTATCAAGGGAATTTAATTGAGTTTGAACCCGAATATCAATTCTCTGAAAGATCCAGCCAAACCTTGAAACAGGAAAAAAAGAACTGGTTCTGGTCTGTCATGAAACGTTCCCTGCCAACATATTATGAAGTTATTGTTGCTTCTTTGCTTATTAACTTGTTTGCCCTCGTTGTTCCATTATTTACAATGAATGTCTATGACCGTGTTGTGCCAAATCAAGCTATCGAAACAATGTGGGTGTTAGCGAGCGGCGTTATCATCATCTTTTGTTTTGATTTTGCCATGAAATCATTGCGTGCCTACTTTCTTGACAAAGCTGCTAAACGAAGTGATATCGACCTATCATCCAATATCTTCGAACACATGATGGGTATTAGTATGATGGAAAGGCCAAAATCGGTTGGGTCCTTTGCAAATACGATTCAGTCATTTGAAACCTTTCGGGATTTTATCGCCTCAAGCACAATTACAATTCTCATTGATCTGCCCTTTTCGATCCTATTTATTTTTATTATTTACCTCATCGGAGGTAATTTATTCCTGGTACCCACTATTGTCATTCCTTTTGTATTTTTTGTCGGGATTGTTTTACAATGGCCTTTAATAAAATTGACTAAAATGAGTTATAAATTTGCCGCGGAAAAGCAAGCGATTCTATTTGAATCGATTTACAATGCTGAATCCGTCAAAACCAGTTCAGCAGAATCTAGTTTACAATCTCGTTACGAGCAAATCATTAAAGAAGCCTCTGCTAATAACCTAAAACTACGATTTTGGTCAAATATCAGTATAAATCTCACAACTTTTTCACAGCAGGCTGCCACTGTTGCGATGGTAATCGCTGGTGTGTATAAAATTGGTTGGAACGAATTAACGATGGGAGCGCTGATCGCCTGCACTATTTTAACAGGTCGAGCGCTTGCACCCATGGCGCAAGTTGCTTCCGTCATAATGCGTTATTTCCAATCTGTGAACGCATTAAACTCACTTGATAAAGTCATGAATTTATCCACAGATTACGATAATAATAGTCAATACCTCCACCGCCCAAACCTAACCGGGAATATTTCTTTTAAAAAAGTCAATTTTAGTTTTAAAGAAGATGAAAATCCGGTCTTGCACGATATTACATTTGGTGTCCATGCTGGGGAAAAGGTTGCAATCATTGGCCGTGTTGGCTCTGGTAAATCGACCATCGCTAAACTTATTTTAAAACTGTATACCCCAACAGCAGGAAGCATTCTAATTGATGGCACAGACTATATCCAAATTAACCCTGCTGATTTACGCCAACAAATTGCATATGTTCCACAAGATGTTAGTTTATTTTATGGCACAATTCGTGACAATATCACCATTGGATCGCCTTTTGTCGATGATAAAGAATTAATACGCGCCTGTAATATTGCAGGGATCGGCAGTTTTACCAATCAGCACCCCCAAGGGCTCGATAGACAAGTGGGTGAAAAAGGCAGCGAATTATCGGGTGGGCAAAGGCAGGCAGTTGCGATTGCAAGAGCCTTGCTTAATGATCCCAAAATTATTGTGTTTGATGAGCCAACAACCTCTATGGATGATAATAGTGAGCGGATTTTTAAGGCGCAACTAAAAACGTGTTTAACTAAAAATCATACGATGGTGATGATCACACACAAATATTCCATGCTTAGTCTTGTTGATCGCATCATTGTGGTCGATGATGGAAGGATCGTGGCTGACGGACCAAAAGATGCCGTCATATCCGCATTAAAATCAGGGATGGCCATAGCAAAAGGAGAGGAGTCCGATAAACATGATTGACATCAAGCCTCGAATTTTTAGCCATATTCTTCTTTGGGGAACACTTTCTTTTTTTGTGATTGCCTTAGTTTGGTCCAATTATGCGATATTAGATGAAGTAACAAAAGGCGAAGGCAAGGTCATTCCTTCAAGCCAAGTTCAGCTAATCCAACACTTAGAAGGTGGTATTGTCGACGAACTCTATGTCCGTGAAGGGGAAGTTGTTGAAAAAGGACAAAAGTTAATGCAAATTGATAATACTATTTTCCGATCAAGTTTTTCTGAGCTTAATCAGAAGATTGCCGCGTTGAAGCTTAAAGTGATGCGTCTGGAAGCAGAAGTCAATGATACCCCCTTTGATATTCCTAAAGAGTTAGAACAAAATCATCCATCCTTATCAAAAGCTGAAAAAAAACTATATGAATCACGAAAATCTGAAATCACTCAATTAAAGCAAGCGATGGATCTAGCAGAACAAGAACTTACCTTATCGCTCCCCCTGGTTAAAAGAGGGGCTGTTTCACAAGTGGAAATTCTACGATTGCAACGTACAGTCAATGAATTAAAGAGTAAATTATATAAATTCCAATCCGATGCATTAGAACAACTCAACACTGTAAAAGCAGAGCTACTATCACAAAGTGAAAATTTACTCGATGAAGAAGATAGACTTACCCGCACAACGATTCGCTCACCTGTTAAAGGGGTTATTAATAAAATTTACGTGACAACCATTGGCGGTGTCATAAAACCTGGCTCCGATATCATGGAGGTTGTACCGTTGGATGACACCTTGTTAATTGAAGCCAAAATTAAACCACAAGATATCGGTTTTATTCGCCCAGGACAAGATGTGACAGTCAAAATCACCGCTTTTGATTATTCAATCTATGGTGGTTTAAAAGGGATTGTTGAACAAATCAGTGCTAACACAATCACAGAAAAGAAAGATGGTCGTGATGAAACATTTTACCTAATACGTGTTCGAACCGATAGAAATTACCTCGGAACGGAAAATAAACCGCTCTATATTATACCTGGCATGCTGGCAACTGTTGATATACTTACTGGCGAGAAATCGGTATTGGATTACATCTTAAAGCCGATTTTAAAAGCAAAACACAATGCCTTAAGGGAACGATAATAATCCAAGAGTTATGTCCATCCTTTTTATATTGGACAATTTTAAAAAAACCGTCGTTACGACCCAGAGCCTAGCGAAAGGGAAGCAATCCAGAGCCGATTTTTGTTTAGGGATCGAACTGGATTGCTTGGCAAAGCTCGCAAAAAATGTCCTTTTAAGATAATGTTCGGTACAAAAGTCTATACTTAGTTTAAGTACCTTAACTGAATCGGCTACGATTTATCCACATTTTTTAAAAGGAGTATCAAAATGTCATTCGAAGACTATTTAAGCAACAAGCTCAGCCGATTTTCTATGATTGAGTATGTTTTAGTGATGCTAGTGTATTTTACGATTACGCTATTGATCGCCTCGTTCTATAAAGTATTACTGACCATTGGTTGGTGGTTTGATCTACTTTTGGTTATCTTATGTGCCTTTCCATTAGTTGTTCATTTAATATCACAGCCAGGAAATGGTATTGGTGAAAAAATTCAATCGTGCCTGAAAAATAACACCCCTGCACTGCAAATCCTGTTGTTTTTGACCATGTTTTTCTTTGCACTGATGTTAAGTGCTTTGTTTCCGATACTTACCCAAGGTAGCTGGTGGATTTACGTTGTCTTAATGATTGTATTGGCGATACAACCATTACGTACGTCTTGGATTTGGTAATTCAAGTAAAGGTATCGAGGCAAGCGTTTAGCGCTTACTATCAAAAAATTGTGTGAGCAAGCGTGAACTTTGGTCAGCGAGCAATCCTTCGTCCAAACATATCGCATGATTGGAAGCTAGGCCATTAACAATATTGACCACACTCCCACAAGCACCTGATTTAAAATCACGGCAAGAAAACACTAAACGCTTTATGCGAGATTGTATCAAAGCACCAGCACACATAGGACAAGGTTCTAAAGTAACATAGAGCGTTGCATCCAATAGTCGATGGTTGTTGATAGACAAACAGGCCTTTCTTAATGCAACTATTTCTGCATGGGCGGTGGGGTCAGAATGGCTTATTGTTTGATTATATCCTTCACCAATTATGCTGCCTGATGCATCAACCATCACAGCGCCCACAGGAATTTCGCCAAGGCTCGCGGCTTCATTGGCCAAAGCTAAAGCGCGTTTCATATAGGTGATATCGTTCATTCCCACTCAATCGTTGCGGGTGGTTTACCTGAAACATCATAAACTACCCTGGAAACACCTTTCACTTCATTAATTATACGATTGGATACATGACCAATGAATTCCCAAGGCAAATGAGACCAGTGCGCGGTCATGAAATCCGTGGTTTCAACGGCGCGTAATGCGATGACATAATCATAGCAGCGACCATCACCCATCACAGCCACACTTTTGACCGGTAAAAAAACAGCAAATGCTTGCGAAACTTTGTCGTAAAGATTGGCTTGGCGTAATTCGTCAATAAAAATAGCATCCGCTTGACGCAAGATGTCAGCATAGATGGGTTGGATTTCGCCTAATATGCGAACACCTAACCCTGGCCCCGGGAACGGATGACGATACACCATGTCATAGGGTAACCCAAGATTTAGCCCAAGTTGACGAACTTCATCTTTAAATAATGTCCGCAATGGTTCGATTAATTTAAGTTTTAGCGTTTCCGGTAAACCACCCACATTATGATGCGATTTAATCACTTTTGACCCGCCAGCAGAGGTGCCGTCACCAGATGATTCAATAACGTCCGGATAAATGGTACCTTGAGCAAGCCATTGAATATTTTCCAGTTTTTCTGCTTGATCCTGGAATACATCAATAAACGTACGCCCGATTGCTTTCCGTTTATCCTCAGGGCAAGTCACTCCCTTTAACGCCTGATAAAACTGTTCCTTCGCATCAATTGTCATTAAATTGATGCCATAATGCTGTCCAAACATAGTTTGCACTTGTGATACTTCATTGAGTCTTAGCAACCCTGTATCAACAAAGACGCAGATTAACTGATCACCGATTGCTTGATGCAATAAAGCTGCAACAACAGAGGAGTCAACGCCACCAGAAAGCGCTAACAATACTTTTTCAGACCTGACTTTTGCGCGGATTTGCTCAATGTTTTCAGCAATAATATTTTCGGATTGCCAATTAGTTTTAGCCTGACAGATATCTACCACAAATCGCTGCAGTATGCGCATGCCTTGCTTTGTATGGGTAACTTCTGGGTGAAATTGTAGACCATAAAACCGCTTACTATCATTTGCCATAGCGGCAATAGGGGCATTTTTGCTACTGCAGACGACTTGAAATCCGGGTGGAAGCTTGTTTACCTTATCACCATGACTCATCCACACATCTAATAAGGCATGACCGTTCTCATCCGTTTCATCTTCAATATTCTTTAACAAAGCACTGTGTCCATGTATTTTAAGTCGTGCATAACCAAACTCGCGTACATTCGAGGAGCCCACTTCCCCACCCAAATGATCGGCAATTGCTTGCATGCCATAGCAGATGCCTAATAACGGTATGTTCATCTGAAACAGCCAATCTGCCAATTTATGGGTGGTTGAAAATTGAATTGACTCAGGCCCGCCAGATAATATCACACCGCAAGGGTTTAGCCGCTGAAAATCCGCCTGGCTTATATGATAGGGATGAATTTCACAATAGACCTTCATTTCGCGTACGCGACGAGCAATTAACTGCGTGTATTGAGAGCCAAAGTCAAGAATGACGAGAGGCGATTGTTGTAAATCCTGCATCATGATTCTTCTACCTGGTAATTGGGTGCTTGTTTAGTAATGCTAACATCGTGAACATGTGATTCACGCATGCCAGAACTTGTTACTTGCACAAACTGCGCTTTATCATGTAATTGCTTAATGGTTTCACATCCCGTGTAGCCCATGCAAGAACGAATGCCACCGACCATTTGGTGAATAATTGTTTGAATCGGACCTTTGTATGCCACCCGCCCTTCAATCCCTTCCGGCACTAATTTATCAACATTCGCTGTATTTTCTTGAAAATATCGATCACTTGACCCATATCGCTGAGCCATGGCACCAATGGAGCCCATACCGCGATAGCTTTTGTAGGTGCGTCCTTGATATAATTCTATTTCACCAGGTGACTCTTCGGTACCGGCAAATAAGCCACCTAACATGACAGAATCTGCACCGGCTACTAACGCCTTGCTGATGTCACCAGAAAAGCGAATACCTCCATCCGCAATAATAGGGATACTACCTTTTAAAGCATTTGCTACCTCATATATGGCAGAAATTTGAGGCACTCCCACCCCAGTCACAATTCTTGTTGTGCAAATTGAACCAGGACCGATGCCAACTTTCACACCATCCGCTCCTGCCTTTCTTAATGCTTTTGCAGCCTCGGCCGTTGCGATATTACCGCCGATAACCTGTAAATCGGGATAATGTGACTTAATCCACTTAACTCGGTCTATCACCCCTTTCGAATGGCCGTGTGCCGTATCAACGACAACCACATCAACACCCGCTTGATACAATGCATCCACTCGCAACTCTGTTTCATCCCCAACACCGACTGCGGCGCCAACTCGCAGTTGCTCATTGTTATCTTTACTTGCATAAGGATTTTCTTTTGCTTTTTGAATGTCTTTGACGGTAATCAAGCCTCTCAATTGAAAATCGTTATTGACTACAAGGAGTTTCTCCAATCGATGCTTGTGTAATAATGCACGAATTTCTTCACGATCAGCCCCTTCTTTCACCGTGACCAATTTTTCTTTAGGCGTCATCACATCTTTCACTGGTAAGGACAAATTTTCTTCAAAACGAATGTCCCTACTGGTCACAATCCCAACCAAATCATCGCCATCAACAACTGGCATACCCGAAAAATTATGTTTATCCATCACTGCTAATAATTGCGCTACAGTAAAATCCGGCGAAACAGTAATCGGGTCTTTGACCATGCCACTTTCAAACTTCTTTACTCGCCTAACTTCTTCTGCCTGTTTGACAACTGTCATGTTTTTATGAATGATACCAATGCCCCCTTCTTGAGCAATAGCAATGGCTAAGCGACTTTCAGTCACGGTATCCATCGCGGCAGATAATACGGGGATATTTAGTTGAATGGATTTAGTGAGAAAAGTTTTGAGCTCAACATCTTTGGGCAACACCTGTGAACTTGCAGGTACGATTAGTACGTCATCAAAGGTCAATGCAGAGTGTTTCAAGGCAAATTTAGAGGACATGGATAAACTCCTAGGCGGAAATTATCAACCCATTTTAACAAATTTTAGCAAATCTATCCATGTAAACCTTTTCAGAGGATGAAATAAACTCAATAAAAGACAAAAACTAATCTCTTATACGTGCCCGAGCCCGTGCCCGTGCCCGGTTTTAATATGCGCAGTACCGTAGTATCTTAGTCCACATAGAGCGAAGCGCTGAGTGATCCTGACATTTTTTTGTTCAAGATAAAAATATCAGGATTCCGCAGAGCGCAGCGCAATGCGGGAACATTAAGGTATATTCCGAGACCTTTTTTAGGTATTTTTCTCATAAACAAAATAATACCGATGCTTTGGTTGCATTTTATATATAGTTAAGTCTATGATTGTTAAGGAACGATCCTTAATATATTTATTGTCGAGAAAGGACTCTAATAATGGATGATATCAGTCAGTTTCGTGGTTATGCAGGGGAGGTAGTTCGTAACTTTTTGAAATTTAGCACCTTCCTAACTATCATTCCCCTAATCATCTTTTGGTTTGTTGTCTATTTAATTATGTACCTAATGGGTAATAAACTGCCTGGATTGATTTATTTGCTAATCAACCTATTAACAGTATCATTTTTGCTTGCCCGCTTTACGATCCCTGCCTGTGCGGGTGAATTGGATGCCGGTTTTTTTTCGCCTCATATTCAAAAAGGTGATACGGGTTCATTTGTTTTGCGTTATTTAATTTACATGTTTGCGTGGATGATTCCTGTGTATCTTTTGGCAAAATATGTTCTAAAGGTCCATTCGGTTTTCTCCATGTTCTTTTTCGGACCAAGCAGCTTTGGTGCCTCATCTAGCTTCCATGGACTATTAGCACTTGTCATCGTGTTGGCCATTGTTTTTGGGCCAACGATTAGTTGTATACTAGCAGCGATTACTTCCTCACTCGAAGAAGTATTTAGCCTTGAACCGATCATTTGGTTATGGAGTGATCGACGTTATGATTTAGGCCCATACTATTCAGCTGCTTTTGGGGGCCTCATAGTCTTCTATGCCAAATACATCATTCCATTATCGATCATCAATATCCTATTGTATAAGTCCTCATTTGAAGCAGGAATCACTTTCTCAACCTTCATTTCCATTTTACCGTTTTTAATTTCACCCATTATTATTGGACGTTTAAGCGGTGCCTTTGTGTCTGGTGAGCAATCCATAGCCGATCCCATCGATACGCATGCATCCCCTCTATCACCAAGTCCAATCTCTCCAAATAGCCCTAACGGAAATGGTAACGGCGCACAACCCACTAGTGAAACAGAATCCTGGGCGCAGTTAAAAGATAAATTCAATGAGTTATTACCGCGACTTGAAAAAATGAGTGAGTCAGAATTGACTGAACAAGTCAAAATGTTTAATGCCTTCGACAGCAATAATGTCCATGTGCAACTGGCCCTAGCACATCTTTACTATCATCAAAAACAATCAACCAAAGCCTTAAACCAAGCTAAAATTGCATTAAAGTCTAGCTTGCACAACGGCATGGGCTATGAATCAGTCGCGCTATTCCAGAAATTTAAAGATAGTAAAGCGAAGTTAGATTTGGATAACCAGGCCTTAATCAGCCTGGGCGCTTTTCTTACCAATCAACACTATTTCACCGATGCTGCATGGTGCTATATGATTGCCATTGCTTCAGCGAAGTCGGATAATGATAAACTCGAATACCAAAAAAAATACATTGAAATGGCAGATAAAGCAAACCGTGCGAATGAGTCGAATCTGGCTTATCAGCTCTATCAGCTGTTTTTAAAACAATGCCCTGACTCAACGTTGGCGGACTTTGTGACCGATCAAGCAAATACCATTCAAGTACGATTAAGTGACTCGTAATCAATGAATCCTATCGGCATTTACCGGTTGATGTAAATGCCGTTCTCCGCCCCTCTAAATGAGCAACTTTCTCATCAACTTTGTCACATTCAGACCGACCGAATCAGTGGCAGATTATCCAATCAGGTCTAAACTTAATAATAAAGGAATAACAATAACTGGATTGATTATGCTACAAGAATTACAACAATCGCTGAATGACATCATTCTTGGTAAAAAGGAAGTCGTACGCCTAGCGGTCAGTTGTATGCTAGCGCACGGTCATCTACTGTTAGAAGATTTACCCGGCATGGGTAAGACAACCTTAAGCCATGCACTAGCACAGCTGACCGGAATGGATTATTGTCGGATCCAATTCACCAGTGACCTATTGCCCGCTGATTTAATCGGAATTTCCATTTTTAACAATCAGTCCAATACTTTCACTTTCCACAAAGGTCCATTATTTAATCAACTCATTCTCGCTGATGAAATTAACCGTGCTCCTCCCAAAACACAAAGCGCGCTGCTTGAAGCAATGGAGGAAAAACAAATATCAACAGACCAGGGGACATCCAAGCTTCCTTCCCCATTTTTTGTTATTGCCACTCAAAATCCATCCTTCCACACAGGCACATATCCACTTCCTGAATCGCAACTCGATCGTTTTTTAATGTGTTTAGCATTGGGTTATCCTGATAGAGAAGCTGAAAGGAAGTTATTAAAAAAAATTGAAGATGGCCCTTTATTTCTAAAGGAAAAGCCAGTTATGGCTCCCAATGATCTTCTACAACTTCAACAGCAATGCCAGCAGATTAAAGTCAGCGAGGTTATTTTTGATTACATTCAAGCATTACTTGCTGCTTCACGACAACAAAACTGGTTTATTCATGGCTTAAGTCCTCGAGCAGGGAAAGGGTTAGTGAGGGCTTCTCAAGCCTATGCATTAACAGACGGAAGAGACTATGTTAAACCCGACGATGTCATTGCGGTTGCAGGCGCTGTTATCGATCATCGATTACAATTTTGCCAAGACGAAAGGAAATCACCTAGCCAATACTTATTACAACATGTCGAGGTACCCTTGTGAAAAAGTATTTCCAAGACAAATGGCAACAATGGTTGACTCGTAAACACCCACCCATGCCCTTTGTCACCTTGAATCGACACGTCATTTATGTATTGCCCAGCAAATTCGGCAGTTTATTTTTTTTAGTGATAATCTCGTTATTCATCGGATCCGTCAATTACCAACTTAGCGGTGGTTTTTTTCTGACATTTTTATTAGTGACCATTGTTATGCTAAGTGCTTGGATTGGACATCAAAACATCAACGGACTTCGCTTTATAGCCAAACCCGTCAAAGACTCCGCCACCCACCAACTATGCCAAATCCCCATTCAAATCAGCCATAAAAAATCTTCCTGCTTCTCCATAAATCTTATCATCAATGGACGCAACAAACGATGGGAAACGTTAGAGTCAGATCAGATAATCCATATGCCCTGTTCTTTCCTGGAACGTGGTTATCATCAAGTGCCGAGAATACGTGTTGAAACCCGGTTTCCATTTGGTTTATTTGTCATATGGTCTTATCTCACGTTTGATACCCATGTTTATGTGTATCCTAAGCCTAAAGCACCAGGATTTTGGCCAGAACCAGCGTATTCTGCCAATCAACAATCCATGAGCGACGGTGATGAAGAATTTTACACACTAAAACAAAGCGAAAACCCTTGGAAGCAACCATCTCGAATCAGCTGGACAACGGCTGCCAAAGGATATGGTTGGTATGAAAAGCAATTTAGCATGCCGTTAAAAACGCTTTATTTTTTTTCAACACAACAAGTCAGCCGATTCCCCTTAGAAGAAGGGTTACGATTTATTAGTTTTTGGCTTATTGAAAGCGAAAAAAGAGGCTTTGACTATGTGTTCCAACGCCAGCCTTTTAATACTGCCAGCCATGGGCCGCATCACTTAACAAATCAACTTAGACAAGTAGCAATCTATGGAAAGGCTCAGCAATAATCGCAACTTACTGTTCCTAATGATAGCAACCGTCTTGGTATGTATATCGCCAATCCTTACAATTGCTCCCAGTTGGCTCATTATTGCTTGCTTATTCTGCTTAGGTTATAGAGCAATACAAGCATTTTTCAAAAGTGAACCAACCCATTGGCTTTTAAAACTACTATTAACAATTCTCGGACTGATATTATTAGTGCATGAAGTCAAAGGTCGACTTGATTACCTATTTTTCATCTATTTTCTTATTTTGTTTGTTAGTTTTAAGGTACTCGAAATTCAGCAAAAAAGGGATTATTTAATTCAGATATTAGTGAATTTCTATGTGTTATTCGCCTGTTTAGTAGTTGTAATGGAACTGTGGATATTTGTCTATCTTCTCGTTGCAGGACTCTTAAACTTTATTGTTCTATTTAAATTGTTCAATCCAACCATACGAATAAGCCTCTTTAGCCAACGAAATTTCCCCTTACTAATAATGACATTAATGATAACCATCGTCTTATTTTATGCATTTCCAAGAATAAGCACCCCTTTTTGGCAGCTGCCAAGTCCTGGTCAAAAACAAACGGGATTTACCGATAAACTCAAGCTGGGGGATGTTCATGAATTAGTGCTCGATGACAGCCAAGCAATGAAAATTGTTAGCCACACCAACTTAGGTAAACAACCATACTGGCGAGGTCTTGCCTTAAGTTTTTATGATGGGCTAAGTTGGCAAGTCAGCAAAGCAGCAAAAACTGCAGATAATCCTATTCCCCGACTATCTTTTCATGAAAACGCGGACATTGAAATTATCTTAGAGCCTACTCAAACTCCTTGGGTCATAACAACGGGACAAGTAACACAAGCCAGTCCTTCGTTACTTCATATTCCAAATGTTGGCATCGTTCAGTTAACAAAAAGGCCCATAACCAGGCAGTTGGGCTACCGATTCAATGTCAATCTTAAACCTTCTCGATTGATGAACAACAGCATATGGTATCTCAACCAACAATATCCTTCTTATGCTAACCCCCGTTTACAGAATTGGGCAAAGCGTCTCATGCGCTCAAGTCATCAGCAAACCGATTTATTTATTGAACAGCTTAAATCAGAAATTCAAAACAAACCCTTTTGGTATACCCTTAACCCAGCCCCTATTGGTAGAAGTGCAAGGCAGTTAGATAAGTTTTGGTTTGAAACGCGAGAAGGATATTGTGAGTATTATGCAAGTGCAGTTGCTTTTATTTTACGTGTGGCAGGGATACCAGCGCGCGTCATTGTAGGCTATCAAGGCGGTCAATGGAACCCTGTTGGGCAGTATTTAGTGGTGAAACAGTCTGATGCGCATGCCTGGGTAGAATATTGGAGCAATGAGAGCGGTTGGCTCACCCTTAATCCAACGGCTTGGATTCCAGCAAATCGAATCGATGATTCCATACAGAAGCGATTAGAAAGATTGCGCCAAAACAATTATGACCTTGAGTTTGATCGATTTGGGCATAATTTAGGTTTTTGGCAACGAACTCGCTATTACCTAGAATCCGCAAACTTTTTCTGGCAGCGATGGCTCTTATTCTATAATTATGAGACTCAACAACAATTACTCGATATCCTATCTAATCAGCGCATGCTTAACTGGGTATATGCTCATGTTAAATGGGTGTGGACTTTCATAAGCTTGGTTATCTTGCTTGTCAGTATTCGGTGGTGGCGACAACGACCTGACCCTTTTCAAAAAGAAGTAACCAAGCTACATAGCTTATGTGATAAATTAGGGGTTCAGTACCAACCGCCAGAAACGTTTACGACGCTATGTCGCCAACTTAGCAGCCTATTTCCAGCACAAAGGAACGAAATCGAAACACTAAGACAAGAATATGAGTCCTTGCGGTATCAAACAAACCAACCTATTAACCAATCTTCCTTGACTGCCTTTATCAAATCCGTCAGTAAAAAACTTAAGCAGTGGAACAAGGAGTATCAATCAAAGTAACGGGTTTATCATCGAGGCTGTGATGCAAAAAGATAGCACCTACCCGTTTAAATCTGTCGATTGAATCAGTGACTAAATAGCTTACTTGTCCTTGATGGTCCTCGCCTTGCATTAAACCTTTCTCATTGAGTTTCTGTTTAACAACTTGAGCGGTTGCTTGAGCAGAATCGACAATTTTGATAGTTGAAGGAAGCATTTCTTGGATAGCATTTTTAAAAACAGGAAAATGGGTACATCCCAGTAAAATAGTCTCATCCTCTGATATGTCAGTTAGATAATATCGCAGAGTCTCTCTTGTAATAGCATGATCCGTTAGACCTTCTTCTGCTAGCGCAACTAACAAACCACATGGGATCGCTTTGATGCGGGTATGAGGAAGTTGTTGACTGATAATCGTTTGGTACGCTTTTGAAGCAACCGTTGTTTCCGTTGCTAACAAGCTAATGCTCCCTTGTTGGCAAGCATCAATCGCTGCTTTAGCACCTGGCTCTACCACACCTATCACTGGCATATAGTGCAATCGTTGTTGAAGATGAGTGAGCGCCGCTGTCGTCGCAGTGTTGCAAGCGATAACTAATGCTTTTATTCGTTGTTCAACAAGAATTGCAGCCATCTGCTCAGCATATTGTTTGACCGTTTCTGGGCTTTTCGTGCCATAGGGTAGTCTTGCGGTATCACCCAGATAGATAAATGATTCCTGAGGTAACGTGTTCCTCAGAGCACTCAATACTGTTAACCCTCCCATGCCTGAATCAAAAACACCAATTGGCAGCTGTTGCAATAGCATATTTTCACTCATACATTATCCTAATCAAATTGTACGCCACTCACATATAACCCAGCCATAAAAATCCAAATAATCAATGAAGTGTAAAAACGACTTTCTAGCCGTTTTGTTTTGTGTCGATGCACTATCCATCGATCAAGACTAATGACAGGTACTATCGTAAAAAGAAATATCAGGGCTATCTCAACCATGCTCGTTGTCTGCGGCGATTTAGGTAAAAACGAAGCGATATAGTTCGCCAGGTTAAACCAAACCAGTTTAAACTGATTAATTACCCACATTAGAAAGATTTCAAATTCAAGAAAAAAGTAGGAAGCAATAAGCAATGGAACTAATAATTTAAACCATGAAAGTTTCCAGTATTTTTTAAATACATTGACAATTTCATCAGCAAAAATAACAACTAATGTTGCAGCTAAAACAATTAATGCAAACGATAACCACATGTTATTAGTTTCCTTCTAACTCAGCCCACCTCTGATATAGTGATTCTAACTCTGACTCAAAGTCATTTAATTGGCGTTGGTCTTCAACAATTTTCGAAGCGTCTTGCTGATAATAGCCTAATGCCGCTACTTTTGTTTGTAAAGTCTGGATCTTGCTCTCTAATAGCTCTATTTTTTCAGGTAGTTTTTTTAGTTCTTGTTGTTGATTATAGGATAATTTTGTTGATTGCTTGGCAGGCTTTTCTTGTTTAGAAACCTTTTTCTCGGCCACCACAACTTTCTTACGTTGCATCAAATAGTCATCATAACTGCCAGCATATTCAACAAATTGGCCATCACCTTGATATACTAACACACTCGTTACCACGTCATTGATAAAGGCCCGATCATGGCTGATTAATAGTAAAGTGCCCGTGTAATCAACAAGCATCGATTCCAATATATCAAGTGTATCAATATCGAGATCATTGGTTGGTTCATCCATCACTAATAGATTAACTGGCTTAGCTAATAATTTAGCTAATAATAGTCTGTTTTTTTCACCACCTGATAATGTCGAAACGGGTTGTTTAAATTGCTCAGGTGAGAATAGAAATTCTTTTAAGTAAGAGGCAACATGCTTTTTTTGGCCATTGATCGTAACATAGTCAGCCCCATCAGCAACGTTAGCCATCACTGACTGATTTTCAACCAATTGTTTTCGGTACTGGTCAAAATAAGCGACCTCTAATTGCGTTCCTAGCTTTATTGTTCCAGAGTCAGGAGGGATTTGCTGCAGTAATAATTGAATCAACGTCGTTTTACCACAGCCATTAGGGCCAATAATCCCTAACTTATCACCGCGCATAACGAGCAAAGATAGGGCCTTTATAATCGGCTTATGGTTAATAGAATAATGAACATCCTCAGCAACGACGACAGATTTTCCTGACTGGTTAACGTCCGTATCAATTGTTTTAACTTTGCCAAGTTGTTCCCGCCGTTGGCGGTATTGCTCTCGCATTTTTTTTAAAGCACGAACCCGTCCTTCATTTCGCGTACGGCGTGCTTTGATGCCTTGTCGAATCCAAGCTTCCTCCTGTGCTAATTTTTTATCAAATAAGGCATTATGTTTATCCTCAGCCAGTCTAATCGCTTCGCGGCGATCGAGGTAGGTAGGATAATCACACTCAAACGTTAGCAGCTGCCCCCTATCAATTTCTACAATGCGGTTTGCGACTTGCTGAAGAAATTGCCGATCATGGGAGATGAAGATAACGGCTCCACGATAGGATTTTAAATAGGCTTCAAGCCACTCGATGGATTCAATATCTAAATGGTTTGTTGGTTCATCGAGTAATAACACACTCGGCTCAGCGATTAATGCCTTTGCCAGTAGCACCCGACGTTTCATCCCACCCGACAAAGCGCCCATGGTTTGATTAATAGGGATACCCAAACGCTCTGCCATTGTGTTAACTTTCGGCATCATTTCCCATAAATGACGGTTATCCATTTCTGCATGTAGCGTGGACATCGCTTTTTCGTCATTTTGATAAAGAGCGACATGGTAGTGATATAATAACTGACCGTTATCACCAAGGGATTGAACCAAATAATGATAGACAGGTTCATTGTCATTGACTGGAACATCTTGAGTAAGGCCGGCAATCGTTAATTGTTTTGCGATATTAACCTCACCGGCATCGGGCTGGATTTGGCCTTCAATAAGCTTTAATAACGTTGATTTTCCAGCCCCATTTCTTCCAACGATTACAATTCTGTCGTTGGCTTCAACACGCAAATCAATTTTTTCCAGCAATTGCTGATTACCAAGATTCAGGCTAACGGACTGTAATGTGATAATGCTCATAAATCATCTTTCTAGAATTAATTTGTTATTTTCTTGGTGAATTTTAAACTCAGATAATACATTCATGCCTAACAACACCAATTCATCTGAGCTTTGTTGCATAATCACAGCCTTTATATTTGAAAATTGAAAATTACCAAAGGTTAGACTATCGATTCGAGTTAAATAACCCTTAACTGATCCACCTGCAGTATTCATTGTGATTGGATAACGACCACTTAAATTCATTTTATCAGCCAACGGCTTAGAAATAGCTACCATCGTAGCACCAGTATCAACTAACAGATCAACGGGCACATCATTGATTCGACCTTTTACTAGATAATGTCCTTGTCTATCAGCCGTTAAGACCAGTTTACCATGAATGATTTCTTCTGAACGAGTCACAGAGGCTTGTTGCTGAAACTGGAAAAATACAAATAACAAGCCAATGATCAATACCCAAGCGATTATAAACATAATTCGACCACTTCGTTGGTGCGAATTATCGTTCATGAAAGTTCCATAATTCCATCAATTTCTATCTGGACCTGTTTCGGTAATGCAGCAACTTGAACGGCAGCTCTCGCAGGAAAAGGTTGTTTTATCCAACGTTCCATCACTTGATTAAGTAACTGAAATTGACCCAAATCTGTTAAATAAACATTGATTTTGACTAAATTAGCTAAACTGCCGCCCGCTGCTTCGCACACAGCCGATAAATTAGCAAACACTTGGTTTGCTTGCTTTTCAAACTCATCAGAAATGACAACCATCGTATCTGGAACGAGTGGTATTTGACCTGATAAATAGACCGTTGAGCCCACTTTGATTGCTTGGTTATAAGTTCCAATCGCTGCAGGTGCTTTATTTGTTTCAACTACTTGCACTCTATTCCCCCTGTTTATTACGGAAAATACGAACAACCACTTTATTCGCTCTTAAGCGCCTCATCACACGTGCTAAGTGATTTCTCCCTTTAACGCCAATTGAAAAAGTCACCTCATTATGCCGGCCATCTTTGGGATCCACGTTGATATTGGCAATATTCGATTCACATTCAGCAATGGTTGACGCTAACATTGCTAGCACGCCACGTTGGTTCAAAACCTCAACGGTAATATCAACCCAATATTCTCCCTCAACCTGCTCATCCCAGCGCAAAGATACAAGCTGTTGGGGATTGTAGCGCTTCTTCGCCAACACCTCACAGTCACTGGTGTGCACAAATATTCCTCGCCCTCGATGAAAACGGCCAACAATTTTATCGCCTGGAATTGGTTGGCAACAATCAGCAAAATGAACCACCATCCCTTCCGTTCCTTTAATAGCAAGCGGTTTGTCATTTGCGACGGGTTCATACAGTTTGCCTGATTCATCTTGTTTCGAAACGAGTCGTTGCGCAATCACCATCGGGGTTTGATGACCAATGCCGATGTCATAATATAAATCATCTGCGCTACTTAAATTTAACTCTTGCAATAACTGTTCAAATGACTCGACAGGTAGTTTTTCAAACTCACAATCCAAGTCACGAAACGACTGCTCCAATAGACGTTTCCCAAGGTCGATGGATTGCGCATGTTGCTGGCTCTTAAGGAAATGGCGAATATTACTTTTGGCTTTCCCAGTAACAACAAAGTTCAACCAATTCGGATTTGGCTTACCGGTTGGTGCGGTCATGACCTCAACAGTTTGTCCTGTAATTAATGGCGTGCTAAGTGGAACCAAACGCCGGTTAACTTTTGCCGCCACACAACTATTCCCGATATCCGAATGCACCATATAAGCAAAATCGATAGGGGTTGCGCCTTTTGGTAATTCCATGATGTCTCCACGCGGGGTAAAGACATAAACTTCATCTGGGAACAAGTCAATTTTAACATTTTCGATAAATTCGAGAGAGCTGCCTGTGCTTCGCTGCATTTCTAATAAACTTTGTACCCATTCCCTGGCTCTTAATTGGGCCTCGTTTAGTTCTAATCCGGATGATTTATAGACCCAATGGGCAGCAACACCATTTTCAGCAACCCTATCCATGTCTTGGGTGCGTATTTGCACTTCGACGGGAACACCATAGGGGCCAAATAACGTCGTGTGGAGCGATTGATACCCGTTAGCTTTGGGTATGCCTATGTAATCTTTAAAACGCTTGGGGACGGGCTTGTAAGTGCGATGTAAGGCACCTAAAACACGATAGCAACTATCAATATCCTTGGTAATTACACGAAACGCAAAAACATCCGTAATTTCTGCCAATGATGTTCGTTTATCACGCATTTTTCGATAGATGCTGTATAAATGCTTCTTGCGCCCATAAACTTCAATATAAGGGATATCCATTTGAATCAGCGCATCTTGCAACTCATTTTCTATCTTTTTCGTGATTTCGCGACGATTACCCCGCGATTTATCGACCGCTGATTTGATAGCGCGAAAGCGTAACGGATACATGGCTTGAAACCCCAAGTCTTCCAAACCGACGTATAGTGTATGCATGCCTAACCGATTGGCTATGGGAGCATAGATTTCAAGTGTTTCTAAGGCAATTCGGCGGCGCTTAGCAGCAGGCATTGCTCCTAAGGTTTTCATGTTGTGATATCTATCGGCTAATTTGACGATGATGACTCGTATATCTTTAACCATCGCCAAGACCATTTTACGGAAGTTCTCAGCTTGAGCCTCCGCTTTTGTCTCAAACTTGATTTTGGTTAACTTGGTAACGCCATCCACTAAAGCAGTTACTTCTTCACCAAACTCTTGCAGCAAATCTTCCTTGGTGATGGTCGTATCTTCAACCACATCATGCAGCAAAGTGGCCATAATGGTCTGGGGATCAAGACGCATATTTGCCAAAAAAAGGGCAGCCGCTACTGGATGAGTAATGTAGGGCTCACCAGATCGTCGCATTTGCCCCTCGTGTGCTTTTTCAGCAACGAGGTAAGCTTTTTTGCATTTTTCAACTTGAGAAGCATCTAAATAACATGACAACACTTCTTCAAGCGCATCAAAATAACTCACCTTAGTCACTTTCTCCTTAACCATGCGCTCTGCGATTGCCATGTATTTTTTCTTGCCTTAATCCCTATCTAAATAATCTGGCTTAATGAATCCTTCGGCAATTTCTCGCAAAGCGATCACAGTTGGTTTGTCATTTTCCCACTCAACCAATGGCTCCTCGCCGTGGGTTGCAATATCACGTGCACGCTTGGTCGCTAGCATGACTAATTCAAAACGGTTATCAACATTTTCTAAGCAGTCTTCGACTGTTACTCGAGCCATAAGATAAATCCTCTAATTTGTTTTAAAACAACCCTATTTTACTGTTGACAAAGCAATAAAGAAAGCAATTTTGCTTTTTTCATTGCCTGTTTTGCCAATTTTAAACGATTTGCTATCACAATACTTGCCAACTCTTCAGCCGCATGCTCAAAATCGTCATTGATAATGACATAATCAAATTGGTTATAATGCCTCATTTCGTCCTGGGCTTTTTGCATTCGGCTGTGTATCACAGAATCCGTATCTTGATTACGATTCGTCAAACGCTCTCGTAATTTCTCTAAGGAGGGCGGTAAAATAAATATTGTCACCACATCCTCTTTGAAGTGCTGCTTAATTTGTTCTGCACCTTGCCAATCAATGTCAAATAAAATATCCACCCCAGCGACTAGCTTCTCAATAATCTGCTGTTTAGAAGTACCATATTGATGATCAAACACTTGCGCATATTCGATGAATTCATTCGCCTCAATCATCCTTGCAAACTGCGCGGTTTCAACAAAATAGTAATCCTTACCATTGACCTCTTTCGGTCTGGCTGGCCTTGTTGTATGTGAAATAGACACTTCTAGGTTATCCAATTTTGATAACACGTTTCGAATCAAACTGGTCTTTCCTCCGCCAGAAGGTGCAGCGACCACAATGAGACTACCTTGATATTTTTCCATCCTCTCACTCGACATTTTGAATTTGTTCACGCATTTGTTCAATTAAGACTTTCATCTCAACCGTTTGTTTACGAACATCTGCATCATCTATTTTAACACTAAGGGTATTAATTTCCCGATTTAATTCCTGCATTAAGAAATCCAACCGCCTACCAACGGGTTCTTTCATCTTCATTGCCAATTCAATTTGTTGGCAATGACTTTCAATCCTATCTAACTCCTCAGCCACATCCATTTTGGTTAACATCAAAGCAACCTCTTGCATAAGCCGATCGTCTCCGATAGTAATCGACAGTTCAGCAAGCCTACCTTCTAATTTTGCTTTCAGATGAGAATTCAATGCGTGGACTTTATTAGCAATGTTTTTTTGCAGATCCAATAAACAAACAAGTCGCTCTGCGATGATCGTTTGCAAAAATTGCCCCTCTTGACGACGGCTGTCCCATAGCCGTTTTAAGCCTTGTTCGAATGAATCGACTAGCGTCTCTTCCGACACAAGTTGAGCCTCATGCTCAATTAATATATCGGGTAAGGTCAATAATGTATCCCAGCTCAATTGTCCTATCTCGTTTACTTGTTCACTCACTTCATTCACCTGTTCAACAATTTTCTTAACGCGCATTATATCGATCGCTAAGTAATTGTTTTTCACCTGCTTTTCTTTTAATTTTAGTTGAATATCAACTTTTCCGCGTGAAATTTTAGATTTAACCCTCTCACGCAACAGTCCTTCTAAAGAGCGATACGCATCCGGCAACCGAATCGTCAAATCCTGGTACCGATGATTCACTGTCTTAAATTCCCATGTGAGTAAGACTTCCGCCAAGTCCATCTGATAAGTGGCAAATCCCGTCATGCTCAATAACATATTTGAATAACCTATATTAATAATAAAAACAAAATAGACGCTTGTAGCGCTTCACGCATATTCTTCTAAGAGATGTATGAAACAGTAATTGAAATTTTGAGAAGATAAATCTTTTTTTCTAATAATTCAAGGATTGAATCAAGCACATAATACTCACAATTAGATTGCCGTGACGATTTATTTTTAACATTTTAGGCGTTATAATACATCGTTTAATATTACTCTAGGTGCCTACCATCTTTAGTTATTTTCGAAAAATTTTGAAGCGTGCACATCCTAAGAAAAAAGTCATTAAGGATGAACATATCATACCCCGCACGCAACACTGCTTATCAAAAACGGACATTAGCGAGAATGCCTTAAAAGTGCTGAATCGTTTAAACACTGCCGGTTATGAATCCTATCTTGTTGGCGGTAGTGTGCGCGACTTACTGTTACGCAAAGTCCCTAAAGATTTTGATATCACAACCAATGCTACTCCCCAACAAATCAAAAAGCTATTTCGCAACGCTCGTATCATAGGACGTCGTTTTAAAATCGTCCATATCTTGTTTTATCGTGAGGTGATAGAAGTAGCCACTTTCCGTGCGAGCGCAACACTGCATGATAATTTAAAAGCCAATGAAAAAGGTATGCTCATTCAAGACAATGTGTTTGGTACGATGGAAGAAGACATATGGCGGCGTGATTTCACTATCAACGCCCTCCTCTATGATATTAATCAATCTGCAATCATTGATCTGACGGGTGGTTATCAGCACTTGCGCGATAAAACCATCCATATCATTGGCGATGCGCAAACACGTTATAAAGAAGATCCCGTCAGAATGTTAAGAGCCCTACGATTTTCTGCCAAACTTGAATTTGACATGGATGAAGCCACAGCCAAGCCTATCCATTCATTGATCCACTTGATTCAACATGTTTCTCCTTCTCGATTATTTGATGAAATTACCAAACTTTATCAATGTGGCCATGCACTAAAGGCTCATCAATTAACCGTTCAATTTGGGTTATACCAATTGCTCTTACCCCAAACAGCTGACGTCGACAAACAGTTTGCAAATCAACGGACATTGATTCAAATTGCGTTAGAGAATACTGACCGGCGAATTCATGAAAATAAACCCGTAACACCTGCCTTTATTTTTGCAATCATTCTTTGGTTCCCCTTGATAGCACTTGCCGAAAAAATGGTTGCTGAGGGTCAAGAGCCTTTGGTTGCTTTAGAAAAGTCCATGAGTGACGTATTGAGCAATCAGTGCCAACTCATTGCCATTCCCAAGCGTTTCACCATTGTCATCCGTGAGATCTGGCTACTTCAATATCGTTTTACCAAACGAGTCGGCAACCGCGCTTTTCAATTACTAAATCATCCTCGCTTCCGTGCAGCTTATGATTTTCTGGCCATACGTGCTTTAGCTGGGGATGCGGACATGGATATAGCGGATTGGTGGACAACGTTTCAAGAGGCAAGCCATGAAGATAAAGAAGCCATGATTGCAAAAATGCAAGGAAGTCCTGGAAAAAAAAGACGTCGCCGCCGCGCACCTATTAAACGAGAGATAAAGGATGATTGATTGTTACATCGCCCTAGGCAGCAATTTGGCAACGCCTAATCGGCAAATACGGACAGCGATTAAACATCTGAAAAACCTTCCCCATAGCCATGTCATTCAAGTAGCACCATTTTATTGTAACCCCGCTATCGGTTTAAAAAATCAGCCCAAGTTTATCAATACAGTTGTTCATATAAAAACTCGAATAATGCCTTTGAATTTACTAGCACTCTGTCAAAAAATTGAGAAATACCAAGGCCGAGTAAGAAAGCGACGATGGGGCGCAAGAAAAATTGATGTCGACCTTATAATTTATGGTGAGAAATCCATGCATCACCCCAAACTCACGCTTCCCCATCCTCGTTATCGTGAACGCGATTTTGTTCGTATTCCCTTGTCTTATTTAGATTGGACGTTGATTTAAGATACATAATCTAACGAGAGGACTGCGGACCATCCGGTAATAAAAACTCCGAGAACTAAATATCATTACGGTGAGAAACTCATAATTTGTATTTGTGCGTTAATCATAAGGTTGATATTTTTTCAGATAGCCATCTAGGCTGCTCCTTACTAGATTAGTATTGCTATGACTATCTGGTACGAAATTGCCTTCGCTTGATGCGACATATTAACTTATCTTTGGGCCCTTTGATTGGGTCGATTCTATTCTTTTATGGGCACTTTGAAAAAGTTTGTCAACGGCTCGATGAGAATCAGTTTTTAAACCAAAAACACTTAAAAAGTAAGTTGTTCTACCCTGGGCTGTGTCAATGACTTTCATTTTACCCGACGTAACAAATTCCTTTTTAATTGCTTCTATCTCGCTTGCTGAATTTACTTTTTCTAATGAATCTTTGAGCTCTTTAAGTAACGATCGCTTAAGCGCATCTCCTTTTAACCCGCTATACTGCTCTTGAAATTCCGAGAGAGCAAAATCAGCTGAACTCACTTCATGAAAAGAATGCTGTCGGTTGCTCAATCTGCCTTCTAGATACTCACGAACAGCTACTCTGGAATTCGTCTTGTGTTGGGTAAGTAACAACTCTTTATGTGATTTTAGTTCATCAATAACGTCTTTTGGTAACAGAATGACGTTTTGTTCTACCCGTTCTAACAATTTGATGGGAGATTTTGATAAGGACCATCCGGGATTGGAATAATAGAAGGATCTTACCGCCCATCGCCACGCACTTTTATTACTTTTTAAGTGGTTATATATGTATATCCATTGATCATTACCATTAATTGTTCTTGAGTCGTCCTCGCTCATATTTTGTGTATAAGCCGTGGGATTATTATAATGAAACAGACCAAAGTCAAGGTCGATTAGCCTTAAACCATCGGATGTGTACATGATATTTTGCCGACTATCATGATCACAATTATCGGCTAAATCTGGGTGAGAATAGCCTAACTCATTTAACTTTTTAAGGGCTATGACCCATTTATCCACTGCATCAGGATCCTTCGGTTCCCCTGGAATTAACCTGGGCATGTTAAAGACTACGTTGTTATTGGCTTTCGTATTCCACAGTCCTAAGACAAAATACTGATCAATTTTATGGGTGGAGAGCATAAACTTTTGCTCTAGTAGACGGTGGTTGATACGATGAAGATTGTGTATTCCTTCATCAGTATATGCACTGTTATGCCTTGTTCTTTTAATGGCCTTGTCATCCGTTTTTTTATAAACCACTCCCTCAACCCCCATGCCTATGATTGCCTCTGAGGGTCTGTAGCTTTTATTCAATGATTTATTACTTTTCCACAATTCCACACTAGCAATGGGTGCAGAATGCTGGCTATCAAAGCGAACAGCGTAGACAACATTTTGGTAGCGAAAAATTTTAAAGGATGGATCCTCGGCATCAAGGTAATGGGCAGTGATATCATCCCCACTCATAATATCGCTTGTAGCAGGCATCATGTTATTATCCTAAGTAGTTATCTATTTCAATCATAGAATTGAACTGAAAAATGTGAAGAAATAACCCATATGTCGGCATTGTTATCAATCGCTACTCATCTTCTTATGTTTATTATACCACATTGTTATATTATTGGGCATATTCATAGGATATTTAACTCACGTCATCGGTTTTTCATAGACCATCACCAGCACAACGCCGTCATGAATTTCCAGTTGAATAGTATTGAGTATATTCCGATTAAAACACGACGTTTGCCCCGGAAACGCTAAGTTAAACTCCTTTAACTCCCATTTCAACCCGATTGAACTAATGTTCGCACTGGGGATGCCAAAAAGCGATAGTTTAGTATCGATTGGCAGTGTCAATTGCTCTGATTGACCTTTTTTTATAACGAATCCAAGAAGTAGGGGGGGCGTAAAAAAGACTATTTGTTGCCATAAAGATATTAATATTGTTAAGAATATGGTCCAAATACCCGCCGTTCATGCCAACAATAATTGCCGGAAGAAGGTTTTGTTGATGTAAATAATGCATCGATTTTTGAAAATCTGAGCTATTTTGGCATGGTTCAAACAAGACAGGATGATTATTACGCAAGGCCGCATGAATACTATCCAGATCGCCAATGATGATTTCTGGTGATAATCTCATCTTCTTTAAATGATTTGCTGCCCCGTCTGCAGCGATAACAGGTAACTGCTGCTGTCGAAAAAAGGATGCCTCTGGCAAATCACCATTTAAGCATAAAATCGAGCGATATCTACTATCGAATAGATAGTTTATCATAACGATGCTTCAACAATATTAAATAACAAATCCCAGAATATTTCTGGCTAGAACAGCCATTGTTCTGGTTTCATTGCCATAAACAATCAAGGCCAATGAGCCGATTAGATAGTTCAAAATCAAGATCGTTTCAAAAAGTAAGCGTAGTTACTACGCGCCTATTTGGTTGAACTGAACATATTCCTTAAGACTATTTTTTATAACGCCTTGAAATCAAACGTTTCTTTTTGCGTTGTTGTCGAGGAGTAAGTTCATTTTTCTTATTTTTAAAAGGATTGTCTCCCGTTTTAAACGAAATTTTAACGGGGGTTCCAACAAGATTTAGTTGTTCCGTGAATTGGTTTGCTAAATAGCGCTTATAGCTATCAGGTAAATCATTTAATTGATTGCCATGGATGACAATGGTCGGTGGATTGTGTCCACCCGCATGAGCATATCGCAATTTTATTCGACGTCCTTTGACGAGTGGCGGTTGATGTTGGCTAACCATATCTTGTAATAGTCGTGTTAGCTTTGATGTGGATAGCGCCATATTGGCTGAATCATATGCTTCATGAATATCGGCATATAATAAACCAACGTTACTACCATGCAACGCCGACACAAACCGTTTTTTAGCATAAGTTAAAAAAGGTAACCGTCTTTCAATATCTTGCTTGACTTTGTCCTTGCTCTCCTCATCCAGCC
Organism: Legionella sp. W05-934-2; assembly: GCF_964199965.1. Taxonomy (NCBI): domain Bacteria; kingdom Pseudomonadati; phylum Pseudomonadota; class Gammaproteobacteria; order Legionellales; family Legionellaceae; genus Legionella; species Legionella sp. W05-934-2. The sequence continues at coordinate 39,679 of NZ_CAXMZT010000001.1, read as the reverse complement.
CATCCCATTTATTGACAACAATGACAATGGCACGACCCGACTCAACGATAAAGCCAGCCATGTGGAGATCTTGTTCTGTAACCCCTTCACGAGCGTCAATAACCAGCAAGCAAACGTTTGCTTCATCAATGGCTTGCAGCGATTTAATCACCGAGAATTTTTCAATTGATTGCTGTATGCGCCCTCTTTTACGCACCCCTGCCGTATCAATTAAGATATAGGATTGTTGGTTACGTGAGAACGGAATACGAATGCTGTCTCGGGTAGTTCCAGGCATATCATAGACAACTACACGCTCTTCACCAAGAATTCGATTGACTAGGGTTGATTTACCCACATTGGGTCGTCCGATGAAAGCAATGACAATTGCCTCTTTGTCTAACTTAAGGGTCGTATCTTCAGATTCAGTGGGTTCGGGTGGAAATAACGACTCACATTGATAAACTAAATCCTGCAATCCACGCCCATGCGATGCTGCCAGAGGGACAACATGATTAAATCCAAGATGAGCAAACTCACCCAAGGCAACATCTTCTTGCATGCCATCGGTTTTGTTAACACCGAGAATGACAGGTTTATTCATCCGCCGAAGTTGATTCGCAATATCGCTATCAATGGGTGACAACCCGCTGCGTCCATCCACCACAAAAAGGATGACATCGGCTTCTTGCAGAGCCTGGGTTGATTGGCGACTCATCAGGGTATCCACTGCTGCATCATCCACACCGATACCACCGGTATCAACAATGATAAATGGACGCTCACCCAATGTCACATGCCCATATTGTCTATCACGGGTCAACCCCGGAAAATCAGCGACTAAAGCATCCCGTGAACGGGTAAGGCCGTTAAACAATGTTGATTTGCCAACATTGGGGCGACCAACTAATACAACAACTGGTTCCATCGTTATCCTACTGAGTACCGGCTTAAATAACCAGATGTTGTTTGAATTAATAAACTATCATCTGCGACAACTGGTGCAACAGACGATTTAGCCTGCGCATTGACGCGTGCCGTAAAAACGCCCGTTCGCAAGGATAAGCCATGGACCAAGCCTGTTTTATCGGTAACAAATAACTGATTATTTGCCACGACCGGTGCGCTTAAACCACGATGCATTAGCTGAGGTTGTTTCCAATTAACTCGACCGCTTTGTTTATCTAATGACCAAATTACATCATTGCTATCAACGTAGTATAAGTTACTCCGATCCACAGCGATGTCTTTATAAACAGAAGCATTTCGTCGCCATTTAAACTGACCTGTTTGTAAAGATAAAGCGCCAACTGCTCCCTGAAAAGCTGCGAAGTAGGCGGTATCATTTTCAATGATGGGATCGGCATCCACGTCAACTAACTGCTCAATATCACTTGCGCCTTTGGGAAAGGCAATTCGACCTTGCCATAATGATCGACCTGTTGCAATATCAATCGCTTCAACCTTGCCGTCTGAAAAGGCGGAAAGGACATATTGATTATTGGCAAGCACAGGACTTGAACTCGCTTTTAAGATGATATCTGGCGCACCATGATCCACTGACCATAATTTTTCACCGTTTTTGACATCAAATGCGTATAAAAAACCATCAACTGTTTTGGCAATGACTTTATTTTTCGCTATCAAGGGCTTTGCCAACATATCATTGGACAACTGTGTTTGCCAAAGTTTGCTACCGTCGGATTTTTTAAGGAGATGTAGTTTGGCGTCATTTGTGGTAAGCGCAATAAAGTTATCAGATACCGTGGGACCGCTAACAATCGGTTGGGATAAATTAGACTGCCATAGTATTTTCCCATTCCCTTCTTGGATTGCTTTAACCACGCCTTGACCGCTCACAGCATAGATAATTTTTTTATTGACCACGGGTGTCGTCTTCTCAAGCGTGGAAATATTCTTCTCTTTTCCAATAGGAACTTCCCACTTTTTAGTTAAATCCGATCGCTGCGTCATCATCGGAAGCGTCTTCGGTTCGGGGGTATTGTCTTTCCCAAGCATATAATTATCGACATAAGTACAGGATGTTAATGGGATAATCAAACTGGCTAAAGTGATTTTTCGATACAACAGTTTCATCATTATTTGTTCTCGTTAAGTTATTAACTAATTAGACGGTTTTTATACTTGCTTGCTCGGACAATTGTAACCTTGCAACATCATTTGATTTCATTTCTAAAAATAAATTACCGACATTTTGCTTTCGGGTTGTTGACAGCGCATCTTCATAGGCAACTTTAGCCTTTTCAAATTCACCCATTGCTGAATAGATATCACCGCGCAACTCACTAACCAAAGGCCGATAGCTATCATTAGAAATTGTGCCAATAGCATTAAGCGCTGATTGATAATTCTTTTGCGCAACCAACACCCGAGCCAGACGTAACTTGGCAATTTGCGTGAGTGCACTATTTTTATTATTTTTAATCACAGCATTCAAACGAGAAACAGCTTGATCATAGCTTTTTTTCTCGGTCGCAACTTTAGCTAAGGTTAAATTAGCGGCGTCGCCATAAACTGTTCCTTGGTGATTTTCTACTAATTTATTCGCCCTCGAAACAAGTGCTTTATTGTCCTGATTAGTATAAGCCACTAACATTTGCTCATAAAGCGAAGAGGCTTGAATTGAAACCTTTTGATTGTGCCATTGCCAGTATCGATACCCAGCAAAACAAACAACAAGGATTAATACAATGGTTGAAATGGTATTGCCATGTTTACTCCACCATTTTTTTATCTGTTCAATTTGTTCTTCTTCAGTCACATAGGTTGACATGGCTTACTCCTCGATCTGTTGGATAATATTCGCTACAGCTTGTAGCAAGTCATTTTGTGAAATGACTTGTTGAGGTTCATCTTTTCTTAAAAATTTAATTCCGATTGTATTTTGCTCAAGCTCTTCTTCACCAATTATTAGCGCCAAGTATGCCTGGCTTTTGTCTGCCTTTTTAAACTGACTTTTTAATCCTGTCGAAACATGGCTAACAATGACGCTTTCATCAGCAAATTGAGTTCTCAGTTTTTCAGCCAATTGCAAAGCAATGACTCTTGCTTCATCCGTCGTTGTAATAAAGAAAATTAAGGGATAGCGTTGCGATGGCAAGCTCTTTTGTTTTACTTCTTGCAATAAGATCAATCGCTCCATGCCCAGAGCAAATCCCATGGCAGTGGTTTGCTTACCTCCCAAATGCTCAACTAATAAATCATACCGACCACCGGCACAGACCGTTGATTGGCTCCCCAGCAGATTAGTTGTCCATTCAAACACGGTTTGATTATAATAGTCTAATCCTCGAACCAACGTTGGATTAACGCGATAACCTATACCAACGTTTTCAAGCACAGCACACAACTGTGCAAAATGATTCTTACTTTCTTCATTCAGGTGATCAATTAATTTTGGCGCATTGTTAATAACCTCAGTCATATCAGGATTTTTGCTGTCAAGAATGCGCAATGGATTTCGATTTAATCGCCTAATACTATCTTCATCGAGCAAATAGGCATGATCTTGAAAATAGGTGGTAAGCAACTTGATATAGGACTGACGCTCTTGGATTGTACCAAGTGAATTGATTTCTAACACCAAATCATCCAGTAAATCAAGCTTCTGCCATAACCGCTGGCAGAGGAGGAGCATTTCAGCCTCAATAGAAATGCCATCAAAACCATAAATTTCCACACCTAATTGATAGAATTGTCGATACCGACCTTTCTGAGGTTTTTCATGCCGAAACATGGGGCCAATATACCACAATTTTTGTTGTTGGTTATGTAACAATCCATGCTCAATACAAGCTCTAACGGTGGAGGCTGTCCCTTCAGGTCGAAGCGTTAAACTATCACCATTTAGATCCGTAAAAGTATACATCTCCTTTTCAACAATATCCGTAAAATCACCGATTGATCGCTTAAAAAGATTCGTACTCTCAACTATTGGCGTGCGTATTTCATCATAGCCATAGCTCGATAGCACTTGTCGCATTGTTGCCTCTAAAGCCTGCCACTTTGGTGTATCTTGTGGAAGAATATCATTCATTCCGCGTATTGCTTGAATCTTATCCGACACGTCCTGACTCCTGATCAGGCAACTTTATGATCGTACTCATTTTGTTTAAATCAGTTAGTTGTTGTTGTTTATCAATTTGCTTTTGATTAAGTTGAGCACTCATTTCAGCGGTTGTATCTTGAGAAACTTTCCCATTTTTCCACCAAATTCCAACACTGATAATCACGGCTGACAACGATAATACGGTAAACCATTTGACTAAGTTGACCCCATGATTCACATCCTTTCTTTTTTGCCATAAATAGGCCTCTTGTGTCGGCTTATGAATCGCATAATTCGAATCATACTGCTCAATCAAAGGCTCTGCTTCGAGGTCAACGCATTTGGCGTAAGCTCGGATATACCCTTTTATAAACACTGTTTGAGGCAACTTATCAAAGTCATTATCCTCAATTAAAGATAATATCTGGCCTCTTAAATGCAACTTGCCGGCAACATACTCAACGCTATAACCCTTTTTATTTCGAGCATCTTGTAGTTGTTGACCAATCGAATCTACAGATACTTCTATTGATTGTTCTGTCTCATTATCCGTTGTCATTTTGATCTCCTGATTGAGAGGAAGCTATATTTGTCATGGATTGCAATCTTGCTTGATAAAAGGAAAGCGTATTTTCATCATGCGTTTTTTCAGCGAGCATAACGCCTTGTTTCAATAACCCGCTATCTTGATAGGTTAGTTCAGGATACTGCTTTAGTAAATCGAGTGCAGAGTTGTCCTTATGTTGCTTAACAAGTAATTGCAACGCTTCTACCAACGACGGTTTACGTTGTGGATCTTGAACCAAAGCCTTTTTAAAATAGGCCAAAGCTTTGCTATCATTGCCATTTGCTTCAGCACACAGACCTGCATTTTCATAAGCACCAGCGACATTCAGATACTTAACATCTTCCACTGCTTTTAAGAAATATTTATCAGCCTCTGCATAACGTTTGTTACGGCATAAAAAAGCACCGTAGTTATTCAATTGTGCGCCGCTATTGCCAGCGAATGAAATTGCTTTTTGATAATATTGATCCGCATTTTCAATATCGCCCGATGTTTCAAGATAATATGCAAATCCCGCATTCACATCAGGGGATTTAGGAGCCAATGACAATGCATTGAGAAGCTTGGATTTTGCACGTGAACGATTGCCTTGCTTTAAATAAGCCAAGCCCAATTGGGTATTAATTCTTGCGGCATCCGCCGTTCTCTGAGGGCTTTTTTGCTGTTCAATGACTTTATCCGAATGCTCTGCACATCCGTTGAACAGAAAAACGAATGCCAATAATACTAGATGATATCGTTTCACAAATCCCTACCTAATCTCAAACGTTTCAACAAATTATACCCACGTTTAAAAATGAATCAAATGAAAGTGATAATTTTTTTAAGCTTCAATAACTTGCCGATTAAAATTAATTTTCTGCCAACGCTCTGATCGTCGTGTTCTATCTTTAAATTCGCCCGCTAATTGACCACAGGCGGCATCAATATCATCGCCCCGTGTTTTACGGGTAATCGTATTGATACCATGATTAATCAATATCTCACGAAAGTGATTAATAGTTTGCAAAGTAGAACGCTCATATTGGGCCATAGGAAATGGATTAAATGGGATCAAATTCACTTTACAAGGAACATTTGCCAACAGTTTAACTAGCTGCCGGGCGTGTTCAGGCTGATCATTGACACCCTTTAACATGACGTATTCCATGGTAACATACCGTTTATGCTCCCCCTTAAAATAGTCACGACAAGCAGCCATTAACTGCTTTAAAGGATATTTTTTATTCAGCGGGACCAGTTGATTACGTAACTCATCATTGGGGGCATGTAAAGAGACGGCTAATGCAACTGGACTGACTTCTTTTAGCTTTAATAAGTAAGGCAACACTCCGGAAGTTGATAAAGTAACACGCCGTTTTGATAAACTGTATCCAAAATCGTCCATCATCAAATTCATTGCCGCCACTACGTTATCAAAGTTAAGTAGCGGCTCGCCCATACCCATCATCACGACATTCGTAATTTTCCGATCATGAAACCCATTTTGTTGGGATAGTTCACGCACAGCAAACCATACCTGAGCAATTATTTCACCGGCGGATAAATTACGATTAAACCCCTGCTTCGCTGTTGAACAAAAGCTGCAATTTAAGCCGCAGCCAACTTGTGATGAGACACACAATGTGCCTCTGTTCTCTTCAGGAATAAATACCGTTTCAATACAATTTCCACAATGCAATTTCAATAGCCATTTGTGAGTACCATCCACTGAATGCTGGCTTGAAACCAATTCTGGTAATTCAACAACCGCAACCTCACTTAATTTTTCACGAAATGATTTGCTCAAATTGGTCATCTGTTCAAACGAACAATGCCCATATTGATGTATCCATTTGATGATTTGTTGGGCACGATAGGGCTGCTCACCAAGCGACGTGACAAACGCTGTCATAGCAGTTCTATCATAATCCAGCAGATTTATTGTATTGCTCATGGTGTCCTAGCGACTAAAAAGCTCATCGCCAAAAAAGAAGGCAATTTCCTGTTGGGCTGTTTGAGCGCCGTCTGAACCATGAACAGCATTGGCATCAATGCTATCGGCAAAATCCGCACGGATGGTCCCTACTGCTGCTTCTTTAGGATTGGTAGCCCCCATTAATTCACGATTTAAGGCAATGGCATTATTCCCTTCGAGAACCTGAACCATAACGGGACCCGATATCATAAATTCAACGAGATCATTAAAAAATGGTCGCGCTTGATGAACTTCATAAAACTGTTCAGCTTGTTTGCGTGATAGATGCATCATTTTTGCATTCACAATTTTCAAACCCGCTTTTTCAAAGCGTGATAGTATTTGTCCAATAACATTTTTACCAACCGCATCGGGCTTGATAATCGATAGTGTTCTTTCAATAGCCATGGAAACTCCAAATTTATCAATGAATCATACACGCTTTAGGATTGTTGACATCATGATTTAGAAACTTTAGGGGTTTTTCTCATCAAATATAAAATCGTGTGTTGCTTTTCAAGTCGGCAATTAACGCTTCGTCAATGAGAATTAATGCTTGGATTTAGCACACCCTGCCACACCAACAATCAAACCATGTCCCGTCATCAAATCTAAAACATCAATCGTGTTTTCGCCGATATTATAGAGGATCTCACTATTATTGGCAATCTAAGCAGGGGTATATAAATATTATGATTCAGTATTAGGCATATCTTCCGTCACATTGCGGTCTAGTTGGATAAACTCTCGATTAATCGCATCTTGTTCTAAGTCCATCTTATAATCAGGCAAGGCTCTGAGTAGATCGTTGCAGGTCATAATAAGCTGTTCAAAATGTTGCCGATATTGACGCATTTGTTGTTGAATGGATAACGCCTCGTCTTGCGTTGCGTGAATGTTATCTATGACATTGAGGGCAACTTTCTTCAAGGGTGAAATCGATTGGCAAAACGAAGATATGACGGTGTCAAGTTCGATGGCTACGTTGGATGTTTCAAGACATGTTTTTATTGCCGATGGATCATCATCAATAGAAGACATGGGCAACATCGCAAAAAGGCTGTTAATAAATGAACCGACTTGTTCCTTAGACCATTTGATTTGATTTTGTTGAGCTAACGTATACATCGCTTGATTAGCCTGCTTAAATGCAAGGTGCCATGGTTTTAATTCGTTCAGGATTAATTGCTGGCACAACGATATGTGTTTGTGGTGCGAATATTCTAACTCATGGAAATCTTTTGACATCTGAGAAAGCTCAAGCCGCTTATTCTCAAGTTCAGCTCGGGTCAGCCCTCCAGGAGATGATTCAGGTTTTACTGTCTCGCCAGACAATAGATAATCCACATAGAGCTTTTGGAGATATACTTGATAATCATAAGCCTGTTGATAAATAATACCTGTCAAAACACTTATCATTGGCAAGTGCACGAGCTTGTTGAAAAATGATTCAGGTGTGTTCAGTGTATTGACAATATCTTGTTCTGTGAGTTTGATATGATAATAGCAAAAGAGGCGACCAACCGTAATAATACTATATGATGAGGGAGTAGGTTTAGGCCCATGTGCTTGCTCTGCCATGAACGAAGCTCCTTTTGATCTGTCAAATTAAATCCTATTTTAGTAATATAACACAATTTTTGAGATAACGTTGCATGCATTTATTGGCTTAACAATGACAATTGAAGCAGATATTAAAATAATACGGTCTTTTTTAAAACAAGAAACCCCTTCTGTCTGGCTCGACCAAGCGCCCAATCATATCGATCATTTATTGATTGATCATGCCCATTGTGAACGTAAGGCTGCATCAACCGCTATTAATCTCATTGCGATAGCACCCAATGATAGGGTACTAGTCCGTTGTATGTCTCCGCTAATTCGCGAAGAAATGCTTCACTTTGAAAAAGTCCATGATATATTAGTGGCACGTGGCATCGAATTTTATGCCCTCCCACCCTCTCGCTATGCTAGTCACCTTCATCAACACGTGCGAAAATACGACACTCACTATCGACTAACCGATCTATTAATCATTGGGGCCATTATCGAAGCACGTTCATGCGAACGTTTTGCTGTGCTATCAGATGTCATCAACGATGATGAGCTGATTCGCTTTTACCGAGGCTTAATTAAAGCAGAAGCCCGTCATTTCATGGATTACATCGAATTGGCCAAACGCTATGATCCAAATTTAAAGGATCGTTTAGATTTCTTCTTACTTTTAGAAAATGAGTATATTTTAGCCAATGATAACGTATTTCGTTTTCACAGTGGGCCTTTAGCGTTATAACCAGGACTTACTTCTCCCAGCTGATTAACAAGTAGGAGAAGTAAAAGAAATTATGGTTTTGGCGAGGGTGAAGGGGATAACGGTTGTGGATTGTAGGCCAACAATTTCAGCGGCTTCTCATTCAGTCCTTCAATCGTAGTACTTAAATGTTCTTCAAATGTTGACTCTAATCTTGGTGCAAACTCTGCATTCAGCTCTTCTTTTGATAGCAGCTTTTTGGTTTTTGCTTCTTCAAAACTTTTACCTTCCATCGGCGCGCCAGAGAATGACACCTTCACGTTTTGTTGACTATCCTCGGTCTGCTCAAGTTTAAAGTTGATTGTATGTTTTGTATTATCCAGGATATCTTTGATATATACTTTCTTATTCTTGTAATCCACTTCCATGGTTTCCCAATCCAGTTGATAATTTGCTTCGACAAAATGTTTAATAAACGACGTCATCTGATCATCGCTTGGCATTTGATACTTACTGGTATATTGGAGCTTACCATCCACTTTTTCTATGCGTGGTGGTTGAGGCTGGTTATGGATCATTTCATCCATCTCAGTAGCAAGTTCTTGTTGGATTGTCTGAGCAGTCGCAGCAGCGATTGGCAATTCTTTGCCATTAATGACTTTAACCACTTCAACTGTCGGTCTACCTTGACTGTCTAGGTCTAGCCGAACTTTACCATGGAAATTGGTGATTTTTTCGTTAATTTTAATCTCACAATATTGAACAAAATCATCGCCAATAATCTCATCGAGCTCCTCTTGGCTTGTTAATTGCGCAGCAGGAAGTGAATAATCAATTGCAAAGCCTTTATCAGGATGATTAGACTGACCGCTAAAGAAATGACCGCCATGGACAAGTATGGTTGGATAAGAAATGGGGATTTCAATGGTTTCTTTACCAAGGGCATCTTTATTGTGCTCGTCTTTATAGAGATATTTGGCCTCTGCAACAATCACATAACCCCCACCCGTAGCATTTTGCTTTATTGCCTTAGCGTGTAATTGATAAGGCTTCCTATCTTCTGGCAACAGGTCAGGCTCAGCCGCTTGAAGTTTAATTTGTGAAACAGCATCCGGATTATCCAGCAAAAACTGGATCACTTTGCTTGGATCATCCTCTTTTTTAACCACTTTCCTATAAAGTGGACTTTCACTATCCAAAATTAACTCATATTCCGTTTTTTCTTTAAGATATGCCTCAACAAAAATGTCCGTGGGTGTTGGATCGGAACCATACTGCGTAAACACCACTTCTTCCGCATCCGCCCCAGAAAAGAGCTTACCATAGACCAACCCATCGTTCATTTGAGCATACATCGAAAATTTTGGATCAAAATTAGTTGGTATAGCCCCTGTCGCACCAAAGAACCCTTTGACTGCGCTCATGGTTTTGTCCTTACTAAGACCGATACTTTGAGCCACACTCTCTCGTTGACTCCAATAAAACATCAGATCGGAAAAACTCGCATTATAGGAAAATAAAGCGGCGTTAAGCAATGCGCACGATGCTAATAATTTCATCATGCCGGTATACCATTCTACATAGGCAGCTGCTTCACCTCGAAGCAATTCTCTTTGGACGTATTCTTCCAATTGCTCCCACAGTTTATCCCGCTCTTTGGCATTCTGACTTTTGTATTCTGCCTTTATTTGACGATAAGGCGTTAACGCTTTTTCACGGGAAGCGAATTCAACTGCTAGAACCGTTTTAACAAAGGCTTTATGATCCTCAAATTTTTTCTTATTTAATGTTTCAATTTTTTCTTTAGCTTTTTGGGCCTGTTCGCTAAGTTCAATGTTATCTTTGGCCATGACTCACCTCGAATTGGTAAAAATAAAAACCCTTTGCATTATGATAACACAATATAATCACCTTGTCATCCCAATCACTGAGCACAAACCGTTGCACAACTTGCTTTCCTACCACATGGTGATGAAGGGCTGGCTGATGGGTGTGACCATGCACTACCATATCACAAGGATATCGATGGATAAACTTATTAATGCCATCAATTGTCACAGCACCCAACATACGTTGCTTTGGTTTGTTTCGTTGACTTCTTTGACGAACTCGTTTTGCTAATGCACGGCGAAATTTGAACGGGAAGCGATTAAAGAAAAAAGGAAAGATGGCATTCCGTGTGAAATGATAAAATAGCTGATGCGTTCTATCTTTGGTACATAAACGATCACCATGTGTCAACGCAATCGTGTTTCCTTGCCAATTTAATAATGTACCATCTTTTAAATAGTGCATACCGCTCTGGCGGCAAAAACGTTTACCCAATAAAAAATCACGGTTGCCGCCCATATAGAATAGCTTGATGCCTTTTTTATCTAGCGCTAGTAGGGCGTTTCGAATGGGGGTAATCCATTCAGAATGATCATCATCACCAACCCATAAGTGAAAAAAATCACCGAGGATATAGACTGACTTTGTATTATTCTCAGCCCAATGGCAAAAGCGTATGAATTGGTCAGTTAAGGCAGGACAATCTGGATTTAAATGTAAATCGGATATGAAAACAGCTTCATTCATAAAGGTTCAACAATCAATTGTTCATCCTGAAGGTAAATTTGACAAGGTCCTTTTATGTCTTGTAAATCATCACTCAAACGATAGTATCCAGCGATGGATACGAGATCCGCTTCTAATGCTTGACAGAAAATTCTTGCATTGATATCCCCGTTTATACCAGCGAGTGCGCGTCCACGTAATGGCCCATAGATGTGAATATTGCCATTCGCTAATAATTCCGCACCATGACTAACAGGCGCAGTAATAATTAAATCCCCAGATTTGCTAACCACTTGTTGGCCAGAGCGAACCGGTTTGTCGTGTATTTTTGCCACACAGGCTTCTTGGGTTTCAACCACCTTTTTGCGAGTCTCATCTTCAATGGCTCGATCATATTTAGTAGAAGCATGTAAAATGGGTAATCCTTGTGATATAGCCATTGCTGCATGTTCCGGATGAGGGCTTTGCACTGCAACAGGATATAACCCTTTGGATAACATGGTATCACATAATTGACTTAAATTAAGTTCTTTATTGCCCATTTTGGAAAAATCAAGAACAATTCCCGTTTGTTCAAACATAGCAGGCGCTTGTGCAATTGCTTCTTCCAATTGTTCTTCGAGGGAAGGAAAATTATCATAGTGGAACTGCATAACTGTCAGCGTGAACATTCTTCCTTTTAAATGAAACGCCTTCGTTTGTGTTGATGACTGGTTCATAAATAGTTATGAGTTAATTTGTTGAAATTTTTATACTATCTGGCTCATGATAGTAAATCAACTAATTGCCACATAATTTTTGCAGTTGCTCCCCAAATTAAGTGTTCGGGGTGTTCAAAACTCAAGGTTTTTACGTTCACCCCACCAAACTGGCGCGTCATCATTTGATAAGATTTTTTTTCTTTGACTTTTTCGATGGGTAATTTGATTAATTGTTCCACTTCTTCTATCTGCAGTTGATACCCAGACACACAATCGACTTCAGCTAAGTAAGGCGAAATTTCATACCCTGTCAACGTAAAGACTTTATCCATTGGCTGTATGATATGAATGCGTTGGGGTTCAATACCGATTTCTTCATGCGTTTCCCGCAATGCTGTATACTGTATGTCTTTATCGCCTCGTTGCCACCTCCCCCCTGGGAAGCTCACTTCGCCAGCATGAATGGATAATTGCAAACTTCGTTTGGTTAAAATTAAAGAGTGGCTTTGGCGTTCAATGATAACCAATACCCCTGCTTGTTTATTCATATTGGTTGCTCTAATGTGTTTTCACCGCATTTAAGATAGCGGATAGTTTAATTAAACATTCCTCATATTCTTGTTCTAGCCTAGAATCAATGACAATGCCACCGCCTGCATGTAGCCAAAATTTTTGATCAATCGCTGTCATGGTGCGAATGGCGATATTGCTGTCTAATCGCCCATGCCTTGAATAGTAAAATAGACTGCCACAATAAGGCCCTCGCGCCGAGAGCTCCAGTTCAGCGATCATTGTCATTGCTTCGACTTTCGGAGCCCCAGTGATTGAACCGCCAGGAAATGAGGACAACAAAACCTCAATCGCCGAGTAGCAATCTTTCTTAATAGCTACGACTTCACTCACCAAATGATGGATTTGCGGATAACTGTGCAACGCGCATAATTGATTGACACGGACACTGCCTTTTTCAGCAATTTTACTGAGATCATGGCGCATTAAATCCACAATCATCACGTTCTCAGCGCGATCTTTTTCGCTGGTTTTCAACGCTTGCGCCAATGCCCAATCAAGCTTAGGGTTTTCATGGCATCGAGGCGCCGACCCTTTGATCGGGCACGTCGTTACTTTATTGCCATCAACCGTGATAAAACATTCCGGTGAAAATGATAAAATTTGATGGGAATCATAGGCTAAAAACGCACCATAGGGCTCAGGGTTTTGGCGAGCAATTTGTTCATATAATTGCCATGAGGACACTGTCGTATTGATACAAAACGTCTGAGCGAGGTTAACTTGATAACAACGCCCTGTTTTTAAACCATCCATAACCAAATTGAAGGCGTTTTCATAATCCGATTTCTGCCATAATGATTTAACCTCAGCAACAGCCTGCGTTGAAGCCGATAGGATGGAGTTTTGCCAAAGTTGTTGTATGTCGCTGACATTAGCAAGTGTGTCGTCATCTGTTTCATAAATTAACGTGGCTGATTTTTCTTGATGGTTAATGGCAATACACCATCGATACCAATTTAAGCAAACCAACGGTAGATTGTGGTATGGGTTATGTGCTTGCAATGGAATACCATGAGCTAGAACGCCATAATTATAAGAAATATACCCTATAATGCCTCCTTGAAATGGGTAGTGACCAGCGGTTGGTTGGTTAAATTCTTCCTCTATTTCTAAAATACTCGCAATATCCTCAAGCCGATGCAGCGTTTGACTCTTAAATGGAAGAGCTGTCACAATATCCCAATTGCCATTGTTTTTTCCATCGCTTTTTAATAAGGCAAAGCCAGGCAAACTAGCTAATTGGCGATAAGTGGACAATAAATCGCTTGGCAAAACCAGTTGTTTGGTTTCTCTGAATATTTGTTTCATTATTTTACATTATGCTGTTGTTGTGCAATAATTAACACTTTGTTTTGCCAATTGGGATTTTTTGGAGTCAACCACATGTACTTAGGACATTTATCTGGAATCACCTACAACGGCACCCCGGTCTTATGGTGCAAAAATGACAACGGCACATACCAGTGTCTTTTTACCACATATCATAATAATCAGCAAACAGAAATACCAAATAAAGAACAGGGTGATATCAAGAAACTGATAAGCCAACGGCTCAATATTCCCGCTGATGAAATCAGCAAGGAGACATGCTTTAATGCAGATTCATTAAATGATAACGACACAAAATTTATCCCTTTTATACAACTACCAAAAAATGATGCCGCCTCTAGCGGCTCACAAATATCTTCCTTCAATAGTCAAAGTGCCAAATCAGAAAGTTCAAATAACCTTAATCAATCCAGTGCTCGTTCACGAGGCCAACAAACCCCTAATTCAAGTGCTGTACCTGGACTATTTCGAAAAGGTCCCACTGAAAAAACCATTAGTCTAGAAAATATTGTGACGGAACCATCCGATATTCGTGTCACAACTTGCTTTGATGACAGTTTTATTAAAAACAATCAAAAGTTATACGATAAAACCAGGTCGTTTCCAATTTTAAGAGAAGCTCATGTCTCTTCATTATTATCCATGGAGACATCAGACTGGATATTGCGCATTAGACAACATCAATCGCAAATTCTAGACAATATAGTCAGCAATACCATCGCCAAAGCATGTGAAGGGAAGCTAACAATCAGTGGCCCTGTAAAAGCATTTCTCAATAGGGCTATTGTTCGCATCATGAATGATAATTTGTATTCCAACGAACCAACCCAATATGAGCGCTATCCACACAATCCGTTTCAAACTAAAAAAGCCTTTGAGCACGCCCTTCAGAAGGCTTGCCTCACCTATGCATCGAATAACACATTATTTTTGCAGTTTCTAATTGATGATACGATGGAACCGAATGTTCTGTCTGATAACGAAATTGTTCAAAAAGCCATGACCTTTATGCGAATGTATGTCCAAGAAAATCCCATCACGATTCTTAATCTTAAAGCTCAACTTGAAGAGCTTGTGAAACTATCGATGATGGCAGGTTTATTAGAGCGTATTAGAAAGCTAATCCAGCTTCAGGCACCGGGTGGGGTCAAAAAGCCAAATAGTGAAGAACAACTTCTTTTAGACAGCTACCTGTTAACAGAGGTTATAAAACCGTCCAAACATCGCTATGACCAAGCGCAATTAACCATCGATTTATCGGTAATCAGAGAGTTGATTGAATTTATCAATGCTCTGCAACCTGGATTTGAGAACCACTCAGCACGTAGCTTACAATCCGCTAGTGAAAATCAAAGTTATACATTCTATTCATGTCAAAAAACGTTGTTCAGCCTTACCAGAAATTACTTCAAAGATGATGAGTCGGCACAAAACCAAGTGGATATTCTCTATAAAGCAATCATTGAACAAATAAACGATGCGAACAAGGGAAATAATGCTCATTGGGTCGCCGGAACATTAACGACGAATGCAGATAGTGATTTCTTTCTTGTGTTGGACGCTTATAAGGCGTTAATAACAAGCTTTGAAGAAAAGCTTCCAGTACACTCTTCACGAGATAACAAACGGCAAAACCTGTTAATTAAAGATCAAGAAGCCAGTGACATCGCAAAGTTCTTTATCCAAAAATATGACGAGCGTAACCTCATTAAGCGAGAGGAATCGCCTTCAGTTAAAACTTACTAAGGGAACAATTTAGCTAGGCGAGTTGTTTTAATGCGTCTCGTATTAATTGCTCGCTGCTCTTATTGCCGTCATCGACTGAACGAGCCACACGGCTAGCTTCAGCTGGTTTATAGCCCAATGCAATTAATGCAGCGATCGCTTCATCAATCTGCCGTGGGGCAGGCATTGAACTCGATTGACAAGCCTTTTCAGTGCTTGTCCAATCCTTGACAGCGTCCTTTAATTCGATGAGTAGTCGCTCGGCTGTTTTCTTGCCAATGCCTGGAAATCGCGTTAAAGAATGACTATCGCCCTGACGGACTGTTTGCACAAACTCATCCGGGGTCACTGACGATAAAATGGATAACGCAAGCTTTGGACCAACACCATTGACCTTAATCAGGGTTCGAAATAGCGTGCGCTCTTGCTTTTGATAAAACCCAAATAAAAGCAATGCATCTTCACGAACAACCGTATGAATAAAAAAACCGACGGGATTTTGCAACGATTCAACCTGGAAATAGGTATTCAGTGATGTTTCAACGTCATAACCAACGCCATTCACATCAACAACTAGCCGTCCCGGGATGGATTTGTCTAAAATATCACCTTTTAACCAGCCTATCATCGCTTTGCTCTCCTTCGTCTACGGCTATACTGTGAAATGGCCGGCGGACTTGATATATGATGGCAGTGGCAAATAGCTGCCGCTAATGCGTCGCCAGCATCTGCTTGTGGTACGATATTTAAATTTAAAATATGCCTAACCATATGATTAACTTGCGTTTTATCCGCCCCACCATGTCCAACCAGCGCTTGTTTAATTTCCCGTGGGGAGTATTCACTCACAGCCAATCGATGCGATGCAGCCGCGACCATCGCCACACCACGAGCATGGCCCAATTTTAGTGCTGCACTCGCATTTTGGTGCATAAAAACTTGCTCAATTGCAACTTGCACAGGTTGATGGGTTTCAAGTAACTGGCAGATTGCATTAAAGATGACTAAGAGTCTTTGGCTAAGTTCACCATCACCTGTTCGTATACACCCGCTATCAATATAACTTAATTGCCTACCTTGCTGATTTACCAGGCCATAACCTGTGATCCGTGAGCCTGGATCAATCCCTAAAATAATGGTCATGCGAAAATACGCTTAAGTAATATTATTCATACATACTATCGGGTAAAACAGCATTTGAATAGATCTTTTGAACATCGTCTAGATCCTCCAACATATCATAAAGCTTGGCGAACGTTTCCGCAGCCTCGCCATCTAACGCTACTTCCGTTTGTGCTCTCATGGTTAATGTATTATTCGCAACGATTAGGTTATTTTCCTCTAACGAGGCTAACATCTGATGGTAATTATCCTCTGAAGTGATAATCTCAACAAAGCCATTTTCAACATAAACATCTTCAGCCCCCGCTTCAATGGCAACTTCCATGGCTTTTTCTTCATCATTAATCGGTTCGAGGGATATTTCCCCTTGATTGGTAAACATATAGGCAACCGAGCCATCTGTCCCCAAATTACCGCCGAACTTGGTAAACGCATGCCTGACTTCAGATACCGTCCTATTTTTATTATCGGTTAAACAATCAACAATGATTGCCACTCCTTGAGGACCATACCCTTCATAGCGCAGTTCCATCATGTTTTCACCTTCTAGCCCGCCTGCACCTCGCTTGATTGCATTTTCAATGGTGTCACGTTTCATATTTTGCTTAAGTGCTTTGGATATGGCATCACGTAAGCGTGGATTGGTTGTTTCATCTTCCCCCCCCATTCTTGCCGCAACCGTGATTTCACGTATCAATTTAGTAAATATTTTGCCACGTTTAGCATCTTGTGCACCTTTACGGAATCGAATATTTGCCCATTTACTATGGCCAGCCATGATTATTCCTCATTGTAGGTATTTTAAAATTTGCTCTTTTCATCGTCTAACAAGCGCTGTGAAACGGAATCAGAAATCTGTCGTGCAGGCCCGGATGAGAATACCACAGAATTATAGCGCTTTTTAAACTTGCTTCAACTACTATACCCGTGATCATTAAAAATGCGAGGATTTATGCACCTCTATTTTCTGATTCTGCTCAACGTTAAAACACGCTATGACTCGTTTCTTTGAGTGATTTTTAAAATTCAGAAAGGACAAAAGAAAAAGTAGAAACCTTGCATTTTGAATTATCACGGGTATATATTATCGATATGCTCTAGGATAAGTGATTCATGGGACTTTCCCTAAAAGACTCGCCTTTTGGATTATCTTGTTAGAAATAAAAGCAATAAAGGAAACAAACATGTTATTTGGCTTTGGCAATATTCATCAAAGTGAAGCGGTAAAAGGTATCCTCCCTAAAACCCAGAACTCCCCTCAAACCCTCCCTTATAATCTTTATGCCGAACAATTAAATGGATCAGCCTTTACCCGTGATAGGAAAGACACGCTTTATACTTGGGTATATCGACGACTGCCATCGGTTGTAAGGCCTGATTTCGAACCGCGAGAGTTTATAGGTCAATCGAAACCTTGCTTAAACTATAAACCCAACCCCATGCGATGGAGTCCTGTCAATTACCTAGAAAATCAAACGTCAGATTTTATTGATAGCCTGCGGCAAATAGCTTGCAATGAACATAGCCATGTTTATTTATATGATTGCAATCAAAGCATGGATGGCCATTATTTTGCGGATCTCGATGGCGAATTGCTTTTTATCCCCTTTGAAGGCCAGATTTTACTAAAAACAGAGCTCGGGGAGCTAGATCTAGCACCCGGTCAAATTGCCGTGATACCGCGAGGCATGTATTGGAAAATGGAACTGACGTCAGATAAAACAAAGGGTTATCTTTGTGAAAATCGGGGATTACCATTCCAATTGCCCGAACTAGGGGTTATCGGCGTCAATGGCCTAGCCCATCCAAACCATTTTGTTTACCCCGAAGCAAGCTATGAGCCTGAACCTTCTTCACCGGTTACCATAGTCATTAAACATGGGGATCAATTATGGACGGGTCGTCATGCGCATACCCCGCTGAATGTCATCGCCTGGCGTGGTAATTATGCCCCTTATCGTTATGATTTAAATTTATTTAATACCATTAATACAGTCAGCTATGACCATATCGACCCATCAATTTTCACGGTTTTGACAAGCCCTTCTCATACACCAGGCGTCGCAGCCATTGATTTTGTGATTTTCCCACACCGGTGGATGGTTGCAGAACA
Organism: Legionella sp. W05-934-2; assembly: GCF_964199965.1. Taxonomy (NCBI): domain Bacteria; kingdom Pseudomonadati; phylum Pseudomonadota; class Gammaproteobacteria; order Legionellales; family Legionellaceae; genus Legionella; species Legionella sp. W05-934-2. The sequence continues at coordinate 20,736 of NZ_CAXMZT010000001.1, read as the reverse complement.
TAGCTTCCGCCCGCCCTATTTTCATCGAAACATCATGAGTGAATTGATGGGATTAGTTCATGGTCAATATGATGCAAAGCAAGAGGGGTTTTCTCCTGGTGGATTTAGTATCCACAACGCGATGATACCCCATGGACCTGATAAAGTATCAACGGATAACGCCCTGGTTGAGAACTTAGAGCCTATGTATTTTGATAAAGGGTTAGCTTTCATGTTAGAAAGTAATCTTGCATGGTCTCCAAGCGAATGGGCAATGGGGCTTTCGCAATACCAACGTGATTATGTCCAATGTTGGCAAGGGATAACGCCAGGAGAACTGTAAAGGAGGCACAATGGAAAGTGTGATACCGGTCGAAGACAAAGCAGCCCTTTCTAGGATAGAGCAGTACCATCAAGCGCACTATTATGAGCAGTTAACAGATTGTGTCGCCTGCCTATTCGGTCAGAATTTCACCAACATGGAAACCAAAGTATGGTGCGAACAAATGCGCCTTCTCTACCAGCTCAATGATTCTTTTTTAGAAGAATACGTTAACAAACTGCAAAAAAAGGACGAAGGCGGATTCTTACAAACGGTGCTTGGTGGAACAGTTAGTTTTTTTGGTGGCCTTGTTAATAAAGTTCAGGATTTTTTACCCTTTAGTATCGGACGGTTAGTGTTTACCGCCCCCGTTATTGATTCGTTTAAATTTGTGAGTCAAGTCAGCGATGTGGTTTTTGATTTCAATATTAAGCAATCGATTACTCGTTTTTTAGTGAATCAATTCAAATTTGACAACAATCAAGGCCAATCAGAAGCAGAACTAGCCGTCAATAAGTCATTGGAAGCAAACCGCTCGTTAGCTGAAAAAATCATCGATACAAGCCAAACTCTGTCAAAGAATCTACTTAAATTGTTTATGTTTCGTGAGATGTTATTGAAAGGTAAAATTACCAATGATACCAAAGAGCAATCGGTTCGGGAGTCCTTTATTAAACAGTCAGGGCTCGAGAAGGAAAAAAAAGATAAGATTGTCGCCATTGTAGAGGTGTATTTTATTCAACAACTCAACCTTCTTTTTGAGCAAAGTTTCAAAGAGCTATTCGAGTTTCAGCAACATCTAATTGTTGGTGAACAAAATGACTTTGATCGTTGGTTAGGCCGATTATTTGAGTCTTCTGAATCAAGACAGGTATTTTCACGACAAATTCAAATACAGTTTTTGCAAGCAACACGTGATTTTTTTGTGCAAAAGAAAAATGAACGAAGCATTTTAGGGAATCACCCCTACTTATTTTCCATCGCTATCGGCCTAATGGTCGCTATGCTGGTTATTTCAATCATTTCATTATTTGGGCTTGGCTTATCTACTTTAACTTTATTAGCCTCAGGGGTATCCGCTTTTGCAATCGTCATGACCGCCGCATTGTTAATGATTACAAAACTCGATAGCATTTATTATTTGCGAAATCCTGAACAACGCGAACACATTCAACGAAACACGGATATCCTTAATCAAAACATCACTCATATTAATCAAACAATCGAAAACACGAAACACACAGCAAAAGGAGAACTTGATTGGTTGGAACAGTTTCAAACAATCAATGCAACGTTATTTGATCATAAGCATGTTATTTATGGCTATCATGAAGCATGGGTACGAGAGTTTGCTTCAAGGTATCGACATGCCAAGGTCATTTCAAGTGACTTAAAGGAGAAAATTGTCAAATTAATCGATCTGAGTAACAGTCAGAGCAATAAGCTATTCGACGCATTTACACGCGACAAATCTCATACTTGGAAGGAATATCTTACCGACACAAAATCGTTTCTCGAACACCCTGCCCACCAAAAAGCAATCAATGCTTTTGAATTGAGATTAAAAATTCGCGAGCAGGTGCTTCATATTGTATCAAAATTGAGATATATCCCCACTGAATTAAGTCAGTTTTATACCCAAACATTAAAAGGCCAAGCAGCAGACTTGGTCTATATTCAACAAATTCATCGATGGAATGAGCTTCCTTACCAACAGCTCTGCCGTAGTGCCAAAAGTTTGTACCACAATAAAGAAGCATCCATCATGGAGCCAATGCGTTTTCTAGGGGATCCTGATTATCGAAAACTATTACAACTCCCTACCCTAACTAACCAAAACAATATCAAACCGTATGATATATCCACCTATTTACGCAATAGCCTTCACTTTTTACTCAGCTTGAACCAGCCTATCAAACCGGGTTTGGGTCTTGACCCGTTAAGACAAATGTTTATTCCCACCAATGAATATTTTCTGTATCGAATGATGCTGTTTAGGCAACTCGCAAAGATATATTTCAAAGATAACTCGCCCGACAATCAAAACAACCGCCTATTCATTGAAGATTTTGTAAAACGTTTTTTCAACATTTCAGCAAAGGAAGTTTTTGATGATATTCTTAATGAAGCGTATTACCTACCAACAAACGCCATCTCTCCGACGATTGAAATAGATGGGCAAACGTATATTACTGAACAACTTAACTACACCATGCAATCTCTCACACTGGATATCGCCTGTCATCAGACCCCTCTTACACCGCACCATATCCTGAGTTGTTATAGCCAAGATTATAAAGAAGCAATCGAAGCGAAAGACCCGGTAAAACTCATTGCTTTAAATATTAATCAGAATGACCTTTCGGTGCAACAAAGTGAAACATTTGAAAATTACATAAACAAGTTAATTAATGATACGCAAGGGTTTATTCAATACCTAAAACATAACTCGGCCCCTAAATCCTATATCGACTGCTATCAATTCAACGTCATTGACCAGCTCATTCAATTGCAAATCGATATTATCGTTGCGACGAATAAAGCAGGTGCCAATAGCCATAACTATCCGCTTGTCAATCTTTGGCGTCGAATCGATGATTATTTAAGCAATCAACCTTACCGAATACACCATCACTCGGGTTTGTATCGTTTATTAGATTTATTTCGACAAAGCCCTAAATCAATCTATCCATTTCTGCTTCCAAAAAAACAAATGATTGAATATAAAGAAAGTATTAAAGAATTATTGATTTTAGGTGAAACGAAACCACAAAAACCCTCGATGTTTGCAAGCGTTCCAGTGTCTGCAACCACCCACTCGGAAGCACCTAAGGTTAAAATTCTTTAAAATTGGACTGGTTTTTATGCGTAAATCACTTTATTCTAATGCATGATTTCATCGGGTTAGGAGACATAACCCGACAATAGGGAACTTCCCTATTAAAGGCTAACTAAATTTAATCTAGAATAGGAGTGTGTCATTGAATGATTCATCCTTTCCCCTCATTCAGTATTTGAATGAACATGGTGAAGTGGTTCGTGAGCTTCCTCAATTTGCCCATGATAAAGCAACGCTGACGAAGCTTTATAAAATTATGAGCCATACCCGTCTCTTTGATAAAAAAGCAATTGCCTTACAAAGAACTGGAAAAATGGGCACCTATGCACCTATCAATGGCCAAGAGGCCATTGGTACAGCCATTGGCTATTTAATGCAGGCGGAGGATGTATTTGTCCCCTACTATCGCGATTATGCCTGCCAGTTTCAACGTGGCGTTTCCATGACCAATATCCTTTCCTATTGGGGAGGGGATGAAAGAGGCAGTGATTTTGAAAATAATTCGCATGATTTGCCTATTTGTGTTCCCATTGCATCGCAGTTCCTGCATGCTGCTGGCGTTGCTTTTGCTTTAAAATATCGAAAAAAACCGCAAGTTGCAGTTGCCTGCATTGGTGATGGCGGCACATCAGAAGGGGATTTTTACGAAGCGCTGAATGTCGCTGGGGCTTGGAATTTGCCAGTGGTTTTCGTTGTTAATAATAATCAGTGGGCAATTTCTGTCCCGCTAAGCCAACAAACTTGTTGTGAAACAATCGCTCAAAAGAGCGTCGCTGCTGGGATTGAAGGACATCGCATCGATGGAAATGATATCATCGCCTGCACTCAAGTGATTGGTCAAGCCATTGAGAAAGCCAGAAGTGGCGGAGGACCATCCTTAATTGAAGCGGTGAGTTATCGTTTATCCGACCATACAACAGCGGATGATGCCACGCGCTATCAACCAGCTGATGACGTATCAAAAGCTGAAAAACGTGAACCCCTTCATCGGGTGCAAATGTTTTTAAAACAATACCATCAATGGCAAGATGCCGATGAAAATTCAATCGTTGATGAGGGTAAGCAACTTGTTCAAGAAGCAGTCGACGCCTATCTCTCGATGTCGCCTCAACCTGTGACATCCATTTTTGATTATCATTTCGCGCAAATGCCGGACTATTTGAAAGAGCAACGTGAGATGGCGATGGAGGAAGTGACCCATGGCTAACATAACGCTTATTGAAGCCGTCACCATGGCTTTAGCCCATGAAATGGCGAAAGATGATAGCATTGTTGTTTTTGGAGAGGATGTTGGAAAAAATGGGGGCGTTTTCCGTGCCACCCAAGGACTGCAAGAAAAATTTGGCGAACACCGTGTGTTTGATTCGCCCTTAGCAGAATCAATGATAGCGGGTTTATCGGTTGGCATGTCTGTGCAAGGTCTAAAACCGGTTGCAGAATTTCAATTTATGGGTTTCATTTACCCTGCCTACAACCAGATCGTTTCCCATGCCGCAAGAATGCGCAATCGAACGCGCGGGCGTTTACATTGCCCGATTGTCTTTCGAGCTCCCTTTGGAGGCGGTATTCGTGCACCCGAGCATCATTCAGAAAGTACAGAAGCAGTTTTTGCGCATATTCCTGGATTACAAGTTGTTATCCCATCCTCACCACGACGGGCCTATGGGCTATTATTAGCCGCTATTCGTAATGAAGATCCGGTCATATTTCTAGAGCCCAAACGAATTTATCGCCTAGTGAAGCAACCGGTTGAAGATAACGGGGAAGCGCTACCTCTAGGCAAATGCTTTACCTTAAAACAAGGGGATGATGTGACCCTAGTCAGTTGGGGGGCCAGCATTCATGAAACAACCCAAGCAGCCGCTCAACTTGAAGAAGAAGGTATCTCCTGTGAGGTCATCGATGTGGCATCCATTAAGCCACTTGATATGGAAACTATTTTAGAATCCGTTGAAAAAACCGGCCGCTGTGTCATCATCCATGAGGCAGCAAAAACCTGCGGCGTTGGCAGTGAAATTTCAGCCCAAATCGGTGAGCATTGTTTGACTGACCTGCTAGCACCTGTTCAAAGAGTGACTGGTTATGATACGGTTATGCCCTATTTTCAGCTTGAAAAAGAATATATCCCAAGCGTTAAACGCATAAAAGATGCTGTATTAAGCATAATGGAGTAAGGATGAAAGAATTTAAATTACCCGATTTAGGTGAAGGTTTGCCTGATGCAGAAATCCACGAATGGTTCGTTAAAGTAGGTGATGTAGTCAAAGTTGACCAACCACTTGTGTCCATGGAGACAGCAAAAGCGGTTGTTGATGTGCCAAGTCCCCAAGACGGTGTTATAGAAAAACTGTTTGGCCAACCCGGCGATGTCATAAAAACAGGTCAGCCATTAGTTGGATTTACTCAGCAAGTGTCTGAACGAAAAGATCAAGGAACGGTTGTCGGTAATCTTGAAGAACTAGCGGATGTGGGAGAGGATAATTTTATTATCGGCTCTGCTCAAACAAGCAAACGTATAAAAGTTTCCCCCGCAATCAAACTGCTAGCTAAAAAGCTAGGTGTTGACTTAAACAATATCAAAGGCAGTGGCGAGCAAGGCCGAATTACTCGTGAAGATGTTGAGAAAAAACATGCTCAATCACAAACTATACCGGAAGGATTTGAAGCTCTGAAAGGCGTTAGACGAGCCATGCTTGCCAGCATGGAACAATCTCATCAAGAAATTGTGCCTGTTAGCATCTATGACGAAGCGGATATTCATGCCTGGTCTGGCCAACAGGATATTACCGTTCGATTAATTCGTGCGCTAGCCAAAGCCTGTCAAGCAGAGCCAGCATTGAATGCCTGGTATAATACCCAACATAAAGCGCGTCGTTGTTTTGATAAAATGCACCTTGGCATTGCAATGGATAGTGCCGAAGGGCTATTTGTACCGGTTATCACTGATGCGGGCAACCAAACTGATCAAGTCTTACGGGAAACGATCAATCGTTACAAGAAACAAGTCGCTGAACGCAATATTCCTGCAGAAAATTTAAAAGGAGCAACTATCACTCTTTCGAATTTTGGTAAGTTCTCAGGAAAATTCGCCAGTCCAATCATTGTGCCACCCATGGTTGCAATTTTAGCAGTAGGCCGTTTACATGAAGCAGCCATTGCTAAAGATGGGAAAATTAATGCTCATCCTGTATTGCCGTTATCGCTCACATTCGATCACCGCGCAATCACAGGAGGCGAAGCAACAAGGTTTTTAGGTGCTGTGATACAGGCATTGCAGGCGGCCTCTTAGTTTATCCTGAGCGTTTATTAATAGCAGATAGTTGACTTGCATATTGGATTCAAAAGTGATAAATTTGTCATCTTTTAAGACAAATACAAGCAAAAGCGTTCAATCGATCTTGACATTTGGCATGTTCACTGCAAAAGTGGCTAATTGGTGCACTATAATCAGGGAGTTTTTATGAGCAATACCCTTCAACAACATCACTTTAATGCAATTATCTATTATGCAGGTGAAATCTTTGCAATGGAAATGCAATTAGAAGCGGCAAAACAGCACTGTTTGAATACTGAAGATAAGCTTACCTCACAACTATTATCAGAAGATGTCACGGATGTTCTAAATAATCGTAAAGCTATCCGACAAGAAACACGAGATGCCGGTAAACAACTTTCTGAACAATACAATCTGGCACTTCAAAAAGGCCATGAATATCGACTGCTTATCGAAAAAGACTATCTCGACGCGCAAAACACGCTTAGAACGTATTTAACCAATTACGCTCACAAACCGGTGCGAGAGCAAATATATCAATTAATCACCCAAGCGAGAAAAGGCATTCAAACCATCGATTTTGATACCAATCCTTTCTGGATTGATAATAACGCTTATACTTTATTTATTAAGCAATTAGCAAACAGTTTAAACCAAACTTATAACCATACCTATACCTATCAAGAGCCTGTTACCAATCATTTTCTCATGACTTTATTAGCCCATCCATTGGTACGAGGCGGAAACTCCTTGTCACTAATAGGAGGCCTCGCAGCGCTCACGGTAGGTATTCTTGCTACAGCGGGCATCATTACGGGTCTTCCCATTGCAACCGTATCAACGTTAATCACCGCAGGCGCTATTGTTAGTGCTACGGCTATTGCTTTGATAACCTGTAGCTTCTTCCGCCATCGCTCTCCTGATGAGCTCGCAGCCCGAAGTGAAAAAATATCCGTGCCTGGCATGACCAGCCAAACAGTGCAAACAAATCCTTTGCTAGGAACTGCTGCGAACGACGCGAATATCCCAACCGCAGTGCAGGAGACAACACCAAGCGATGAAGAAAGACCAGCAGAAAGCCCATCAACTAGGTGATTAATTTATCTTCCTGTCCCAATGGCTCCATTGGGACAGGTCCAAACCCTTTATGTTTAATTGCTGCCCCTGTTCTACTATTTATCAGATATTATTATAACGTCACTTCAATCATGCCATCCTCGGCAGTATTTTTTACTTGGATTGACAATCCCTTAAGCCGTTTGATAACAACCCCATGAGGAAAGTGGTATTTATTATCCACACCCGAAGAAATAATGGCCATAGTAGGCGACACAGCTTCTAAAAACCGTTGGCTGGAGGAGGTTTTACTGCCATGATGAGGCACCACTAATACATCACTTTTCAATTTGTCCTTGTAATGATTAACCAGATAAGTTTCAGCTTCACGCTCAATGTCTCCAGTTAACAATATTGAATGAGATGGCGATGATATCTTCAACACACACGAGTGATTATTTTTCTCACCGATGAAAGACCTTAAAGGAAGAAACTCAAAATGTATGCCATCCCATGTCCAATCCGAATAGGAATGACAATTGTGCCCACGACGATAATACCTTGGTGAGTCAGATATTAATTGTGCATTGGGAAAAACATGGCTAATGGAATTAAGACCACCACGATGATCTAAGTCTGGGTGCGATACCACAATACTATCTAATTGCCTCAGGGCATAGTATCGAAAAAATGGTAATATGACACTGGTACCAATGTCACCTCCTCCGCCATAAAATTGAAGACCAGTATCATACAGTAATTGATGGTGTTGCGTTGCAATTAAGATAGATAAGCCCTGTCCTACATCAAACACAACAATTTTAGCCTGATTGGCTAAGGGACGTATTTTAACCGGGATAAAACTAACTGCCAAAAGGATAAATGCTGGCAGGAGTAAGGAGCGCTTGGGTACTAGGATTAAGATAAATAACGCCAGTAAAATACCACAAATCTGCCAGATTGATTGCAAAGCAAATTGCCAATTTAATAGCGACATTTTCTGAAAACCGGTTAGGAGAATAATTAATCCTTTCACTAATTGATTAAAAAGCCAATCACCAATGCCTCCACAACCAAAAAACATCATCAGCACTTTGAATAATCCAAGGGGCAATAACACCAAACTGACATAAGGTATTAACACCAAGTTGGCAAGCAATCCATTGTTTGCCTGATAGCTAAAAATATAAAGAGTGAAAGGCATTAACCCAAGCAAACACCCTACCTGCAGCAGCACCATTTTTTTTAAACCTTTGTACTTAATTCGTTGATTGGTTATCAATAAAACAGCCACAGCAATGAATGATAAATAAAATCCAGGCATGACCAAGCAATGCGGTTCAAAAGCGACACAAAGAAATAGCGCAATTTGCCAGGCCTGCCAACTGCTCAGGTATTGATTAGTAAGATACCTTGATAAGAGAGCAGCTGACATAACAACCGAGCGCTGAGCTGGTACCGCAAATCCCGCAATCAAAGCATAAAAAAGCGCACAACCCAGCGCACCGATAGCAGCTAGTCGCTGAGCAGGGAAATAGAGCGTTATTCTCGGTATACTTCGATACAGGTAACTAAAGAGAAAAAAACACAATCCCGTTATCAAGCCGACATGTGCCCCCGAAATGACCATCAAATGGGCTGTCCCAGTATCGCGAAATTGCTTCCATAAGTCAGGGCGAATGTCATTACTAATACCAAGGGTCAAAGCGGCAATTAGCGCTTTTGCATCCCCATCAAGCGAAAGGTTTTGAACGGATTGATAGAGTTTTCCCCTGAGTTTTTCTATGGGGTAGCTATTTTGATTACCCAATACGTTAACAGTGGAAGGCTGAAAGGATCCGAGTCGGTCAATGTGATGAGCCCATGCCCATTGTTGAAAAGAAAATGAGCCTGGGTTCTTCAGATCATGCGGTTTTTTTAACGTTGCTTTCATTGCAACCATATCACCAATCTGTAGAGGTGGACAATGAAAATAACAAGATAGTCTTATTCGGGCAGAAACTTTTTTAAAATCAAGCGATTCTAATTTGATATCCACCACACTTTTCTGTAAAGAATAGTTAGGTACATGGATAATTCTGCCTTTTATTGGGACGTTGCGAATGATACTAGAAGATGGCAGGCCATTTGCGGCAGTGAGCCATTGATGGAATAAAGTGGTACCCATGCCTAAAATGAATAGCAATAAAGTGGGCTTTAATGAGTACTGCCATAGAAGATAGCCTAACAAAAAGTAGGGAATAAAATAGTGTTGAGCAGGCAAAAGCATAGCGCTCCCTGCTATAAACGCGAGTAAAATCATCCATTAAAAAGACTTGCCAAACTAAGCGCTAATCTAAAACATCCTTTTCCTTTTTGCAAGCTTTACCACACATAATCAACAGAAGGTTCTGATACGATTGCCGTTGGTTGTGTTTGTTGATGCAGATTTAATGCATCAACCAATATCTGCAAACGGCTTCTGCCTTGATAATGGTTAATATCCAGCTTATAGGCAATATGAATGGTTTTTGCGTGGTGATTTGGCCATCGGCGCGTATCAACATTAAATGCGATGGCATCAATTACCGATTTGTTGCCAGCGGGCGATAACGACATTTTTAGATGATGTCCCCCAACAATCCGTTGATCCAACAATTCAAATACGCCATCAAAACAAGGTTCCGGAAACTGTTGTCCCCACGGGCCAGAACGCTGTAACAATTGGGCTGTTTCTAGTGTCATCCACTCAGGCAATAATTCACCATCTGTCCAGATCAACCCTCGGCAATCCGATTCATCGATATGCTGGCTAACTACTTGATTAAATGCCGCTTTAAACTGTTCAAATCGTTCTGCCCTAAGACTCAATCCTGCCGCCATTGCATGCCCACCAAATTTGATAATCATATCGGGTGCTTCACGATCGATATCCGCTAATACATCTCGGATATTTAAACCATGAATAGAACGTGCCGATCCTTTTAACTCACCTTCATCCCCACGGGCAAACGCAACAACAGGACGATGGTATTTTTCTTTTATCCGTCCAGCTAAAATGCCAATGACTCCTTGATGCCACTCAGGATCATACATCGCAAGACCAAGTGGTAACTGCCCTGAATTAGCCATGGATTTGCTGAGTTTTTGAATCGTATCAAGGGCTTGTTCTTTCATTGTGAGCTCAATTTGTCTCCGGGTTTGGTTTAATTCATCCAATTGACTGGCTAGCTGATTCGCTTTTTCATCACTACCGGCAAGTAAACAAGCAATCCCTAAAGACATATCATCTAGTCGGCCCGCCGCATTTAATCGAGGTGCAATGGCATAGCCTAAATCGGTTTCTTTAATACGGTCTATATCTCGCCCTGCAATTTTTAATAACGCTTTGATACCTGGCCGACATCGGCCTGCACGAATCCGTTGGAGCCCTTGGTCTACCATGATGCGATTATTTTGATCCAAGGGCACGACATCAGCCACTGTGCCTAATGCAACCAAATCTAATAACTCAGCCATATTAGGCTCTGGAATACCGGCGGATTGAAACCATTCAAGGTTTGCCAAATGCCGACGCAATGCCATCATCACGTAAAAAATAACCCCACAACCAGCAATAGCTTTGCTCGGAAACTCACAATTTGGTTGATTGGGGTTAACAATGGCATACGCATTGGGTAATTGATCGCTCGATAAATGATGATCCGTGATCACAACATCAATGCCATGTTCATTTGCCTTATCCACACCCTCAAAACTTGAAATGCCATTGTCTACCGTGACCAATAAACTTGGCTTTAAAGGTAATGCATGCTCAACAATTTCTGGCGACAACCCATAGCCAAACTCAAAGCGATTAGGAACTAAAAAATTGACAGATTGAGCACCTAAAAGTTTTAGGGCACTAATGGCAATGGATGTAGAAGTCGCTCCATCTGCATCAAAATCCCCTATCACTAGAATGTTTTCATGTGTCATGACTGCTTTAGCGAGTCGCTCAACTGCTTTGTCAATGTTTTTGAGTAAAGCGGGCGATATAAGCATTTTTAAATTATTATCCAGCATGGAAGTCTGGGTGATCCCTCTTGCCAAATAAATGCGATTTAATAAAGGATGTTCGCTAACGGTCGTCATGCCAGCAGTTGGAATCTGTCTTCGCTTAATTCTCATAACGACGTTCTCCTAAGCATCTGCCACCAACGCTTTGCAGGTTGCTGGTAAGTTATATTGTTCCAGGACCAATTACATGAGAATGATCGACAAGCCCTTTCGATTATTGCAAGCGTTTCCTCACAATACTCCGTTAATACTATGAGTTCGGATTCATAGACATTCTTCGCTTCAAAAGGGCTTTTAATGGTCATGTCCGGCCAAATATCTGCCAAACGCATCATATTGGCATCATCCGATATCATCACTTTTTTACTAAGCGATAATTCGCCCTGGCCCCAAAACCAAACCCCATTGACAATTGAAGAAGATTGGGTCATTGGCTGTAATGTATGCAAATACATTTGCGCTTCAGTCATTCTCTTCTGCCATACCATATCGTCACCTAATTGAGCCAGATAGGGCATGAGCGATTTATTATGTAAGTAGGAAGGCGAAAAACTATTGATTAAAACAGGTTCATTCATTTGGCCTAACCATAAGGTAGGGCTATGATAATGAAGCCTTATCCCTTCCTGCTGAAAAAAATCACTTATCTTATCAAAATACCACCGTCCCCTTTCATCATCAAGGTTTAATCGCGGTCCACACTGTGCAATAACGGAATCGTTGTGAGTAGTATGAAAATATACGGGGCTAATAACAACCCAATCACCCAACAGATTATGATACCATTTTAACAGGTCAGACATCGGGGGTTGTTTTGAATCATAGCCCGCACCAATTAATACATTTTCGAGCGGATCGCGCCAATGTTCGACGGAATGAATCGGGGGATGGGGGTGGTTAGACCAAACAATGATGTTTTTATTTTTTTTCATTTGATATAATTTGTTAATTAGTATGGGTGATTTTAGCAAGTAGAACAAATGCCAAATTCATCAACAACCGACAACATTGTTAGTTTGTACTGAAAATCGAAAGATATGCCTACTTAATGATTGCCCACTTTTTTTCTTGCAACTCGGTACAAACAAACTGAAGTCAATTTATAGGTTTTTTCATGCAAATCAATCTAGAACGCCCAGATAGCCACAGCATACAATCATACAGCGATCAGGGGGTTGTCATCAATGATAAAACCTATCGCAGCAGCCTGATCGTTAGCCAACAAACAATTGACGATAATTGGCAACAAACTCATATTCACTTACTCAACGAAGATGATGTTTCCCGGATATTAATATTTAACCCAGAGATCGTCATTATTGGTCATCCAAGTTCGGGTCAATTTCCCAATGATGCCATACGGTTACTTTTTTCTCAGAAAAAGGTTGGCCTAGAGTGCATGGACATTGGGGCAGCTTGCCGAACATTTAACGTGCTATTAAGTGAATTAAGAAATGTCACACTTGCCCTGATTATACCTGCCGCTTAGATTCGATGACATTAGGTACTTGATCTATCTTATTGAGTAACCGGGAGAGCTTAGACAAACCATCGACCTCAACCGTTAAGGTAATTAAGGCTAGATTCTCTTCTTTGTTTGTTTGCGTGTTTAATGAGTATACATTTGCTTTCTCATTGGATAAGACTGCCGTGATGTCTTTAAGCAATCCACTGCGATCAAAAGCCTTGATGCTAATATCAACCACATAGCTTTCACGGGTTTTCTCACCCCAGCTCACTTGAATCAGCCGCCTTTTATATTCCTCAGGCAAATGCAATATGTTAGAGCAATCTTGTCGATGAATGGATACGCCTCTCCCCATCGTGATATAGCCAATCACCGTATCTCCGGGTAACGGCTGACAACATCTGGCCATCGTTGTTAATAAATTGCCGACACCTTCGATTTGTAAATCACCACCGGAAACTTCTGGTTTTACATGCGTTTTGATTATTTCCTGTGGTGGCTTTGACACAATGCTATCAGGTGATAAACGATGCACCACCTGAGAGATTTTCACATCGCCCCTGCCGATGGCAGCCAACAAATCATCCACTCGTTTATAGTTATAAATATCTAATAATTCTTCCAACGCTTCAAATTTAATACCCAGTGCTTTTAATTCTTTATCAACTAATTCGCGGCCTTCCGCTTTGTTTCGATCAAAATCTTGCATACGAAACCAATGAAGCACTTTCGCTTTTGCGCGCGAAGTTCGTAAATAATTTGAATGTGGGCTTAGCCAATCTCGGGATGGTTTGTCTTCTTTACCCGTTAAAACTTCAACTTGGTCCCCTGTTTTTAGTTGGTAAGTTAACGGTACGATTGAACCATTGACTTTCGCACCACGACATCGATGACCAATCATCGTATGCACGTGATATGCAAAATCCAGTGGTGTTGACTTTTGGGGCAAATCGAAAATATCACCGTCGGGTGAGAACACATAAACTCTATCTTCCAAAAACTCTGTTTCGATTGCTTCGGAGACCCCTTTGTTTTTAGCTAAATCACGGTGCCAAGCAAGAACATCACGTAACCATTCAATTTTACGCTCATGACTTTCTTTTTGTTCAGCACCGCCCTCTTTATATTTCCAATGCGCAGCAACACCCATTTCAGCAAGATCATGCATTTCAAACGTCCGAATTTGCACTTCGAAAACACGATCACCTGGGCCAATGACAGCAGTATGGAGGGACTGATAACCATTGGGTTTTCGATTGATAATATAGTCATCAAATTCAGCTGGAATTTGTTGCCAGAGCGAATGCACTAAACTTAAAACCTCATAACATTCCGCTTCGGTATTGACCAACACTCGAACAGCAGTCGCATCATAGATTTCGTCTAAAGAAACATTCTTACGCTCCATCTTACGGTAAATACTATGGATATGCTTAGAACGACCATAGACAGCAAAATGGTGGATATCCAACAGTTGGATTTGCTCATTCAATTCATCCACGATTTTATTAACATATTGATCACGTTCAATTCGCCTTGTTTTTAAACCCTTGGCTATTTCTTTGTATGCCGATGGCTCTAGATAGCGAAAAGCGAGATCTTCCATCTCCCATTTAATGGCCCCGATCCCCAAGCGATTGGCAAGGGGAGCAAAAATTTCCATGGATTCGGAAGCAATTTGGCGGCACATACCTTCAGGCAATTGACCACAATAGCGAAGTATGCAAAGTCGTTCCGCGAGTTTAATTAACACAACCCGGACATCATCAACCATCGCCAGTAACATTTTTCGTGTATTTTCGAGCTGTTGTTGATTTTCAGGGGCTTTATTTAGTATCTGAACATTCGCAATATCGCCCATTTTGTTGATACCATTGACCAGTTTGCAAACGACATGGCCAAGTTGTTCTTCCACAACATCAAGCGATAATTCTGCATAATAGACGCTATCCATAATAATAGCGGTAGCAAGGGTTTCTTGATCCACTTCAAGGTCAGCTAACATATCTGCCATTAATAATCCCTTATGCAAACAGGAAATGCCGATATCCGTGGCTTGATCGCGACCAGCAACTTCACTCAATGCACAAGCATTTTCAATCAACGATATATCTTCGATATACCCTTTTCTTATCAATTTTTTTAACCACAACTGAGTATCAGGTTGATTATCCTTTATCCATTCACATTCTTCTTTTACCTTTACCATGAAATTTACCTCTCAAAAACAGCCATGGATTCAACATGGGAAGTTTGTGGAAACATATCCATAATGCCAGCTTTCACTAATCGGTAGCCCGCTTGGTTAACCAAATAATCGGCATCTCTTGCCAGGGTGGCTGGATTACATGACACATAAACAATGCGGTTTATATTAAGTTTAGAGAGTTGCTTAACAATTTCAAGAGCGCCTGTTCTGGGCGGATCGATTAATGCTTTGTCGATGGGTAGTTTTATCAATTCCACGAGCGCATTTTCCTTGCTAAGATCAGCAGCAAAAAACTGCGCATTTTCAATGTGATTACGTAGACGGTTATGGTTTGCTCTTTCAACCATTGATTCACTGCCTTCTATCCCAATAACCTGTTTTGCTTTTAATGCTAAAGGCAAGGAAAAATTACCAAGTCCGCAAAATAAATCCAATACAACATCATGATCGTTCAAAGCAAGCCATTCAATTGCTTGATCAATCATCTGTTCATTGATAACGGGGTTGATTTGGGTGAAATCAGTTGGGTGAAAATCAAAGGTAATATTATAGCGACTTAAATGGTATTGAAGATAATCTTTATCGTCCTTCGGATAAAACAATGAGACCGTTTCATAATTACCCGGCTGCAGAAATATGCGATAATGATTTTCGTTTGCAAACGACATTAGCAACCGTTGCTCATTGTCCGTTAAGGGCGCTAAATTTCTTAATATCAAGGCCGTTTCATCGTCACCAACAGCCACTTCAATTTGAGCAATGGTGTCTAAATTATCAAACTGATCTAACAACTGCTTAAATTTAACGATATTATCGCCCACCGAGGGGGCTAAAATTCGACATTGTTCAATGTCCGTAATGTATTTGGGTTGTCGCTTCTCACGAAAGCCAACTAATACCCCCCCTTTTTTATGCACGTGTCGTACACTTAATCGTGCTTTATGGCGATAAGACCAAGCCGGTCCGACAATCGGTTCAACCCAAGCTTCGGGCGTTACATGGCCAAAACGAGCTAAGGTATCTGAAAACATCCATTGCTTAAATGCAATTTGTCCGTCGTGTGATAAATGCTGCAATGAGCAACCGCCACAATACTGGTAGTGCTCACATTTAGGTGCAACGCGATTTCCTGCCGGCTCAAGAATATCGACAACATTGGCTTGGTCGAAATCTTTTTTTCGGAAGGTCAATTCATAAAGCACCTTTTCACCTTCAAGCGCACCTTGAATAAATGTGGTTTTCCCTTCCACACGCGCAACACCACGACCCTCATGACTAAATGAATCAATCGTCGTTTCATAAATCGCTTTTTTACTCTTTTTTTCGTTCATAATGGTTGACACAACAAATAGATATATGAAATAGCTAAATAAATTAATTACATGCTAAACTGTTTTATTAAAAAAATGATAAAGTAAACTGAATAATAAAAAATTTAATTTACAAAAAGGATACTCTAATGCGCAAGGATATCACACACGGCTTGTTATTGTCATTGATAGTATTTATAAGCCCTCTGTCTGTCGCAGCCACAAATTATGACGCCTTGATTGAGGAATCATTCAACAACCGAAAAGCCGGCTTTGCCAACCTTGAACACAGAGGTGTTGGTAATCAGGTTATCTTAAAGTGGGGAGACCTACCTCATCCTCATGATAATAATCAAATCCAACTCTCCAATAACCTTATCTTGACCTACGGCGAACTAATCATGTTTGCAGGCGATTTATTTGGTTCTAATGACCGACCAATATCAAACTGCCCCATCGAAAACCGTGAAGCGTGTTTCTATTCCCAATTTCTAAAACTTGATGCGGTGAGTTCAGATACTTACCAAAACGCACTCATTCAAGTACCCGTTTATCGTCAGTATTTTGATCATTTATCCAATCAATTGGAGAATGCAAAACTATCTGGAGAGAGTGAATGGCATTTTTATCACGAACATGGGGCTCAAATCTCAAAGAAATTAAACCGATTGAGCGGTGGGGGCAGTTTTGTCAGCGACTATATCCCGTTTGGGGAATACATTTCCCTAGCAAATGTTAATTACGATCATTTCTACCCCGATGCTCATGTTGCCTACAAAGCAGGCCATCAAGCCGCTTTAAAAGTGGCAATCAAAGCCCACCAAGCCTATAGTAATGGTGATATAACTATCGCCCATTCACTATTGTCCCAGGCCTATGCGATGAATGGTTTTGCCAACCATTTCCTTACAGATGCCATGTCATCGGGCCATTTACGCACCCCAAGAAGAGCAATTGCCGCGCATATATATTTGCCAAAAGCACTCTGTTTGCTTATCGCGAATTTAATGCATGATGAAGATAATCGCACCGGTTTGAATGTCACTAACCAACGCGGCATCAGCTGGCGCGCTTATGGTGATGGTTTTTTAAACACCCCAGATGCAGCTCAACACCTTGGTTTGATTCAACAGATTGTCCAGGAGTCAGCCGATGCGATTTATGCCGCTTTTGAAACAGGCATGATGCCCCAAGCCTTCGAAGAAATGACCCTCCTACCCGATAGCAACAATCTAGAGACGCTCGATAACCACCCTCCTTTATTTAAATGGGAAAATAATCAATTGCTTAAGCGGAAAAATAATTTTGATATCAATGATGATCGCTATACGTCTTGGTGGAGCGGTATTCTCACATTGATTGATTTTAATCGACACAATCCATCATAAACTGTCGAATAAGCAGACGCTCTGGGCGTCTGCTATAAAGTGGAAGTGATTGACATTGTAGTTTGAAAAGATTTTTAATAAACTAAATTAAATCAATAGGAAACGACTTAAGGGACGTTCCCTACTATCCCAAAGTTTGTTTATCTAGGAAAGAAGAATGTATAAAAAAGTGTTGCATGCGACTGATTTAAAAGAAAATCATTTTGATCTTTGTCAAAAGGCTCACCATATTGCTCAAGAGATTGGTGCAAGCTTTCATTTATTACATGTTGTTTCCCCTCCCAACTCATTACAATGGGCACAAAGTTTAGGTTTTGCTGAATTTGACCGCCCCATCCCTGATCAAGCGGAAGCTGTATTAAAAGTTGTTGCAGATGGTCTTAATTTGCCCCATGAAAACCTCCATGTACAAGTCGGATCAATCAAACAAACTATTTTAACGATGATTAAAGAACTTGACTGTGATTTATTGATCATTGGCAGTGATACCCCCGAAGGTGTCCAGACTCTCCTAGGAAGCACAGCCAATGCGTTGATCCATTATGCACCGATTGACGTTCTAACGTTGCGTAGCTAACAAAAGGATACTGCAGGCCGTGCTGGACATTGTTCTGTTATTTGCCGTTTTAGCGGCTACCCTTTTGATGTTTATTTGGGGTTATTATCGCTACGATCTGGTGGCGATCATGAGCCTCATGGCATTAGTCATGTTTGGTATTATCCCTTCCCAGCAAGCCTTCACCGGTTTTGGCAACACAGCTGTCATTACCGTAGCTTGCGTCATGGTTATTACCGCCGCCATTTCGCAAACAGGGTTGGTGGAGCAAATTCAAAAACTACTCATGCCATTCGCTAGCACACCGTCTATCCATATTGGGATTATTTGTATCATAGGCGCTGCCATGTCAGCGTTTATGAATAACGTTGGGGCATTAGCGTTGCTCATGCCGATTGCCATCCAAAGTGCCATTCATGCAAAATTATCACCCTCAAGCATATTAATGCCACTTTCATTTGCTACCGTTTTAGGCGGCATGACCACACGCGTTGGCACACCACCCAATCTTCTTATCTCCTCTTATCGTCAACAAGTGACTGGTAGCCAATTTAGTCTATTTGATTATACACCCGTGGGTTTATCCGTATTAGTTGTTTGCCTTACTTTCATCATTTTGGTTGGTTGGCGCTATATCCCTAAAAGACGTAAAGCGGAAAAGAGCACGGAAGATTTATATCAAATACATAATTACATCAGCGAGGTTTCTATCCCGGAAGATTCCCCTGTCGTGGGCATGTCCAGAACGCAATTAGAACATTTAATAGAAGGGGATTTTTCCATCTTAGGGTTGATTCGAAAACGCAAGAAACGATTAGCCATCCCTTATCATGAAGAATTACTAGCCAATGATGTTCTCATTGTTGAAGCAAGTCATGAGGACTTGAGTGAATTGATTATAAAAGGGAAATTAAAACTTGTGCATGGTGAGATTGTCAAACCCGAAAATCTTCGCGGCGAAGAGATAAACACCACCGAAGCAGTTGTTACCCAAGGTTCGCGATTGGAAGGCCGCTCCTGGCAGAAACTGCGTATTCGCTCAACGCAACAACTCAACTTACTCGCCATTGCCAGAGCGGGTAAATCCATTATGAATCGATTAAACCATGTGAATTTTAACGCGGGTGACGTTTTGTTAATCCAAGGTGAAGAAGATGGATTGCGTGAAAAGGTAGTGAATCTTGGTTTAGTTCCCCTAGCAGAAAGACGCATTGAGGTGGGTTTTAATCGCAGTACGATCATTCCCGTATTATTTTTTATCATCGGTATATTTTTGGCAACCATGCAATGGCTTGCTGTTTCAGCGTCCTTCACACTCGTTGTTATCATGATAGTGATTTTCAACGTCATGCCCATACGGCGAGTATACCAAAGCATTGATTGGTCTATTATTGTTCTTTTAGGGGCATTAATCCCGTTAGGTGATGCATTAAAATCCACAGGTGCTGCGGAATTAATTGGGCGTAATATTATTTTTCTAGCAGGTCCGGATTCAACCATGTTCATTCTTGCTTTGGTCCTGATTATCACGATGACACTGTCAGATCTGATGAATAACGCCGCAACAGCGGTTGTGATGGCGCCAATAGCCATTAATATTGCGCAAACCTTGCATATGAGTGTTGATCCGTTTTTGATGGCCGTGGCCATTGGATCGTCCTGCTCATTTCTGACCCCAATTAGCCATCAAAATAACACCTTAATCATGGGGCCAGGCAGCTATAAATTCTTTGATTATTTATGGCTTGGTGTGCCAGTCGAGATATTAGTGCTTATCACATCCCTTCCAGCGCTTCATTACTTTTGGCTATAAGATCCCCAACGTATCAACAGTTCAAATCAATGGTTAGGTGTGGACTAATTACTAAATAAACGCGATGCTCAACTTTTCACGGAACCAATCGGGCCCGGGCCCGTGAGCGAGCCCGAGCCCGTCCGAGTTCCGTCTAATCTACTTTTTTCGCCATTTTAGTCAACATCATAACAATTCGAGTTAGTAAATCTCTGGTTAAGTGATAATATTCTTCCTGTATAATGTTTAAATGTTTGGATACCTCCAATATCGCTGCGGTTTCTGTAGCAGAACGTTTTGCCATCCGGTAAAATCTACTTTTTTCATTAGTAGAGAACTCGCCTGAGCCTTCAGCAATATTCAGTGATATAGACGTACCAGCCCGTTGAAGTTGATCTGTTAAATAAGCCCTGCCCCGCGGGAAGGCTGAAGTGATTTTATCAATGAATACCACGACCTCAATGGAGGCTTGGTATACATTCAATTTTTCAAAATCGAAATAACT